>CAZGXU010000016.1:0-42108 GCA_964530075.1 uncultured Thermotogae bacterium
CTTCCTAGTGCCCTTCGCTACGTCATTCTGGATCTGGCGTTGTCAAAGTCGGGTCAGTCGCTTCATCACGAGTCAGCGATCTCGTGATGAGAAACCACTTTGGATATACGCACTCAAGAGTTCCATACCTCCTCAATGCCTCGAAACGTGTCTCGGTAATGCGTTGCAGCAGTTCGAAACCCCATCCGACAGGTTCGCCGCACCAGCCGTCGAAGAGGCAAGCCTTGTATTCTGACAGCACATCTTCGTAGCCGTCCGGCTTGCTTCTCCCACTAGGCATCGACACACCTCCCAACGAGGTCGCCTCGCCCCGAAGATGACTCGGGCCAGTCACTGGCCTTCAGACCGTACCGCGGCAGCTTCTGGAACTCGGCAAGGAGCTTCGCGCTGGGCTCACCGGGATCAAGTTCTGCGAGGACAGCACCAAGCTCTCCCACGCAGTTGAAGGCGGAAAGCGCCGCCTCAACGACTGACTTGTTGTCCGCAGCGATGCGATCTCTCTGGGAGCTCCACCGCTCTGGATCCACATTAACTGCCTTCGCGTGGGCCACGCAGTTCCTGGCCTTGACGAGCTTGCCGAGAAGCTCCATCGACTTGTGATCGCGGGGAATCCCCTCACCCGTTGCAAGCTTCGGGACTACGAGCCACTTTGTATGATGCCCCATGGACTCGACATGCTTCTGGGTGAATCGCTCTCCAAGCTTCCTCGTCGCGTAGTTGTGGATGTAGCACTCAAGCGCGACGGTCGCAAACAGAACCACGACACAGGCCTGTCCTTCGGCGGTCTTCTCGTAGCTGTCTGAGCTCAGCTGAGTTCTCCCTGTCGATTCGATGTACTCAACAAGCTTCGCGTGAGCGTCGGCGGCAATGCGCAGATAGTTCAGGAATGGCGTGTAGATGATGTTGCTCAAGCTACCTCCACGAAGAAGTCGGACTCGCGGCGTGTTCTGAGCGCCGCACCCGAACTCCCGCATCCCATCCCCAAGCCAGACCGATTCAGACGGCTCAGATTCGGTACTTCCGTTTCCGCTTCTCGAAAGCTTCCACGCCACCATCCAGGATCTCACACGCATGTTCCCGTATGCCCGAAGAGGCCAGGACCGTTTTCGCCGAAGATCTCTTCGGCTCGCTGTGTTCAAGTGAACCGGTAAGGTACTCGAACATCCGGTCGTCCTTGTTGGGCCGGTCTGCGCCATGGCGATTAGCAACGACGATCTCCTCCGAGTCCGCACCAATCACGAGATTCGCGTCGCGACTAACCATGATGATCTGCCTCTCTCGCTTTCTCTTCATGAGATCGTCAACAATGGTCTCACAGACCGAGCGGCTGTCGAGATCATCCTCAGGCTGATCGATCAAGAGCGGCCAAGGCTCATCCGATTCCGCCAGGAGTAGAGTCAGCGCAAACAGCGCCTGCTTGCCAGGAGTCATCGTGGACGTCTCAAATCCCCCAATACGATCATGTTCTAGGGTCGCGACGAATCGGATATCCCTGTTCAGGGTTAAAACATCCTTTGTCAGACTGATCTCGCTCTCGCCCTGATTGACCTTCTGCTTCCCAGCCCCCATGTACTTGACGAATTCGCGCGGCTCGGAGATGGCCTTCATCACGTCCACGGCTCTCTGAACCATGTCCTGCTTCGTGATGATGAATTCGCTGCTCTCCGTTTTGTTGAAGCCCCGAGAGACGCGATCCACATCCTCCTCGTCGAAGTCTGCTTCGACTTTGAAGTGCATGTTCTCGAAGCACAGGTTCTCCCTGTTGAAGGCCGCCGCCAGGCCCGCAAGCAATGCATCGCGCTTGTTGACCTCCACCTCAATGGCGTCGAGCAGTTCGTCCATCTTGCCCGTTCTTTCGCAAACCAGTTTGGCCTTCGCATCGATCTCAGCGAGCGTCTCCGCCTGCGTCTTCCGATCTTTGATCAGAGAGTCGACTTGTGCATTTGCCTCGCCCTTCTTGATCAGTTCTCGGTTTTCCGACCGGATCGTCTTAATCGCTTCGTGAGCCTCCTGCTCCTCGACGGCAAGCGCTGATCGGTAGTTGCATATGGCTGACCTCACGAGCTGGAGAAGCTGCGTTTTTGATTCTTCGGCCAAGCGCTCGACCTGGTCCCGTAAGGCATCCGGAAGTATCGCCGGGGACGGAACCAACTCCACGCTGGCTTTCACCTTATCTGTTGTGTCGTAGCGCCCCTCCTCTCCAGCCTCCACGTAGGGCTCCAGAGTCGTCTTCTCTCGCGCAATCTCCTTCAGGCGCAATTCCCGCAGGCCGATGTCCCGAATCACCTGTTGGTACCTCTCGACATCATCCTCAGAGAGAGCCAGCTCTTTTTGCAGGAACTCGATTTGCCCCTTGAGTTCGCTTTCCCGCTGAGTGACAGCCTCGCGATCGCCAAGCGCGCGGATTTCCTCCTTCAGACTGGCGACCTCCTCATTCAGCGAGAACCACTGGTACAGGGCGTTTCGTATTGATCCATTGCTGCGATCGACTGCTACGTCTGCTTCGATGAAGCGTGCACGGAATACTGGCGACAGGCGGAAGATCGTCGGCCGGATCATCGCTGTTATCCTGTCGGGATCGGCGCTTATCGAGAAGAGGGCGTTCTGGGGGACGTAGATGACCCTGCCAGTCGCCGCAGTGGGGGCCGCCCACACCACCGAGTACTCCATGTCAGCTACATCATCCCACGTGACCCCTGCGCCCGGTCCAACAGCAGCTTCGCCAGCTGATGGGATTACCCCCAGCTGCTGCCTCACGGTGTACTCGGGATCAATAGCGTGAGCGATGTACGCCAGCAACGCGGACTTGCCAGATGAGCGAGATCCAATGACGGAGTTCAAGCCTGGGTTGAACTCTACTTTGCTCGGGAACAAGTCCGAGTTTGAGAAGACAATCTTCGAGATGACCTTGTACGGTTCTTTCTTGTCTGGCTTCGTTGCCTGTATCCTCACTCTCTCAGATGGCTCTATCAGCGTTTGCTGGAGGCCCTCGAAGGTTAGGTCTGCCTTGATCCAGGTGACGTGCTTAGCATTGTCACCGGTAGCTTCCTTACCCAGCCAGGCATCAAGTTGTCCGAAGCTGTGGGCATCGCAACCAGTGAAGACCGGCTTGGGACGCTCGCGATGTGTTTCGGTTTCCAAGCGATCTGAGTCCAGGAAGTAGTCGGTGTTGTCGGGACTCCCGAAGAACGAATCGGAAAACTTGTCTAGTTCGTCAGACAGCTCCATTCTACGGCGATTGCCGGAAGCTGGACGGATCCCGTCGTTGTTGGCAGCAGCGACAACGATCACGTTGTCGCTGCGATCTGTCTTCTCTCCGAACGTTTCTGTGATGGCCTTCTTGATGCTATCACGCGAGACCGTCGCCTTCTCGTAGTCTCTTTCGCTGGCCATCTCTGAGCAGCTCATCAGCCGGCTCGCCTCATCTCTCGACTCAGTGTTCAACCGGCGCAAGAACTCATCTGCCTTCTCACGTTTGATGTCCGGCCTCAGAATGAGGTGCATGTGAACGTACTCGGATGCCTTGTTCACGGCCTCGTTCAGACGCAATTCGAGATTAGGGAAGAAGACCTTCCCGGAGTCCGGGTACCGCCTTTCATATTCCTCCTTGAATGCGAAGAACCCATCAAGAGAGAAGTAATCCGCGATGCCAATCGCCTCTACGTCTGACTCATGGATGATTTCGCAGAATCTGTCCCAATCCAGTGCTCCGCTTTTCTTTTCATACCCATCGCTGAGCTTGGTCCCTGGTGGGTGCACGTGCAGATCCCACTTCCTCCACTCCGAACCTCTAGGGAATCGCTTCATCGAACGTCTCCTGCTACGCTAGGTCGCCGGCTACTGCCTCGTACTTCCTCATGCTCTGATCCTCGAACCATATCGAAACTCCGATTTCCTCATTAAGAGCGACTCATGCCATGCTAACGCCCTCTACTGTCTTGAGCAATCCCCACCTTTCGGTTCACATCCCAGTTGCGTACGCGACGCTCCTTGGACTCCCCGTCGGACAGACGTACAATGCCGCCCGGACTCCGGTAGGAGGTTCACATGAGTGAACGGAACGTGGTTCTCGGCGTCACCGGATCGATCGCGGCGTACAAGGCGGTCGACTTGGCGAGCAGGCTGACGCAGGCCGGCGTCGCCGTCCACGCGGTGATGACCGAGAGTGCGACAAAGCTCGTCGGCCCGGCTTCCTTCCGAGCGATCACCGGCCGCCCCGTTTCGACGGACATGTTCGACCTCACCAACCCGCATTCGATCGAGCACGTGTCGCTCGCGGAGATCGCCGACCTGTTCCTCATCGCACCGGCGACGGCGAACGTGATCGCGAAGCTGGCCTGTGGCATCGCCGACGACCTGCTTTCCTGCACCGCTCTCGCCACGCGGGCGCCGATCCTCGTCGCCCCGGCGATGCACACCGCGATGTGGGAGAACCCGGCGACGCAAGCGAACGTCGAGACGCTGAAAGGTCGAGGCGTCTCGTTCGTCGGCCCGGCCGAGGGCCGTCTCGCCTCCGGCAGTGTCGGCGTCGGTCGATTCGCCCCCGTCCCGGAGATCCTCGGCGAGGCGCTCCGAATCGTCGGTCGCGCGGGAGACCTCTCCGGGACTCGGATCGTCGTTTCCGCCGCTGGAACGCGGGAGCCGATCGACCCGATCCGCTTCGTCGGAAACCGCTCGTCGGGGAAGATGGGGTTCGCGCTCGCCGAGGCGGCGCGCGACCGTGGGGCCGACGTCACGCTCGTCTCCGGCCCGACCTTCCTTCCCCGTCCTGCGGGCGTAACGATCATCGACGTCGAAACGGCCAAGGAGATGCTCGGGGCCCTGCAGACCGCGTGCGACGGCGCGGACGCGTTGATCATGGCCGCCGCCGTCGCCGACTACGCGCCGGTTGCGCCGGCGAAGCGGAAGTTGAAGAAGACGGACGGTGCGCCTTCGCTCGATCTGGAACGGACTGTGGACATCCTGGCGACGATCACCGGGCCGCGCGTCCGCGTCGGCTTCGTCGCCGAGACCGAGAACCTCGTCGACAACGCGCGGAAGAAGTTGTCCGCCAAGCGCCTCGACCTCGCCGTCGCGAACCGGGTCACCGAGGGGGAGTCGCCGTTCGGTTCGGACGTGAATCGCGCGGTCCTGATCGACGCGGAGACCGAGGAAGAGCTCCCCCTGCTCCCGAAACGCGAGCTGGCCGATCGGATCCTCGACCGCGTGGTCGGGCTGCTGGCCGCGTAGGAGGGCAGCGTGGATCGACCCCGTTTGGGATTCATCGGAGCCGGCGTCGTCGGCACGGCGCTCGCCAAGGGGCTCGCCCGGGTCGGGTACCCAGTCGTCGCCGTTGCCAGTCGCTCCGCCGAGCGACGACGCGCTCTCGCCGACGCGCTCCCGAAGGCGGACGGCGTCGACACGCCGCAGGAGGTCGTCGACGCCGCCGACCTTGTCTTCCTCACCGTCCCCGACGACGCGGTCGCAGCGGTCGCCACGTCGGTCGCCTGGCACCGGGGAAGCCACGCCGTCCACTGCAGCGGCGCCGCGTCGGTCGACCTCCTCGAGCCGGCGCGGGCGCAGGGAGCGGCGGTCGGCGTCTTCCATCCGCTGCAGACGTTCGCTTCGGCGTCGCAGGCCGAGAAGAATCTGCGCGGCAGCCCGTTCGGAATCGAGGCGTCATCCGGCGAGCTCCTCGCGATCCTCCGCGGGATGGCCGAGTCCCTCGGCGGGACGCCGCTCGTCGTCTCCGGGGACAAGGCGGTCTACCACGCGAGCGCCGTCGTCGCGTCCAACTACCTCGTCGCTCTCTTGGACGTCGCTTCGGGCCTGTGGAAGGCCCTCGGGCTGTCGCAAGAAGAGGGGCTGAGGGCGTTGCTGCCGCTCGTCCGGGGGACGATCGAGAACCTCGAGTCCGTCGGCCTTCCGGACGCCCTCACCGGCCCGATCGCACGCGGCGACGTCGGAACGATCGAGCGACACTTGGCCGCGCTTCGCGAGGTTGCGCCGGATGTCCTCCCGGTGTACAAGGAGCTCGCCCGGAGGACGATTCCGATCGCGAGAGCGAAGGGAGGCCTCAGCGACGAGGCGGCGAGTCGGCTCTCGGCGATTCTGCACAGCGCGGACGGAGGGAAGCGGCGATGAGAGTGACTGCGGCGGACATCCGCCGGATGAAGGAGAAGGGCGAGCGGTTCGCCGCCCTGACGGCCTACGACGTCGTCACCGCCCGGCTCGTCGACGCGGCCGGGGTCCCGCTCATCCTCATCGGGGACAGCCTCGGGATGGTCGTCCTCGGCTACGACAGCACGATCCCCGTGACGCTCGACGCGATCATCCATCACACGCAGGCTGTCGTCCGAGGCTCCGAGCACGCCCTGATCGTCGCCGACCTCCCGTTCATGACCTACCACAAGTCGGCGGAGCAGGCGCTCGACAGCGCAGCCCGGTGCATCCAGGTCGGCGGCGCACAGGCGGTCAAACTGGAGGGCGGAAGGCCGGTCGCGGGGACGATCGCTCGGCTGACGTCGTCCGGGATCCCGGTCATGGGCCACCTCGGGTTGACTCCCCAGTCGATTCACCAGCTCGGCGGGTACAAGGCGCAGGGGAAGACCGCGGCGCAAGCGAAGAACCTCGTCGAGGACGCGCGCGCGGTCGAGAAGGCGGGCGCCTTCTCGGTCGTCCTCGAGTGCATCCCGGCGGAGCTGTCGCGCCTGGTCACCGAGCGTCTCTCGATTCCGACGATCGGGATCGGCGCCGGGCCCCACTGCGACGGCGAGATTCAAGTCGTCAGCGACGTCCTCGGTTGGTTCTCCGATTTCGTCCCGAAGCACGCGCGCCGGTACGCGAAGCTGTCCGAGGTCGCCGCCGCGGCGATCCGGGCGTACGCCGACGACGTGCAGGGCGGACGGTTCCCGACCGAGAAGGAGTCCGTCTCGATCCCAGCGGACGTGATCCGCCAAGTCGAGGAAGCCTTCCCGATCGAGTCATGAAGGTCGCGAAGACGATTTCCGACTTCCGCCGCCTGCGAGGAGAACTCGCTGCTCCGGCCGGATTCGTCCCAACGATGGGATTCCTACACGACGGCCATCTGTCGCTCGTCCGCCGGGCGCGGGCGGAGTGCGCCTCGGTCGTGGTGTCCGTCTTCGTCAACCCGTCGCAGTTCGCGCCGAACGAGGACCTCGCCGATTACCCGCGCGACCTGGACCGCGACCTGACGCTACTCGAGGAGGCGGGGACCGACCTCGTCGTCACGCCGCCGACCGAATCGGTCTATCCGGAGGGGTACGACACGTGGGTCACCGTCGAGCGGCTGACCGAGCGACTGGAGGGGGGTGATCGTCCGACCCACTTCCGCGGCGTCGCGACGATCGTGGCGAAGCTGTTCAACCTCGTTCGGCCCGAACGCGCCTACTTCGGGCAGAAGGACGCCCAGCAGGCGCTCGTGGTCCGGCGGTTGATCCGCGATCTGAACTACGACATCGACCTCGTCGTCTGCCCGACCGTCCGCGAGCCCGACGGACTGGCAATGAGCAGCCGGAACGCGTACCTGTCGCCGGAGGAGCGGGCCGCGGCGACGGTCCTCCACCGCTCCCTGCAGCGCGTCGAGACGCTCTACGCGGACGGCGAGCGGGACGCCGACCGGATGCGCAACGCGATGAGAGAGCTCCTCGCCGCCGAGCCGCTCGCACGCCCCGCGTACGTCAGCGTCGCCGACATCGAAGACCTGACCGAGCTGGACACGGTCGACCGGAAGGCCCTCGTCTCGCTCGCGGTGCGGATCGGGAGGACCCGGCTGATCGACAACGTCGTTCTTCCACCCGGAGAGGAAATCGCGTGAGACCAGCGAGAAACGGATACCCAGGGCGATCCGCGCTCGCAGAGCGCGCAATCGGCAATACAATCTTGCCCCCTGGCAAGGGTCTCCTGTAGAAAGGAAGCTCCATGCTGCTCGCGTACGACGTCGGGAACACGAACACCGTCGTCGGGCTGTTCGACGGCGACGAACTGACCGCGCACTGGCGGTTCACGACCGAGCGCAACCGGACGGCCGACGAGCTCCGCCTGACGACCCGAAGTCTCCTCGCCGAGACCGACGTCGGGCCGGCCGATGTCGAGGGGATCGCCGTCGCGTCGGTCGTCCCGTCGATCGACGCTCCCCTTCGAAAAGGGATCGAGCGGTTGACCACCGGGGAGATCCGGTTTCTGAAGAGCGAGAACGCGCCGATCGAGCTCCGCGTCGACGAGCCGTGGTCGGTCGGCGCCGATCGGATCGCCAACTCGTTCGCCGGATACACACTGCACGGCGGGCCGATCCTCGCGATCGACTTCGGGACTGCGACCACGTTCGACCTCGTCTCCGAGGACGGTGCCTTCCTCGGCGGCGCGATCGCGCCGGAGATGCACCTCACGGCCCGCGCGCTGACCGACCGGGCCGCGCAGCTCCCCTCCGTCGCGCTCGACGTCCCGAAGACGGTCATCGGGAAGACGACGGCGGAGAACATACGAGCCGGCGTCGTCTTCGGCTTCCTCGATCTCGTCGACGGACTGATCGCCCGATTCCGGGCCGAGGTTCCGGGAGAACTGAAGGTCCTCGCGACCGGCGGGAAGGGAGAGCTGTTCTACCGAGAGCTCGAGGCGATCGAGATCTACGAACCGTTCCTCACGTTGAAGGGGCTGCAGATCTGGTGGGGAAAGCCACGGGCCTAGGCGGATGGGCGAGACCGGACCTGGTGTTCAGCTCCCCCGGAACTTCGTCGCGACATCGCGGATCGTCCGCCGCACGGCGATCGCTTCGTAGACGCCCATCGTCATGTTCTCATCCCTCCTTGGACAGATCGAACCGGGCCTTCGTCCCGTACTGGTAGTACTTCCCCCATTCGGCGGTGAAGCGGAGGACGGTGTAGTCCGGATCGTCGATCCCTTCGGGGTAGTACCGCTCGCAACCGTTCTCCCACAAGCGCTCGCGGGACGCGCGATCCCTGAGGATCTCCATCCGCCCAGCGAGCGTCAGCCCGCGCCACGGCTCCTCGGCCCACTGCGCGAAGTAGACGCAGGCCCGGGGATCTCTGGTGAGTTGCCCGACGTGCTCGCTCGACGTGTTCGTCGAGAACCAGATCGTCTTCAGGCCTTGGTGCTCGGCCGCGATCATCGCCACGATCCGCGGAGCTCCGTCCGTTTCCAACGTGCCGACCATCGCGATCGTCGATCGTTCGACCAGCTCCAGCGCACTTGCCTTCACCTCGTTCTCGTTCATCGCACCTCCCCTTTCGTCTCGCACCGTTCACGGATCTCCATCTTCGAACGCGATCAGGTTGGCGAGGATCCGCTCGAGAGTTCGCTCGAACGCGTCGATCTCCAAGTCCGCGAGGCCGCGGTAGTAGACCTCGATCATCGCCTTCGACACACGCTCGTACGCCGCCTGCGCCGCGCGGTCCTTGTCGGTTCGCTTGACGAGGATCACCCGACGGTCGGCCTCCGACCGCTCGCGCACGACGTGCCCGGCCTCCTCGAGGCGGTCGAGCATGCTGGTCAGCGTCGATTTGCCGAGGGAGGTCCGCTTCGCCAGCTCGCGGATCGGGATCCCGTCCTCGCGCCAGAGGACGAACAGGATCCGTCCCTGCGCCGGGTTGATCTCAATCTCGTGCTCTCTCAGCATCCGCGCGAAGACCCGGCCGGAAAGCCGATGGATCTTCGAGATCAGGAACCCGCCTTGCCGTTCGATCCTCATCGGTCGAGCATGAGTTCGAACGTCTCGGAGCCGGTCCATCCGCGCGCGGTCTTCGGGAAGAGGCGAAGGAGCGTATAGTCCGGATCGTCGGGCCGTCCGGTCGTCGGGTAGTATCGCTCCCAACCGTCGACCCAGACCGCCTCTTTGACCGCGGGATCCTCGACGATCTCGACGTCCCCGACCAGCGACATCCCGAAGAACTTGGCCGGGCAGCAGTAGTACAGCCCGATCCGCGGGTTCGCCTCGATGTCCCTCCGCTTCTTCGATGACGTGTTCGTCGAGACGTAGACCATGAAGTCCTCGTCGTGCCCGTCATAGAGCGCCACGTGGTCCGGATACTGCGCCCGATTGCGCAGGTTGAGCATCGCGCGGATGCGCGGATAGCCGCCGGCCTCGACGGTCGACAGGTAGACGACTTCGGCCGTCGCCATCAGATCGAGGCACGCTGCACGCAGTTCTCGTTCGTCCATTCGGACCTCTTCATTCGTTCGATTTCGTATTGTACTATATAGGACTATTTCGCGCAAGCCAAGCCGCGAACACGCGGGAGCCGTGTTCGCGGACCGCCGTTCGCAACGCGTCAGCGGAGCCTGTACGGAGAAAGGCCTCCGCAAAGGACATCGGGCGGCGCCAACCGCCAGCGTCGCCCGATGACCCGGGCACAACCAGAAGACTGCATACTCCCGGGCGAACTCAGTCTACAAGGCGGTTTGCTCGGTTGTCAAGTCCTGTCGCAGTGGGAGAACGCCGGACGCGGGTCCCTGTTTCACTCCCTCCCTACCGGGGAGCCTGAGGCGTCCGGAACACGGTATGGCCTGTGGAATTCCGCATCGGCGAGTCCGGCCGTCTTCGAAAGCCCCGTTCGCGATGCGTCCCCCGAAGGGAGCCGGAGCTCCCGTTGCGGAAGACGAGGGCTCCCGCCTCATGAGACGACGGAGATCGGGGGCACGAGAGGCGGACGGCCTCCTCGACGCTCATCGTGCAGCCAGCGGGTGATGTCGTCCCCATCGCGCCAATCCGATGGTCGCGGACCCTTCCCCAGCTGCTCCTCGGGAGGATTGCGGTCTGCGCCTTCAGAGGGAAGAAGGCAGTGAAACGCCGCGCCTACCCGAACGCCCCCGACCCTGTCAGGCCCGGGTAGAGGCGGGTGAACCGGCGGTACAGATCGGCGTAGGCGGCGGCGAGGTGGGGGTCCGGCGCCTCCACATCCTTCCGGACGTGCACGGCACGGGTGACCGCCTCGCCGACGTCGGCGAACACGCCGCTCCCCACGCCGGCGAGGAGCGCGGCGCCGAACGGCGCCCCCTCCTCCACCTCCAGGCGTCGGAGCGGCACGCTCAACACGGCGGCGAGGATCTTCCGCCAGAGCGGGCTTCGCATCCCCCCGCCGACGGCGCGCAGCTCGTCCGGCGACAGGTCGAGCGCCTGGATCCGAACCAACGAGTCCTTCAGCGCAAACGCCACGCCTTCGAGAATCGATCGCACGAGATGGGGACGTCCGTGCGCCAGGCTCAGTCCGACCCACGCGCCGCGCGCGTTCGGATCCATGTGGGGCGTCCGTTCCCCGGCCAGGTACGGAAGGAAGAACAGGCCCTCGGCTCCCGGCGGGACCGGCGCGGCCTCCTCGCACAGGAGCTCGTACGGGTCGCGTCCGAGCCGCTTCGCCGCCGAGGTCTCCTCGGACGCGAGCGTGTCGCGATACCAGCGGAGCGCCCCGCCGGCCGAGAGGACCACGCCCATCAGGTGATACTTCGAAGGGACCGCGTGACAGCAAGCGTGGATCGCCCCGGCCGGGTCGGTCTTCGCCTCGTCGGAGTGGACGAGGATGACCCCCGACGTGCCGAGGGAGACCAAACCGGTTCCGGATCCGACCGCGCCGGCGCCGACGGCGGAGGCGGCGTTGTCCCCGCCTCCCCCCACCACCGGCGTGCCGGCCGGGATCCCGGTCCGCCTCGCCGCGTCCTCGTGCAGCCCGCCGGTGACGTCCGGCCCCTCGAAGACCGTCGGAAGCCAGTCCCTCGGCAACTCGATCGCATCGAGGATCTCGTCCGACCAGTCGCGTTCGGTCAGATCGAGCAGCAGGGTCCCGGCGGCGTCGGACGTGTCGGTGGCGAACTCGCCGGTCAGCCGGAATCGGACGTAGTCCTTCGGCAGGAGGATCCGGCGGACCTTGGCGAAGCGGGCCGGCTCGTGGTTCCTGAGCCACAGGATCTTCGGCGCCTGGAAGCCAGCCAGCGCGGGATTCCCGGTGATCTCCTGGAGGCGCTCGCGGCCGACGCGCCGCTCGAGCTCGGCGCACTCCTCGCCCGTGCGCGCGTCGTTCCAGAGGAGAGCGGGCCGAATCGATCGACCGCGCTCGTCCAGGAAGACCGACCCGTGCATCTGGCCGGTGAGGCCGATCCCGACGATCCGATCCCCGTCCGCCTCGCGGGCCAGCTCGCGGAGGACGGTAACCGCCGCTTTCCACCAGTCCTCCGGGCGCTGCTCGGACCAGCCGGGGCGCGGCGTGTGCAGCGGGTACTCCGCGAACGCGCGCGCCAGGACGGATCCGCTCGGACTCACGAGGAGCCCCTTCGTCCCGCCGGTTCCGATGTCCAATCCGATCAGGCAGCCGTCACGCATCGCTCTCGTCGGGTGACCTCAGGCACCCTTCCCCTCCCCGGGCTGCGCCCGGCATTGTCGCTCCTCGATGATCCGGTCGACGTACGCGCCGTCCAGGCCGAGAACCTCGTAGACGATCTCCTGGCCGCGGACGGCGTCCTTGTTCCGCCACGCCTCCTCGAGCGCCCCGTCGTCGATCTTCGCCGCCAGATCCCAGATGAACTCCCACTGGAGGAGCGCTCGGCGGACGGCGGCGACCTGGTCCTCGGTGTAGGGGAACAGGTCCGCGCCGATCCGCTCGCCGCCAGCCCCGTAGCCGGTCCGCTGGAGGACCTTGGCGAGCTCGAGCGTCTGCATGAAGAACGAGGCGCCGGTGATGTTGTCGTCGTCGAAGCTTCCCCACCCGCTGTTCGCGTGGTGATGCCCGAGGAGCCCGTCGTGCGCGAGGAGGGCGGCGTACTCGGCGAGGTTCTCGCCGTTCATGATCAGGTGCTGCCAGTCCATGTTGATCTTCAGGTTCGTGGTGTCAGTGCCCCGGTCCTTGATCCTGTGGATGGTGTAGATCGCCATCCCGATGTTTCGCATCAGGATGTTCATCGCCGGCTCGCTGTTCTTGTGCTCGAGGAGGACGGTCACGCCCCTCGCGTTCGCGTGCTCGACCGCCTCCTGGACACCGCCGATGAACCACTCCCACGCCTGGACGTAGTCGACCTGGAAGTTGTAGTTGTACCCCTCCCCGCCCGGCCAGATGATGAACTTCGCGCCGATCTCGGCGGCGAGATCGATCCCTCTCCGGGTGATCTTCATGTTCTCCTGCCGGAGCCGTCCGTCCGGATTGACGAACGTCCCGAGCCGGAACCGCGGGTCGTTGAACGTCCCCAGGGCGAGGGCGTAGATATCCTTCTCGCCGAGCACCGCCCGGATCGCGTCGACGCTCTCCTCGTCGATCTCCCCCGGGAAGTGGTACTCGAACCCGTCGACGAGATCGCCGAGGCCCTCGGCGGCCCGCCGGCTGCGCTCGACCATCGTCTCGCGGCCCTCGGCGACGTGGTATCCGTCGGGCATGAAGCGCGTCGTGTTCGCGCCGAACGCCCAGATCCCCACGCTGTTCTTCAGTCGCTGCATCGTCCGTCCTTTCGCATCCGTATGCCTTTCCGGTCGCGGCAGGGCTCACCGCCCGGCTTCGGACCCTTCATCGGGCCGTTCTTCCGATTCTTCCACGTTCGCCGCGCTGAAGTAGCTCCGCGGCCCGCTCAGCACGCGTGTCCCGCCGGCGATCTCGAACCCGCCGCGCAGCCGGACGTCGGCGGCCGAGCTGCCGACCCACACCTCGTACTCCCCCGGCTCGACGACGAGGCGCATCCCCGGATCGTAGAACGCGAGCGCGTCGAACGGCAGGTCGAACGCGACGCGACGGGCCTCGCCGGGCTTCAGGCGGATCCGCTCGAATCCTTTGAGCTCCTGAACGGGCCGCGTCACTGAGGCGTGATCCCGCTTCACGTAGAGCTGCACGACCTCGTCGCCGGCGCGGCCCCCCGCGTTCCGCACGTCGAGGGCGACGCGGGCCGCCCCGTCCTCCGCCGCGCCCCGGACGTCGACGGTCAGGTTCGAGTACTCGAACGTCGTATAGGAAAGACCATGCCCGAACGGGAAGAGCGGCGCGACGCTCTCGTCGACGTAATCGCCCCACCACTCCGAGTGACCGCCGGACGGCTTGTGGGCGTAGTAGATCGGGATCTGCCCCGCGCTCCGAGGGAATGTGACGGGCAACTTACCTCCTGGATTGGCGATCCCGAACAGGACCTCCGCCAGCGCCTCCCCGCCCGTCTCACCGGGGAGCCAGATCTCGACGATCGCGCTCACCTCCCCGACGAGGCGTTTCAGGCTGTACGGCCGGCCGGTCGCCAGAACAAGCACGATCGGGGTCCCGGTCTCCGCGACCGTGAGGATGAGCTCCTCCTGCACGCCGGGCAGCTTCAGGTTCGCCAGATCGCGCGTCTCGCCGGAGGTGCATTCCTCCGTCAGGCCGGACCTGTCGCCGACGACCACGACGGCGACGTCGCACGCCCGCGCCGCCTCGATCGCCTCGGCGAACCCGTCCCGGGCATCGTCGCTCACGCTGCAGCCCCTCGCGTGGACGATCCGATCGCCGTCGACGTGCCTCGCAATCGCGGCGAGGACGCTCGTGACCTCGACCGACGCCACGATCTCGTCGAGATCGACCGGCGGGCGGACGGCACCCTCGCCCCGCGTCGCGAACATCAATTCCATGTGGGCCGGGTACGCGTAGTCGCCGAGCAGATTCCTCGGCTCGTCGGCGCTCGGACCGATCAGCGCGATGCGAGCCTCCGCGGGGTTCAGGGGAAGACAGCCGTCGTTCTTCAGCAGTACGATCGACTCGCGGGCCAGCTCGAGGGCGATCTCCCGGTGCCGCGGGACCTGCGCCGTCCTCGATCGCTCGACGTCCACGTAGGGGCGCTCGAACAGCCCGAGGCGGAACTTCATCCGAAGGACCCGTTGCACGGACCGATCGACCGCCGCTTCGGGCACCCGGCCGTCCCTCACCGCCTCGATCAGCGGCGCGGCGTAGCAGTCCGGATCGGGCAGCTCGAGGTCGAGCCCGGCCTGCAGGCAGTGCACCGCCGCTCGCCCCTTGTCCGGCGCCACCCGATGATGCTCCACCAGGCGGAGGATCGTCCCGTAGTCGGCGACGACGACCCCTTCGAAGCCCCACTCGTCGCGGAGGACCTCGGTCAGGAGCTTGTACGACATCGCACAGGGGATCCCGTCGATCTCGCCGTAGGAGTTCATCACTGACCCCGCGCCGCCGGCACGGATCGCGCATTCGAACGGGAGCAGGTAGACCTCGCGCAGCTCCCGCTCGGGGATCCTCGCGGGGGCCATGTTCATCCCCCCCTCGGAGGCGCCGTAGCCGGCGAAGTGCTTGACCGTCGCGACGACGCCCTCCGTCGGGTTCTCGCCCTGGAGGCCGCGGACGTACGCGGTGCCGAGCGATCCCACGAGGTACGGGTCCTCGCCGAACGTCTCCTCCACGCGACCCCAGCGCGGGTCGCGCGCGACGTCGAGGACCGGCGCGAGGCCCTGATGCACTCCGACCGCCCGCATCTGCTGTCGAAGGGCGTCGGTCATCCGCTCCACGGCGTCGGGATCCCACGTGCTCGCCATGCCGATCGCCTGGGGGAACAGGGTGGATCCCTTCATCAGGAACCCGGAGAGGCATTCGTCGTGCATGAGCGCCGGGATCCCAAGGCGCGTCCGTTCGACCAGGAACTCCTGGATCGCGTTGCTCAGGCGCGCCGAGTCCTCGGCCCCGTAGCCGGATCCCCCCGCCGGGCGGGCGATCTGCCCGATCCCGTTCGCCAGGAGCTCCGAAGTTCGCACGGGCGAGTACGCCCCGTCCTCGAACAGCCGGAAGCTCCAGATCCCGGCAAGCTGCGCGACCTTCTCCTCCAGGGTCATCCGCTCCAGCAGGTCGCGCGCTCGGTGCTCGATCGGCTGCGACGGATCGCGGAATCGTTCATCTGACATCGGCGGACACCTCTCTTCGCTCCGATTTCATCGTTCCCTCGTCGTACAGGAAGCACTTCACCAGGACGCCTTCCACGTCGACGTCGGGCGGCACGGCCTCCCGGCAGACGTCCATGACCTCCGGGCACCGGCCGGCGAATCGACAGCCGCGCCTCAGGTACTCCTCGTGCTCGATGTCGGTCAGGCGGATCGACTCCTTCCACCTCCTGCTCGGATCCGCCTCCGGGATCGACGCGCGCAGGAGCTTCGTGTACGGATGCCTGGGGGACATCAGGACGCCCTCCACCCCGCCCTTCTCGATGACGTTCCCCCTGAACATGACGGCGATCCGATCGCAGACGTAGTAGGCCGTCGCGAGATCGTGCGTGATGTAGATCACGCTCACGTCGAACTCGTCCCGAAGCTGCTTGAACAGGTTCACGATCGACATCCGAAGCGACGCATCGACCATGGAAACCGGCTCGTCGGCGAGGAGGAGCGCCGGTTTGGTCAAGAGCGCCCTGGCGATCGAGATGCGCTGCAGCTGGCCGCCCGAGAACTCGCTCGGATACCTGCCCGAGACCTCCCTGAAGCTCAACCCGACCGCCTTCAGCGTCTCGTCGACCAGCGTCTCCGCCCCCTTGCCGCCGCTCGAGAGCCCGTAGTTGCGGACCGTCTCGAAGAAGTACCGCTCGACGCGGCGCAGCGGATTGAACGTCTCGAACGGGTTCTGAAAGATCGCCTGCACCCCTTGCGTGAACCAGACCTTCTCCCGCTTCCTCGGCCTGCGTTTCCTGTCCGCCCCGTGCAGGATGGAGCCGGAGGTCGGCTCCTCGAACCCGAGGATCAGCCTCGAGGTCGTCGTCTTGCCGCACCCGCTCTCTCCGGCCAGCGCGAAGATCTCCGCCGGCATCACGCGGAAGGAGATGTCGTCGACCGCCGTGATGCGCAGGCGCGACAGCGGACTGCCGAACGCGAAATCCTTGCACAGATTTCTGATCTCAAGCAGCGCGCCCATCGCGACCTCCCTCGACCAACCAGCAGGCCACCCGATGTGCCCCCCCGACGTCGAGGACGCGGGGCATCCGCGCGACGCACGCGTCCATGGCGTGAGGACACCGCGGATGGAACGGGCAACCGCTCGGCAGCTCCGCCAAGGACGGAGGGCTCCCGGGAGCGCTCCGCCTCAGCGTCTTGTCGCCGAACTTGGGCAACGAGTCGATCAGGTACTGTGTGTACGGGTGGAGCGGCTTTCCGAAGACCTGCTCGACGGTCGCTTCTTCGATCATCACCCCGGCGTACATGATGCCGATCCGGTCGGCCACGTTGGCGTGAACGCCCATGTCGTGCGTGACGAGCACGATCGTGTTCTTGAGCCTTTCCTGGATACTCTTGAGGAGCTGGATGACGCCACGCTGCACGACCACGTCGAGGGCCGTCGTCGGCTCGTCTCCGATCATGATCCTCGGCCCGAGCAGTGCCGCGAGCGCAATCGTGACCCGCTGCCGCATGCCACCGGACAGCTGGTGCGGATACGCGTTCAGGACCTTCGGCGGCAGCCCGAGCTGATGCAGATGATCCCTGGCGATCGCCAGCGTGTCGCGTTTCGTCTTTCCCGCCACGTGGCTCTCGAGGAAGTCGCCGTAGGAGTCCTTCAGCCGCTTCACGGGATTGAGCACGCTCATCGAGCCCTGCGGGACGTAGGAGACGTATTCCCACCGCAGCCTCCGCTTCTCCTCCCTGCCGAGGGAATAGACGTCGATCTCCTCGCCGTCCCGAACGTAGAGCACCTTCCCGCCGATCAGGCGCAGCGGCGGCTCGATCGCTGAGTAGAGCGCCTTAAGGAGCGTCGTCTTGCCGCAGCCGCTCTCGCCCGCGATGCCGTAGACCTCGTTCTCGCGGATCTCGAGGTCGACGCCGTTGACCGCCTTGACGACCTTCTCGGTCCCGAACGCGTCGAGGACGTAGAACGCCTTCAGCTCCTCCGTCCTGAGCACGAGTCCGCCGGGTCCGCCCGTCATCCCGCACCGACCCTCTGAATCCGCGTCCTCGGATCGAGGTACTCGCTGATGCTGACCGAGAGCCAGTAGAGCGCGACGAACAGCAGGATCGCCAGGACAATCGGCGTCAGCAGCCACCACCACAAGCCGAGGAGGAGGGCCTGATAGCTGATCGCCCACTGGAGCATCGTCCCCAGCGTCGGGATGTCCAAGTTCGACAGCCCGAGGATCGCCAGCGTGATCTCCATTCCGATCGCCCACGCCATGTTGTTGATGAGGGTGGAGAAGACGAGCGGCGTCGCGAACGGCAGGTACTCCTTCATCACCAGGCGCATCGTCTTCGTTCCCGATAGGACGGCGGTCTGCGTGAATTCGCGCTCCCTCAGGCTCAGAATCTGCGAGCGGATCACCCGCGCGTCCCACGCCCACCCGAAGAACGCCAGCAGGAGCCCCAGGTTCACGAGGTTCATCCGCTCTCGGACCAGCATCGCCAGCAGGACGATGATCAGGAACAGCGGCATCACGAGGAAGCTGTCGCTGACGAACATCAGGACGCGGTCGGTCAGCCTCCCGCGGTACCCGGCGACCATCCCGACAACGACCGCGATGACCCTCGACACCGTCCCCGCGATGACGGAGATGATCAACGAGTTTCGCACGGCGAACGTCGCCTGCCAGAAGACGTCCTGGCCCTTCGAATTCGTCCCGAGGAAGTGTGCCCAGGAGGGCCGAAGGTCCCTGGTCGCGTGCCACCAGAACGTCGGATCGTACGGGGAAAACGCCGACAGGAGGGCGAGAATCAGCAGGAGCGAAAGCACGGTGAAGCTGAGGGCAAACCGGTAGTCCCTGAAGAGATCCCTGAGCACTCTCACGATCTTCGCCCCCTACATCAGCCGCACCCGCGGATCGAACAGCGGGTACACCAGGTCGATCACCAGGATCGCCGTCGTGATGGCCAGAATCGAGATCGCCGTGATCCCCATGATCAGGTTGTAGTCCCCCGTCACGATGGCGTTGTACAGCAGCGTCCCCAGGCCGGGGTAGGAGAAGACGATCTCCGTGATCAGCGCCCCGCTGAGGATCTGTCCAAGGGCCAACGCGAGGTTCGTGATCTGCGGGAGCATCGCGTTGCGGATCACATACCTCGACACGATTCGGCGCTCCTTGACGCCGCCGAGCTTCGCGTACTGGACAAAGTCCTCCGCGTTCACGTTCTGCACGATCAGCTTCATCGTCTGGAAGGTGGTCGCGGTTCCGAGGATGACCATCGAGAGCGCGGGAAGGAACGCGTGTCGCAGCACGTCCGAGACGAAGGCCCAGCTGAACGCCGCCCTTCGCGCGATGTCTGTCCCTCCGGCGATCGGGAACAGCCGGACGACGTACCCGAACAGGATGAGGAGCGTCAGCGCGAAGATGTAGTACGGCATCGGTCGAACGATCATCGCCACCGTGTCGAGGGTCCTCGACCACCGGCGGCGGGAGTAGTAGCCGGCCAATCCGCCGATCACGTTTCCGAGGGTCCACGACAGGAGCGTCGCCCAGAGGAGAAGGCCAGCGGTCCACGGGAGCGACGTCCGGATCAACGCCATGACCGGCGTCGGGAACTGGAAGAAGGAGACGCCGAAGTCGCCGGTGAAGACCCGCTTCCAGAACGCGCCGTACTGCTCGAGCATCGACCCCTCGAGCCCGTACATCTCCCGCAGGTCGTCCACCATCGCTTCGATCGATCCGGGGTCCAGATAGGAGCCGAACGACTGGAGCTGGGCGATCGTGCGCTGGACCGGATCGCTCGGCGTGAACCGGGGAATGAAGAAGACGGCCGTGATCCCGATGAAGATGACCAACACGTACTGGATGAATCGCGGAAGCAGATACCGCCTCACGAACCGCATCTTCTTCTCCTCAGGATCTTCCCTGCACGCTCCGATGAACAGGCCCCCGGGCAGGGCCTAGCCGTACCCGGGGGCATTCGTCTCAGCGTCTACTCACCCGTTGGCTCGAGGAACGGAGTCACGTACTTGAACGTCCCCCAATGCGTATACGGTCCCATGTAGGGGTTCTCCGAACCGGGCCAATTGGTCCAATAGTACTCGTCCCACGTGACGAAACCGATGTACCCGAAGGTCGGGGTCCCCGGCATCTCCGTGAACGCGATCTTCAGAGCCTCGATGCCGAGGGCGTTCGTCGCCGCGGTGTCGGCCGGATCGGTCGCTCGCATCTGGGCGAGAACCGCATCCATCTCGGGGCTCGACCACCGCGAGTGGTTCCCGTTCGTCAATTCACCGATCGGTCTGACGTACCCGGAGTTCCACGCGTCGAGCGTCCGGTACAGGTCGACGCCGGCGCCCCAGGGCTCCTGAGCCGGCCAGTTCCCGGCAACGTCGAAGTCGCCGTTCTGCGTGATCGTCGCGGCGGCGTCCGACGGGACGTGCACCGCGTCGATCCCGAACTGCTTCCACTGCTGGACCGCGGCCGAAGCGTTCTTGAACTCCAGATGCGACGTGTCCGATCGGCTGACGACTTCGATCCGCCACGGCGTGCCGTCGGGCAGGAGCCAGTTGCCGTCGGTGTCCCGCGAGAAGCCGTTCTTCTCGAGCAGCTTCGCCGCCGCCTCCGGCGCGTACTTGAACCAGCCGAGGCCGAACGCCGCCTCCTGAGCCGCCGGGTCGTCCGAGACGATGTACCCTCTGCCTCGCGCGTACTCGACGACGCGGGACGGCGCATCGGGATCGTACGGCTGGAACGTCTCGCCGTTGCCCAAGTCGAGCGTGAACGCCATCAGCCAGTCCTCCATCGGCTCGATGAAGTTCGCGGGATAGGAGCCGAGCGACGGGATGTGAACCGGGCTGAGCGTGCCCGTCCCGTCAACGGCCTGTCCGACGTACTCGACGATGTCGATCGCCAACGTCAGCGCCCAGCGGACGTCGGGGTTGTCGTACGGTGCCTTCGCCGTGTTGAAGATGAATCCGGTGATCGCCGGATCGTTGTTCACAACCCACGGGAAGCCCGGTTGGTAGGCGCGGATCGTGTCGCCCTGCACCAGCGCCGCCTTGAGCCCCTCCGCCGAGAGGTCCACCGCGTCGAGCTGATGCGTCAGTTGGGCGATGATCTTCGCCCCCTCGTTGGCGAACGCCTGGAAGACGATGTACGTCGGTTCCGGTTCGCCGTAGAGGATCCCGGTCGGGCTGTTCGCCCAGTCCTCACGCTTCTCCCATACCGTCCAGTATCCAGCCGGGTCGTACGAATGCAGCTTGTACGGTCCGCAGCCGACGAACGGATTGAACTCGAACGTGATGGGGTCGTCGACTCCCTCGAAGATGTGCTTCGGCATGATCCACGTGCAGCCCCAGCGATCGAGGAACGTGGTGTGGAATCGCGAGTTCGGCTGCTTGAGATCGAAGCCGACTCGGTGATCGCCGATCTTGTAGACGAGCTCGACGTTCTCCGCGAAGAACGCGTGGTTGTTGAACCCCGGTGTGTCCATCAGGAGTTCGACGGTGAACACCACGTCGTCCGCGGTGAACGGAGTCCCATCGGACCACGTGACGCCCTCGCGGAGAGGGATCTCCACGTGGTAGAAGTTGCTGCTGTAGACGGGATCGCCGGCCGCAAGCCCGTTGATGATCTCGCCGGTGGCGAAATCGACGGACCAGAGCGGCTCGTTCGCCAGGTTCTGCATCCCTCGATCCCGTGACTTCCATCCGACCCACTCGTTGAAATTGCCGGGCGTTCCGACGCGGCCGGTGAGTATGCTCGCGATCAGCGTCTCTTCGCGTGGAAGATCCGCGAGCTGGCCGACACCGACCAGGGGCAGGAACATCGCCACGGCAACCGCTAGCGCCAAGCACCAGTGCTTACGCCACATACAGTCCACCTCCAGCGTGCTAATCGGTTATCCTCAAGGACTGAGGAGCTGGCCGCGGTTTCGGTCCAACACTCGTGTGCGCACGTCTCGCGTTTGCGGGACACACAGGTTCACGATGCGGATCGGCGTTGTCGCGGCCAGTTCTTCACTCCTCGGTCTGTTCGTCATCCTTCGTCTCCATCCTCGTTCTTCACCTCTTGTTTGTTCTCGTTCCACCGCGTGCCTTGCGTCGACCACCTCCTCGCGATCTAGATGGAGAGGTACTGCTTGTTGCCGTCGATCGTCCGCTCATTGGGGCACCCGCGCCGACGACTCGCGCACCTCCAGCGTGCACTCCAGACAGACCTGCTCCGGCGGATTGGGATTCCCTTCGATTCGCCGGACGAGCATCCCCGCTGCTTGGTACCCCATCTCGAACGGCCGCTGCGCCACCGACGTGATCCCCGGGTAGAAGGACGACGCCCACGGAGGGTCGTCGAAACCGACGAGCGAAACGTCCTCCGGATAGCGCAGCCCCGCGGCCTTCAGATGTCTGAGAATGCCGAGCGTCATCAGGTTGTTCGAGCTGAAGATGGCCGTCACCCGATCGGCCGCGCTGAGGAGCGCCTTGGTTGCCATCTCGGCGCCCTCGATCTCGAGGCCGGCCTGGCGCACGTCGCCGTTGCGGATCTCGATCCCGGCGTCGGCCAGGCCTCGCCGCCAGCCGCGGATCCGGTCGTCAAAGCTGCGGATCCCCGAGATCTCGACGATCGCCCCGATTCGGCGGTGTCCGAGCTGGACGAGATGCCTCGCCGCCTCGTAGCCTCCACGCTCGTTGTCCGAGAAGACTTGATCGATCGGAAGCGCCACGGGGCGATCGACAACGACCAAGGGGGTACCCTGACGAACGAGCGGCTGGAGGGTGCGGTCTCCCTCCAACGTCGGCGCGACGACGAGTCCGTCGACGCGCTGCTCGGTCATCATCGCGATGTTTCGCTCCTCGACCGACGGGTCCTCGCCCGTGTTGCACAGCAACACGTCGTATCCGCTCTCGAGGACCCGATCCTCCACGCCACGGATGATCTCGGAGAAGAACATGTTCCCGACATCCGAGATGATGACGGCGATCGTCTCGCTGCGACCGCGGCGGAGGCTTCTCGCGCGGCGATCGGGCTGGTAGTTGAGTTCGGCCACGGCGTCGCGAACGCGAGCGACAAGATCCTCGCTGACGAAGCGGGTGCCGTTGATAACGTGGGAAACTGTGGTGAGCGATACGCCGGCGTGTTCCGCAACCTCACGCATCGTCGCCACCCGGAAGCCTCCGTCCTCTGAGCTGGTCGTGCAAACCTTTGCGCAAACCGTTGCGCAATCGTTTGCTTATAACACGGATCGGCTTGTATGTCAACAGGCAAACGGGGGAGGCGAATGCGGGAGAGTCGGTGGGGATCTCGCCGACCTTCCGGCGACGGCGCTAGACGTACGCCTCGTAGTCCGAGACGAGGAGGCGGCTAGGGGGCTCGTCCTCGTCGATCGCCGGGAACCGAGCCATCCCTTCCAGGAACTGGTTGTCCAGGCGGTCGTCGTTGACCGTCGAGATCTCCCCGACGAGGACGTCCCGATCGACGGCCCAGAACGAGTGGTAGACGTTCGGCGTGATCGTGACGCTCTGCCCGGGTTCGAGCGCGAGCTCGTGACCGGCGGGGACCTCGAGCGGAATCCCGTCGGAGACGAGCCTCACGGCCCCGTCCCCCAAACCGCCGCCCGCATCCGCAGGATACATCCTCACGATCAGTCGCCCTCCGCCTCGATTGATGATGTCCTCGACCTTCGAATCGTGACGATGCATCGGGGTCACTTGCTCGACGCGGACGATCATCGCCTTCTCCGCGTAGGAGACCCCGTCCTTTCCCCTGGGCTCCTCCGGGAGGCCGTTCCGCAGGGTGAACAGGACGAGGCCGACGCGCCGGAATTCTCCGCGGCCGAACTCCGTCACGTCCCAGCCGAGCCGCCGCTCGACGATCCCGCGGGCCCGCTCGGCCCGTTCGCGCCAATCGTCGATCGACCAGTGGGCGAACGGGGGAAGGGCGAACTGGCGTCCGGCGAAGAAGTCCATCGCTTCGCCGATGATCCGGTTGATCTCGGACCTTCTCATCGCTGTGCCTCCGGCGATTCCGTATCCTGACGACTATACTACGCGCCGCCGTACGAATCAGCGATTCGCAAGGACTGGACGGGCGACGAAGCCGGGGTGAACGGCCCGACTCGGCCCGGTATCATCCGCGCATCACGCCAAAGGGGTGGGAGGCGTCCATGAGCTACAAGATCGCGATGCTCCCCGGCGACGGCGTCGGGGGCGACGTTCTGGAGGCGGCCAAGGGCGTGCTCGACGCCGTCGGGTTCGAGGCGGAGTACGAGTACGGGGACATCGGGTGGGAGTTCTGGCGGAGCGAGGGGAACCCGCTCCCCGACCGGACGATCGACCTGCTGAAGCGGACCGACTGCTGCCTGTTCGGGGCGATCACGTCGAAGCCGAAGGACGAGGCGGCGGCCGAGCTCGACCCGAGGCTCAAAGACAAAGGCTTCGTCTACTCGAGCCCGATCGTCGGCCTCCGGCAGCTGTTCAACCTGCACACCAACCTGCGCCCGTGCAAGGCCTACCCGGGGAACCCGCTCAACCTCCGCGACGACATCGACCTCGTCGTCTTCCGGGAGAACACGGAGGGGCTCTACTCGGGGATCGAGTGGCATCCGGTTCCCGAGACCGTGCGCGCGGCGTTCGACACGCACAGGAAGATGGCGATGTTCGCCGGCGTCGCCAACGAGGACCTGGCGATCTCGACGCGGATCTTCACCCGTAAGGGCTGCCGGGCGATCCTCCGCGACGCGTTCGAGTACGCGAAGCAGCACGGCTACCCGACCGTGACCGTCGCAGAGAAGCCGAACGTCATCCGCGAGACCTCCGGGCTGATGATCCGCGAGGCGCGCGCGATGGCACGGGACTACCCCGGAATCGAACTCCGGGAGACGAACATCGACGCGATGTGCATGTGGCTCGTCAAGAACCCGCAGGACTACGGCGTGCTGGTCAGCTCGAACATGTTCGGCGACATCCTGTCCGACCTGGCGGCGCAGATCGTCGGCGGGCTCGGCTTCGCCTGCGCCGGGAACATCGGCGACGACTACGCCGTCTTCGAGCCGACGCACGGCTCGGCGCCGAAGTACGTCGGACAGAACAAGGTGAACCCGATCGCCACGATCCGCTCGGCGAAGATGATGCTCGACTACCTCGGCGAGACCGCCCCCGCGAACAGGATCGAGACCGCCGTCGCGAGGACGATCGCCGAAGGGCGTCTACGGACCTACGACATGGGCGGGAGCACGACGACGACCGGGATGGCCGAGGCGATCGCCCGGGCCGCCGAGGAGGTCTAGGATGGGAGACTCGATCAGCCGAAAGATGGCGCAGTTCGCGCTGTCGCTCACCTACGACCGGATCCCCGAGCCGGCCCGCAAAGAGGCGAAGCGCTTCCTCCTCGACTCGGTCGGCTGCGCGCTCGCCGCGCTCGACCACGAGGACATGCGGCAGGCGTACGAGCACGTCCAGGCGTTGGGAGGCCGCGAGCAGGCAACCGTGATCGGCCACGGGACGAGGACGAACCTGGGCAACGCCGCCCTGATGAACGCGCTTCTGATCCGGGCGATGGACTACAACGACATCTACTGGAAGCAGGACCCGTCGCATCCGTCGGACGTCCTCCCCGCCGCGCTCGCCCCGGCCGAGTTCAAGGGGCTCAGCGGGAAGGATCTGCTCGTCGGGATCCTGATCGGCTACGAACTCGAGATGCGTCTCTGCCTTGCCGCCGACCCGGGCGTCCGCGAGGTCGGCTGGCACCACGCCAGCCTGACTCAGTTCGTCAGCCCGCTCGTCGCCGCGCGGATGCTCGGCTTGACCGAGGACCAAGCGGTCGCCGCGTGCGGGATCTCCGGCTCGAGCCATTTCACCCTCGGCGTCGTCGTCGCGGGGCACCTGACGAACATGAAAAACACCGCCGACCCGATGGCGACCGAGGCCGGCATCCGCGCCGCGATGCTCGCCGCGACCGGCTACTCCGGGCCGGTCGAGCTGTTCGAGGGGAAGGAGGGCGTCTTCGAGGTCGTCCGCAACGTCGCGTGGGATCCGGAGAAGATCCTCTCCGGTCTGGGGGACGAGTTCCTGATCACCGAGTGCGGATACAAGGCGTTCCCGACCGAGGCGCTGACCCACCAGCCGATCACCGCGGCCCTCGAGCTGATGAGCGCCCACAACGTCGACCCGCACAAGGTCGGCGAGGTCCTCGTCCGGACGACGACGCGCGGGGCCGACATCCTGTCCGACCCGTCAAAGTACGAACCGCGCACGAAGGAGACGGCCGACCACAGCCTCCCGTACTGCATCGCCGTCGCCGTCACCAAGGGGAACGTCCTCCCGTCCGACTTCGAAGAGGAGGCGCTGACCGATCCGTTCGTCCGTGAGATGCTCACGAAGATCAAGGTCGTCGCCGATCCGGAGATCGATCGGCTCTTCCCGAAGGTGAAGCGGGCGATCGTCACGATCACGACCGAAGACGGGGAGGCGTACACGGTCCAGGAGGATCACGCGAAGGGACAGGCCGAAAACCCGCTGACCGACGAGGAGCTGATCGCCAAGTTCCGCGCCAACGCGTCGGGCGCGATGACCGACGGCGCGATGGACCGGGTCGTCGAGGCGACGCTCGCCCTCGAGGAGGCCTCGACCGTCGGCGAATACATGAAGCTGCTGGTGCGCGACCGGGGCGGGCGGACGTGAGAGCCCTTCTCACGTCCGTCCGGTAGCGGATTCACGGGCCGATGGGATTCGCCAAGCCACGGATCGACCGGATTCGACGGGACCTTCTCGCCTGGTACGAGGTCGAAGCGCGCGATCTCCCCTGGCGTCAGACGGACGATCCCTACGCGATCTGGGTCTCCGAGATCATGCTTCAGCAGACGCGGGTCGAAACCGTCCTGTCCCACTACGCGCGGTTCCTCGAGCGCTTTCCGACGGTCGCCGCCCTCGCCTCCGCCGCGATCGACGACGTGCTGAAGGCGTGGGAGGGGCTCGGCTACTACCGCCGCGCGCACGACCTGCTCAAGGCGGCGCGCGTGGTCGTTGCCGAGCATGACGGCAGACTCCCGTCGGCGGTCGCGGCGCTGCGAGCCCTGCCCGGGATCGGCCCGTACACCGCCGGAGCGATCGCCAGCATCGCGTTCGGGCTCGACGAGCCGGCTCTCGATGGAAACTCCGTCCGCGTCCTCAGCCGGCTTCGGCGCATCGGCGGGGACCCGGCCCGTTCGGCGACGAGGAGAGCCCTCCTTCGGGAGGCGGTCGCGCTGGTCCCTCCGGGTGAGGCTTCGCGCTTCAACCAGGGCTTGATGGACCTCGGTGCGCGGATCTGTTTGCCGCGATCGCCCCGCTGCCGCGCGTGCCCGATCGCGTCCGACTGTGGTGCACATCACACCGGTCAGGAAGTCCTCTACCCGCAGAAGCGCGCTCGGAAGGCCGTTCCGCATGTCGACGTCGTCGGCGGGATCGTCTGGGACGGCGATCCGCTCGCGCCGGGGGCGAGACACTTGATTGCCAAGCGGAACGAGGACGACATGCTCGGGGGGCTCTGGGAATTCCCCGGCGGACGGGTCGAGGAGGGGGAATCGCGCGAAGAGGCGTTGGCCCGCGAGCTGCGCGAGGAGCTGGGGATCGATGTCGACGTGATCGGCCCGTTCATGCAGCTCGATCACGCCTACACCCACTTCCGGATCACCCTGTACGTCTATCACTGCCGGCACACCGGAGGGGCCCCGAGGGCGATCGAGTGCGCCGACTGGACGTGGGCCCGGCCGGACGAGCTCGAATCGTACGCGTTCCCGACTGCCGATCGGCGGATCCTGACCGCGCTACGCCGCGAAGCCGAGTCCCGGCGGGGCTAGAAGGCGATCTCGAGGGCGAGCCCGTAGCTCACGTACGTGTACGAGTTGTAATCCACCTCAACGAGGAGCCGCGCGCGATCGGACAGGCGAAGCTTCAATCCGCCCGTGAAGTGGTGCACCAACCCCAATCCCCCGACCAACGCGAAGTGAGGCTGATACGCGACGAAGATCGGAAGGAACTTCACATTGCTATCGAAGAAAACCTCGCCGAAGGCTTCCCATCCGAGAACCTCCAGACTGTAGCCGCCGCCGAACCCGAGCGCCAGAGCGAACGAGTCCGGCTCGTCGAACAACGCGAACTTCAGGTCGCCCGTCGCCCCGAACCAGCCGACGTCCCCTCCCGCGAGGGGGACCATGAACCCCGTTTGGAATCCCAGATCGACACCATCGACAAGGCCGATCGCAAGCCGTGTCTGAGGCGTGAGGTAGTAGTCGCTGTCGGTACCGGCCAGATCGAGATCGAACAGCCCGCTGCCGATCGTCAGGGCAACGTTTCCCGCGCCCAGGGTCCTCGCCGTCTGGAAGACGTTGAACAGACAGCCGCTCAGAAGGAGCGCGGCGGGGATCAGCCCGACGCACAGGATCCAACGAAACCGCTTCCGCATATGCATGTCCCCCTCCACCGCGCGTGACAAGCCTGTGAGACTCTGCCGCAACGGGACGGGGAATGTCAAGCATAGCGCCGAGACACTCGGGCGGGCCGGCGACGGGAGAACGGGTCTTCGTTTGTCCGATCGGCAGGCGGGGGCTATGATGTGTGGATTTCAATCGAGTGACGGGGGAGGCGGATGTCTGGACATTCCAAGTGGGCGAACATCAAGTATCGGAAGGAGCGTCAGGACAAGAAACGTTCCAACCTGTTCGGCAAGCTGATCAAGGAGATCACACTTCAAGCCCGGAATGGGGACCCAAATCCGGAGAACAACCCCGGCCTCGCCCAGGCGCTCGAGCGCGCCAAGGCGGCGAACCTGCCGAAGGACAACATCGAACGAGCGATCAAGCGGGCGACCGGTGAGCTCGACGGCGTCCACTACGAAGAGGCGACCTACGAGGGCTACGCCTCCGACGGCGTCGCCGTTCTTGTCCGTGTCGTGACCGACAACCGGAATCGTGCCTCCGCCGGCGTGCGCCACATCTTCAGCAAGCACGGCGGAAGCATGGCATCGGCCGGGAGCGTCGCTTGGCTGTTCGACCGAAAGGGGATCGTGGTCTTCGCCGATCTGCCCGAGGACGTCGATCGGGACGAGCTGGAGATGGCGTTGATCGAGGCCGGCGCCGACGACATCGACGATCAGGGGGACGCGATCGAGGCGATATGCGATCCGTCGCTCCTCTCGAAGCTGAGCGACGCGTCTCGCGGGCGGGGCGTAACCCCGATCCGGGCCGAGGTGACGATGATCCCCAAGAACACGATCCACGTGGACGGAGGCTCCGCCGAGAAGGTGCTCAGGCTGATCGACGCCCTCGACGAGAACGAGGACGTCCAGGAAGTCTTCGCCAACTTCGACGTCGACGACGAGGTCTTGGAGAGGCTCAACGCGTAGGCGCAAGAGGACGGGCCAGAAGCGATTGGGAAGGAGGAACCAATGAAGAAGCGTGTGGGGGTTGTGTGTGTGGTACTCAGTCTGTTGGTGCTGACGCTCGGCGCTGCGGCGCAGCCGAGCCAGGCATGGATTCCGGGTGTCGCCTCGCTGGTCCTTCCGGGATTGGGGCAGTTCCTCAACGGTCAAGTCGACAAGGCGTTCCTGCACCTGGGAATCGCGATCGCCCTCGACATCGGCGCGTACTACGCTGCGGCGCTCCTCCCGTTCAGCTACTACAGCTACCCGATCGTCGGGCTCGTGCACCTCGCGTGGGGGCTGTACAGCGGATTCGACGCGTACAACGTGGCCAAGGAACAGGGGTTTACGCTCGGCGTGGTCGAGAACGGCTTCGCCTTCTCCTACAGCTTCTGAGCCGCTCTGCGCGGTGAAGAAGATGCCGTCTCCTAGAGGAGGACGAGGAGGGTCGTGGCCACGACGGCCAACACGACGTTGAGCAACTGACGAAGGCCCCGATCGATGTCGGCCGGGGCCTTCTCTGTTGGCAGGAGCTCGTTGGAAATCAGCCGATGTCGGCCCGTGTCGGGATCGACGTCGATCCGGAGCCGGCCCAGATACCTCCCGAACGCGCCCGATTGTACGATCAGCGTCTCGCCGACGCGGACCGGATCGATCGTCTCCTCGTGCGAGTGCCCGGTGACGAAGACGTCGATCTCCGGGACGTCGTTCGCCACCCGGATCGCGTCGGCGACGGGGAGATGTGCGATGACAACGATCAGGTCCCGGTCGTCCGCGGCCCCGTCGATCTCGCCCCGGACCGCGACCGAGGGGGGAACCGTACGGAGCCCCGGATAGGCCGAGTACGGAAGATACTCCTCGGTGATCAGTCCAATCACCAAGACCGAGACCTCGCCGACCTCGAGTCGCGCCGACGCCGCGAACGGAGCGGCTCCCGGGCGGACCGGCTTCAGGTTCGCGCAGAGGACGGGGAAGTCCGCCTTCCGCGCGAGTTCGTCGAGCCGTTTGCCCCCCCAATACATATCGTGGTTGCCGAGCGCCATCGCCTCATAGCCGACGCGGTTCATCCAATCGACCATCTCGTCGGCGCCCCAGACGGCCGGGAGCGGACGCCGAAAGTCCTGCCACGCGTCCCCGGCATCGAACAACAGGACCGGGGCGTCCCCGGCGCGCTCGTCGGCGATGAACCGCTCGATCGAAGCCAGACGTTCGAAGTGCAGATGGAGGTCGTTCGTGTAGAGGATCGTCAGGGGAGACGAAGCGCCCCCGATCGCGATGATCAGGAGCGCACCTCCGAGGACCAGGACACGCCTCACCACGATGCCCCTCCTACGGACAGCCGGATCCCGTCCGGCCGGACCGAGGCCCCGATCTCCCACAGCCCGTCTCCGCTAGGGAAGATCCGCACGCCGGCGAACGGCTCGGCGGTCGTCTCGGTCGCTTCCACGCCGACGAACAGCGAGAACTGCGGCCGCGCCGACAGCTGAACGCTCCCCCAACGACAGGCCCCTTCACCCCACGTCCGCCCCCAATCGATCCGGACCGGGCCGAAGAAGAGGGTCGACACGACGCCGATCCCGTCGGTGCCCAGCGTCGCCGCTACGAAGAGCGGAACGAGGTCCTCGACGACGACGGCCTTGACGCCGAGATCGAACAGGTCGCTCGAACACCACGCCGCCGAGACCTCGATCCGAGACGTTACGTCCCGTTTCACGCACGCGGCCGTGCCGAGCGGGCCGCATGTGAGGTCGACCCGCGTCGCCCCCGGCGGGAGAAGGATCATCGCGCTCGATCGCCCGAACGGTACACCAGGAGGCGATGCCGCGGTCGCCAAGCCGACGGAGCAGGCCAGAAGGAGGACGCCCCACCGCTTCATCTCGGACCCAGCATAGCCGCGGGACGAGGCCGGGCCAAGCGTTGATTTCGCTCGTTCGTGTCGACACAATCGATACTATGCTCCTGGAACGGGTCCGAGCCACGATCGACCAGCACCGGATGCTGAACCCGGGCGAGACGGTCCTCGTCGCCGTCTCCGGCGGGATCGATTCGGTCGTCCTCCTCGACCTCCTCCAGCGGGTCGGGCCGGACTACGGCGTCTCCCTTCACGTCGCCCATCTCGACCACGGGATCCGCGGATCGGCCTCGTCCGATGATGCACGATTCGTCGTGCGACTCGCCGAAGGGTGCGGACTCCCGATTCACGTCTCCCGCCTCGGCCCCGACGCGCTCGCCGCCCATCGCGGGCACGGGCCCGAGGGGGCCGCCCGGGAGGCGCGCCTCGCGTTCCTCGAGTCCGTCGCCGGGAAGATCGGAGCGGAGCGGATCGCCCTCGGGCATAACGCGAACGACCGGGCGGAGACGGTCCTCCACCGACTCGCCCGCGGGACGGGACCGACGGGGCTTCGCGGCATCCTGCCGGTCCGCCGTCCGTACGTCCGGCCGCTGATCGACACGACGCGGGATGAGATCGACGCGTACGCCCGGGAGCGGAAGCTCGTCTGGCGCGACGACGCCTCGAACGCCGACGTGTCGTTCGCCCGCAACCGGATCCGCCATCGGGTCCTCCCGGAGCTGGAGGCGATCAATCCGAGAGCCGTCGAGGCGATCTGTCGCGGATCGCTCCTCGCCTCCGAGGCGGAGGAGGCGAACCGCTTCCTGGCCTCGACGCTCTGGGCCGGCGTCTGCCCCGAAGAAGGTGCGGAGCGGCTGACGCTCCGGCGGGGCGCGCTCATCTCGTACCCGCCGGTGGTGCAAAGGCTCCTGCTGAGGGAGGGGGCGCGTCGCGTCCGAGGGGACCTCGTCGGCATCGAGCACGATCACGTCGAGGCGGTCGTCCGGCTGATCGCGCCCGGGCCGGCGCACGGTGAGCTGTCCCTGCCCGGTCTGCACATTCGGCTGCAGTCCGACGAGATTCTCCTGACGCGAGTCGCCGAGGTCCCTCTCGCTCCGTGGGCGTTCCCGGTCGACCTCGGGGAGACCGAGATCGCCGAGCCGCCGATCTCGCTCCGGCTCGCGATCGTCGAGAACGAGCCGCCCCCGGTGAACGCGGCCGACCGATGGACCGAGCTGGCCGACGCCGATCGCATCGTCTACCCGCTGGAACTCCGTTCCCGGCGAGAGGGGGACCGCTTCGTGCCGTTCGGCCTCGGGAAGCGCGTGAAGCTGAAGGACTTCCTGATCGACGAGCGCGTGCCGTACTTCGACCGGGGCCGTCTTCCGCTCCTGTGCGATCGGGAGAAGATCGTCTGGGTCGTCGGCGTCCGCCTTTCCAACGAGGTCCGGATCACCGGCGCCACGCAGAGGTACCTCTCGATGCAAGCGAGGGAGCGCGCATGAACGCATTGATCACGTTGCTGGTCTTCATCGGCTCGATCATCGCGCTCGTCGGCCTCCACGAGGCGGGCCACTTCTTCGCCGCCAAGCTGTCCGGCGTTCTCGTGAAGGAGTTCGCGATCGGATTCGGCCCCCGCCTTCTGTCGATTCAAAGGAAGGAGACCCGGTACTCGATCCGGGCGATCCCGTTCGGCGGGTACGTGCGGATGGCCGGGGAGGATCGGGGAGAGACCGATGCGACGATCCCCGAGACCCGGATCCTCTACAACAAGCCGCCGTACGTACGCGCCGCTATCAGCCTCGCTGGGCCACTGGCGAACCTGCTCGGCGCGTTTCTCGTCGGCCTTCTCGTCCTCTGGGGGTTCGGCGTGCCGATGCTCCAGGTCGCCGACGTGATGCCGGACTCCCCCGCTGCCGAGGCGCTCCTCCCTGGGGACCGGGTCCGGTCGATCGGCGGAACGCCGATCTTCGACCGGGAAGACGCCACCGCGGCCATTCAGCGCTCCGGTGGCTCGCCGATCGAGATCGAGGTCGAACGGGACGACGAACCGATGCGACTGACGCTCACGCCGACGTACGAAGAGGACGAGAAGCGATACATTATCGGTGCGTATTTCCTGACGGACACGTTCACCAACGAAGTGACGGCGCTCGATCCGGCGGCGCCGCTCCGACTCGCCGGCGTCCGAGTCGGGGACCGCGTCGTCGCCGTCGACGGCACGAAGGTCGATACGGCGATCGACCTGCTCGTCCACTTCGAGGACCCGGATTCCCCGGCCGCCGGCGCCCTCACGGTCCAGCGCGGAGGCGAGACGTTCGATCTGCCGCTTTCTCTCACCCAAGTGAAGGCGGGACAGCTGCTCGACGGCGTGACGTTCGGGGATCTCGGCGTCGTCCGTCGACGGCCGGGGCCGATCATCGGCCTGGAGCTTGGAGCCGAACAGTTCGCAGGGAACGTCGGCCTCCTCGCCACGTGGGCGCGCCAACTCGTTTCGGGAGAGGTCTCGGCCAGCGAGGCGGTCGCCGGGCCGGTCGGCCTCGCGCACCTCCTCGGCGAGGGCGCCCGGATGGGGGCGGTCGCCTTCTTCAGCCTCCTCGCGTTCCTCAGCATCAATTTCGGGCTTCTGAATCTGATCCCGTTCCCGGCGCTGGACGGCAGCCGCGCCGCGTTCGCCCTGTACGAGTGGGTGCGTGGAAGCCCGATCCCTCCCGAACGGGAAGGCCTGATCCACGCGATCGGCTTCCTGATCCTGCTCGGCGTGATGGTCCTGGTGACCTATCAGGACATCATCAGGCTGCTTCGATGAGGCAGACGGCCACCGCCGCGATTCCTTCGCCGCGGCCAAGCGCCCCGAGGCCCTCGCTCGTCGTCCCTTTCAGACCGATCCGCGCCGGCGGGAGGCCGAGCACCCAAGCGAGCTTCTCCTTCATCGAGGGGAGGTACGACGCCAGTTTCGGCCGTTCGGCGACGACCGTGGCGTCGACGTTGACCGGTCCGTAGCCCGCCCCGCGGACGAGCCGGACGACCTCCTCGAGCAGACGAAGGCTGGAGATCCCCTGGTACCGCTCGTCCGAATCGGGGAAGTGGACCCCGATGTCCTCGAGCCCGGCCGCGCTGAGGAGGGCGTCGCAGATCGCGTGGGTCAGGACGTCCGCGTCGGAATGCCCGAGGAGCCCGAGCTCGAACGGGATCGTCGCCCCGCCGAGGATGAGGGGACGACCGGGTGCGAGCCGATGCACGTCGTACCCGATGCCGACCCGTTGGTCACTCATCCTCAGCCTCCTTCTCGATCCGCCGGACGACGTCGAGCGCCATCCCGCGCCGGAATCCTCTCCTCATCAGGTGATTCGCAGTTCGATCCCGGCGCCGAGCGGGATCGACCCCACGAAGCCGCGCGAACCGGGCCGCGGCGAGCTCGCGCGCCAACTCGACCTCCCGGACCGGAGGATACAGCTCCGCGAGGACCGCGTCGACGATCGACCGGTCGACCCCCTTGTCGCGCAGCTCCTGCGCCAGCGCGGCGCGCGACAGCGGGTGATGCCAGAGCCGATCGTTGATCCACAATCTCGCGAATGTCCGATCATCGAGGAGTCCGGCGTCGAGCGCGGTGCGAATCGCCTTCTCGATCGCCCCCTCGCCGTGTCCGCGTCGCTTGAGGCGCTCTCGAACCTCGGAGACGCTCCTCGGGCGCTCGCGGATCAGGCGAACGAGGTCGGACCAGGGATCACCCTTCAGCGTCGGTCTCACCCGCATCCTGGGCGACCTCGGCGGGCTCCTCCTTCTTCAGCCCCGCCTGGGCGCGGATCGCCGCCTCGAGCCGGTCGGCGAGCCCTGGATCCTCCTCCAGTGCCGCCGCGCTGTTTCCGATCCCTTGACCGAGGCGCTGATCGCCGAACGAGTACCAGGACCCGCTTCGGGTGACGAGGCCGAGCGCCTCTCCGGTGTTGATCAAGTCGCGCGATCGGACGATCCCCCGCCCGTAGATGACGTCGAACCGGGCCTCCTTGAACGGCGGGGCGACCTTGTTCTTCACCACGCGGACGTTGATGTTGTGCCCGATGCGCTCGGTCCCCTCCTCGATCCTCCCCGATCCCCACATCTGCAGGCGGAGCGAGGCGTAGAACTTCAGCGCCCATCCTCCCGAGGTCGTCGTCGACGGCCCGAACCGGGACGCGCTGATCGTCGATCGCATCTGGTTCGTGAACACGACGATCGTCTTCGACTGGGAGATCGCACCGGAGAGCTTCCGCATCGCCTGGCTCATCAGCCGCGCCTGCAGGCCGACCGTCGGCTCGCCCATCTGCCCCTCGATCTCGGCCGTCGGGACGAGGGCGGCGACCGAGTCGATCACGATGATGTCGACCGCTCCGCTGCGGGTCAGCTGCTCGGTGATCTCGAGCGCCTGCTCGCCCGAGTTGGGCTGCGAGATGAGCATGTGATCGAGGTCGACGCCGAGCGCCCGGCTGTACGTCGGGTCGAGCGCGTGCTCGGCGTCGATGAACGCCGCCGTGCCGCCGCGCTTCTGCACCTCGGCGATCATGTGAAGGGCGAGGGTCGTCTTCCCGCTCGCTTCCATCCCGAAGACCTCGACGATCCGCCCCCGCGGGATCCCCCCGACGCCGAGCGCGATGTCGAGGGCGAGGGATCCTGAGGGAACCGATTCGACCTGGAGGACCTGGGCCCCGTCACCGAGCCACATGATGGAACCTTCGCCGTACGCCTTCTTGATCTGTTTGAGCGTGCTTTCCAGGACCTCTCGCTTACCCATGTTCCCCCCTGATTCGAGTCTTTCCGCCATTCTAGGTCAAGCCCAGAGTCGAATCAAGCAGTTTTTCCGATACTTCCTGACAAGGAACACGTCTCTTCGATTCGATTCAAAGCATCACGGGACATCCCGAGGACCCTCGGCAACGAGCCTCTTCGCCTTCGTGACGAAGTCGGCCGCGGCCCCGCGATCGACGCCGCGGAGCCGGAACGACCCGTCGGGCGTCTCGACCCATAGTGCGTCACTATGCAACGTGATGTCCACGCGGCCGACCTCCTGCTCGCGCGCGATCCCGAACGTCCCGAGCGACTTGTCAATCAACCGATGCGTGAACCGGGCGATCGCTCGCTGCAGAAACGCGGAGAACGCCCCTTCTTCCTCCGCGCGAGCCTCCTGGAGCTGGTCGAGAGCGTCGCGGATGTCCTGCTTCGTGTCCTTCGCCAGCTCGACGACGATCGTCCCGAGTTCGGTCAGGATCAGCGTGACCCGATCGGCCGCGTCGGAAATCCGGGCGACCTCCTTCATCCACGCCACTTCGACCACGCGCTCTGCACCGACGCCGCTCAGGTTCTGCTGCCCCAACGGGACGTAGGACAGCCCTTCGTCAAGGGCAGCGAGCTTCTGGACCCCTTCGGTGACGAGAATCTGGCCGCCCTTCGCGAGGGCCGACAGGCGCTGGGCGAGGTTGACGGCGTGTCCGATGAAGTCGATGTCGGTCATCACCGGCCGCCCACTGGAGATCCCGATCCCTACGTCGATCGGCTCTTCCGGCGATTTGCGGTTTCGCGCGCGGATTGCTTCTTGGATCCCGACGGCGACCCGGATCGCGTCGTCCGGCGTCTCGAAAGCGGCCATCACGCCGTCGCCGAGCGACTTGACCAGGATCCCGTACTCATCGATCCGCTCGCGAAGGATCCCTTCGTGCAGCTGTGCCAGCCGGAAGGCCGCGCGATCTCCCCTTCGCGCCGTGTACGTCGTGAAGCCGCGAAGGTCGCTGAACAGGAGCGCAATCTCCTCGCCCGACTCGATCTGAGCGCGAATCGCCTGACGCAGCTTGAGCGTCCTGCTCCACGACATGGAAGCCCCCTCCCGCCCTGGAAAAGCGGATCAGCGTATTATATCATCGTCTCCGGTCCCAAGGGACGGCGAAAGGAGCGAACCGGATGGACGACAAGCAGATCATCTCCCTCATGAAGAGGACGCCGATCTTCGCCAGGTTGAACGAGGGCGGTCTGAAGAGCGTCCTCAAGTCGGCGGTTCAGAAGGTGGCCCCCGCCGGGACGAAGCTCGTCGAAGAGGGGAAGGGCGGCGTCGGCTTCTACCTCATCCTCGACGGCAAGGCCGAGGTTATCCGAGAAGGGGAGAAGCTCGCGGAGCTCGGCACCGGCAACTTCTTCGGGGAGTTGAGCGTGATCGACGGTGCCCCTCGGACGGCGGACGTCGTCGCGATGACCGAAACAAACTGCATCGTCATCACCCAGTGGGCGATGAAGAGCCTCATCGAGAATCACCCCCAGATCGCACAAGGGATGCTGGAAGAACTCGTTCGACGACTCCGCGCGACCGACGAGGTGCTTCACGCGACAGGGTGACACACCGTTGAGCGATCGAATCCCGCTCACGTGCCTCGGATCCGGAGCGGCGCTCACTGACGGCCGTCGATGGAATTCGCTCCTCATCGACGGCCGAATCCTGCTCGACCTCCCGCCGACGGCCATCGTCGACCTGCAGCGCCTCGGCCTCGACCTGACCGAGATCGACGTCATCTTTATCAGCCACCTGCACGCCGACCACATGTTCGGCCTTCCGTTTCTGTTGCTCGAGTACTCCGTCCGGCGCAAGCGGGACCGCCCGCTGTGCATCGTCGGTCCCCCCGACATCGAGGAGAGGACCGAGACGCTGCACGACCTCGCGTGGCCCGGCATGCGGGGCGCCGGCCTCGAGCCGCGCGTTCCCATCTCGTACGTCGAAGTGACCGGGGACGGCGAGTACCTCGCCGGTGACCTCGCGTTCTCGGCAATCCAGATGGAGCACTTCACCCTGGCCGCGTTCGGGTACCGCTTCGTCTACAAGGGACGGACGATCGCCTACACCGGAGACACCGGCGAATGCGCCCAATTGGGAAAGCTCCTCGACGGCGTCGACGTGGCGATCATCGAGCTGACGCACCCGAACGCGACGGACGACCCGGGCCACATGGATGCCCCCGCGGTCACCTACTGGATGGAGAAGCTGCGGGAACAGGGGGCGCGCGTCTTCGCCACCCACATGAGCGAAACCCCCGATCCGATCGACGGACTCACGATCTGCGAGGACTGCAAGACGTACTACATCTAGAAACGCACCGGAAAGCTGAACCGCAGAGGCCGCCGAGAAGCGCGGAGAGAACCCCTAGGATCAAACCCGTCCAGCGGCCACTGGCGGGCTCCCTGGCCGTCCTCATCGGCAGATTCCGTCCGGATCTTTCCCTCCCGCTTGTGTCCCCGTGATCGCAGCGTGCCTCCGCGTCCTCTGCGGTTCGAACGCTTTGCAGTTCTTTCCCGAGGAGCAGACCTGGCGAGGGTGAGCCCCTACTTCCCGTAGCACGTCCGGCAGCGCGCCTCGTAGCTTCCCACCCCGCCGACCTGGATGACCGGGCCGTCGACTGGGGCCGGCTTCCCGTCGATCAGCCGCTGCGACCGGGTCGCGACGCCGCCGCAGACGACGCAGACGGCCTGGAGTTTGTCGACGCGATCGGCGAGCGCCATCAGCTTCGGCATCGGCTCGAACGGCTCCTCCGCGAAGGTCAAATCGAGCCCGGCGACGATCACGCGCTTCCCCATACCGACCAGCCGTTGGCACAGCTCGGGGAGCCGTTCGGAGAAGAAGTTCCCCTCGTCGAACGCGACGACCGCCGCCGCCTCGAGCGCGGCTCCGCCGACCAGCTCCCGCAGCGTCCCGATCGTCTCCTCGTCCGGTTCGAGGAGGTGGGCGGCGAACTCGCGCCCGTAGTGGGTGACGACGGCGTTCGTGTCGTACCGGTCGTCGATCGTCGGCTTGAAAAGGAGGATCTTCCTCCCCGCGATCCGGACACGCTCCAGCCGGCGGATCAACTCCTCGGTCTTCCCCGAGAACATGCAACCCACGATCACCTCAAGCTGCCGGTTCGCCGTGTGCATCCCGACCCCTCCTTTCACCCCGCGGGCAGCAACGCGTCCGTGAACAGTCCCTCGAGCGGGAGCCCCTCGTCGATCAGTCCGTGCGCGGCCAGGAAGTCGCGCATCCCCGACCAGACGTCGATGTCGTCGTGCCTCGCCCCGTCGGCGTAGAGCGGGAGCGTCGCCTCGAACGAGCGGCGGTTCAGTTCGTCGTCGAGATCCGGGTACGCGGCCAAGAACGCGTCGAACGCCGCGCCCGGATCGGTCCTCGTCAACTCGAGGCCGCGGGTGAGGGCACGGAGGAACGCGCGCAAGTCCTCGCCCCGCTCGGCGATCAGGTCGGGATGGACGACCAGGATCAGCTCGTAGGTCGCCGGGATGCAGTGCTCCTCCTGCGGGAAGAAGATCGGATCGCCCCCCTCCAGCTCGGCCTCGATCGGCTCGAAGTTCCGGAACGCGCCAATCGCCTCGACGCTCCCGGCCAGGAGCGCCTGCATCGTGTTGAACCCGACGTGGATCAGTCGGACCTCTCCGTCGCCGATCCCGGCGCAGCCGAGCATCGTCCGCCAGAGGACCGGCTCGAGCGGGGCCAGCGAGTACCCGATCCGCTTTCCCCGCAGGTCATCGAGCGTCTCGACGCCGCGCCCTCGGAGGCTCAGCAGGCCGCCGAGTCCCCGATCGATCAACGCGCCGATCGCGATCAACGGCAGTCCCTCCGACCGGGCGATCAGGTAGTTGATCTGCGGCGTCAGCGCGATCTCGACCGCCCGCGACGCCGCCAGCTTCACCGGATCGCTCGGGTTGGCCGGCACGAACAGCTCGACATCGATCCCTTCCTCGGCGAAGAACCCGAGCTCCTCGCAGACGACCAGCGGGACATGGTTCGGATTGACGAAGAAGTCGAGGGCGACGCGGAGGGAGGATTGACCGAGCGTCGCCACGGCACAGCCGACGACCAGCAGCGCGGCGAGCGTCCCCCTCTTCACTCCCCCTCCTTCTTCCTTCCTCCGAGTCAGTCCGCGCCCCGCCAGTACAGGGCACGCCGCTCGATTATCCGGAGACCCCCGAACAGGAGCAAGCCGAGGACCGAGAGCATCAGGATCGCCGCGAACACGAGATCGACGCGCAACAGCGCGTTCGACTGAAGCATCAGGTAGCCGAGCCCCTGGTGCGCCCCGACCCACTCGCCGATCGTCGCGCCGACGACGCAAAGCGTCACCGCGACCTTCAGCCCGGCGAACAGCGTCGGCAGGCTCGCCGGAAGGCGGAGCTTTCGGAAGACCTGCCACCGCGTCGCGCCGAGCGATCGGAACAGCTCGACCGACTCCTCGCTCGGCGCGCGAAGCCCGTCCGACGCGTTGACGACGACCGGGAAGAACCCGATCAGCGCAGCGACGGTCGCCTTCGGCCAGAGGCCGTACCCCATCCAGACGATCAGCAGCGGCGCGATCGCGAAGACCGGGATCATCTGTGACGCGATGATCAGGGGGAAGAGCGCCCGCTCGAGGATCAGCGAGTAGAAGACGGCGACCGCCAGGCCGAACCCACCGAGCCCGCCGAGGAGGAGCCCGAGGACGATCTCGGCCAGCGTGACCGACGCGTGATGAAGGAGACTCGGGAAGTGGGAGACGAACGCGACCGCGATCCGACTCGGCGCCGGGAGAATGTAATGCGGCACGTCGAACAGCCGTACCGCTCCCTCCCACGTCGCCAGGAGGACGAACAATAGGACGATCGGGGCCGCAACGTCGGTCAAGCGCTTCATCGTCCCTCCAACAGGAGATCGAGGAGCCTCCCCTTCGTCTCGGCCAGCTCGGCCGAGGCCCGATTCCGAGGACGGTGAAGATCGACCCGGAGATCCCGCGCGACTGCCGCCGGCCGGTCGGTCAATACGAGGACCCGGTCGGAGAGGAGAAGCGCCTCCTCCACGTCGTGCGTCACGAGGAGGATCGTCTTGCGAAGCTCTGCCCAGACCGAAAGGAGCCAGTCCTGAAGCGTCGCCCGAGTCAACGGGTCGAGCGCGCCGAGCGGCTCATCGAGGAGCAGGACGTCGCGGCGTGCGAGGAACGTGCGGACCAGCGCGAGGCGCTGCCGCATCCCGCCAGAGAGCTGCGACGGATAGGCCCGCTCGAACCCGGACAGGCCGAAGCGCTCGAACAGCTCGACCGCCTCGGGCCGGGCTTCCGCCAGCGGCCTTCGTGCGATCTCCGACGCGAGGACCGCGTTGTCGAGGGCCGTCCTCCAGGGAAGGAGCGTGTCGCGCTGCGGAAGGTAGGCGGTCGCGCCGCCCGGGCTCTCGCCCCTCCCTCCGACCGACACCTCGCCGCCGTCCGGCTCGATGAGGCCTGCCAGGATCCTCAGCAGCGTCGTCTTCCCGCACCCGGAAGGGCCGAGGATCGTCGTCCACGTCCCCCACTCGACCTCGAACGAGATCGACGCGAGAACCGGGACTTCGCTCCGCCCGTCGGCGAACGACTTCGTGACGCGGTCCGCGCGGATCGCTGCGCGCGACATTCGCTGATCGCCCCTCCTCGACTCGAGGATGCCAAAGCATAGCGCAGCGCCCAGGCGGGCACACCCGCCGATGCCGAAGGAAGCGGCACAGCGCGAGAGACTGCCGCGCTGTGCCTGCCTGGTGGTCCCAAGGGGATTTGAACCCCTGTCGACGGGATGAGAGCCCGCTATCCTAGGCCACTAGACGATGGGACCGGAACTCGGGCCGATTATCTCGCAACGGGCGGCGGGCATCAAGGGGAGCCGGTGCCCGCCCGCTTGGCGATCTCCTCCTTCGCCGCTTCGATCGCTCCGATCAACTCGTCGTACAGCTCGACGGGGATCGCGATCCCCTTGCGCGTTGGCTTCCACTCGCCGTCATCCGTCTCGTAGAAGTTGCGGATGTCGAGGTAGTCTCGATCGCGGAACCGCGACAGGCGAACGTGGATCCGGCCTCCCAACCCCTTGTCGATCGCTCGCACTAGCACCTCATCGGTTGCCTCGAAGGACTCCGTCATGTCGACCTCCCTGTCCCGCAGATTGTATAAGATAATGAAAGACACGTCAGGTGTCAACAAGGGACGGGAAGTGGGCCTGCCTGGATTCGAACCAGGGACCTCCCGCTTATCAGGCGAGCGCTCTAACCAACTGAGCTACAG
>CAZGXU010000017.1:0-39156 GCA_964530075.1 uncultured Thermotogae bacterium
TTCTTCATGAGGCAACGAAGGGTCGCTCGAGTACATTCTTACGTGAGGCAACACGTGCGGGGGATCGACCTTGGGAATCGACGGAATCGATGATTGCAACAGGGATTGATCGTATCGGCGTCGATCCTGCCAGTGTATCTGAAAACCAAACATCTTGCCCGGCCGGGCGGGGCGCGACACATCCGAGTTGGTCATGTATCCTTACAGGGTATGCGAAGCTCGATGATCGGACTCGTCGGTCTCTGTCTCCTGGCGACCGCCTGCATTGGCTCACCGGCGCGCCTCGGCTCCCGGTTCGCCGACGCCTACGGCGCGTTTGCGCCGCTGTATGTGCTCTATCGCTCGTACGCTGAGCACCTGTTCAGCGGGACACCGGTCGAGATCCCCGCGGATCTGGCGGACTCGTGCGCACGGTTCTCCTACCAGCTGGCCCTGTTTCATGTTGACTACACCGTCCAATCCGAGCCCGCAACGGCGGGGGGGCTCGCATACTTGGTCCGGCTACGGGCGGAGTCGATCTCCTTCTGCGAGGCGTACGACGAGTCGATCCGCGCGATCGCCGAATCGGACGAGGTCGACGACGATCTCCTGAGCGAGGCGAGCGACGAGGGCCTCTTCGGCGAGATCAAGAGGATGAACGACCTGATCGAGGCGGCGCTGGACGAGATCCTCGCCGGAATGGGAGAGGGAATCGATCGCTGGGCGTTCGCCGTGACGTTCTCGATTCGGACCCTTCTCGCCCGGACGGAGGTCGAGCGGATCGACGCGAACCTTCGGGGGATCCTCTACGCGGATCCGGAAGGGACCGCTCCGCCGTTCGCCGTCCCGGCGGAGGTCGCCGCGGCGATGGAGCGGCTGATCGAGCTGAGCGGCCGGGACCTGTCCGAGGCCGAAGTCGAGGACGCGTTTCGATCGGCGGCGACGATCTACGAGCACTTCGTCGCGGGACCGTGACCGGCTCCCAAAGGGGGTGGGAAGGCGGACCTGCTGCCTTGTCCGCCTTCCCTGGGTAAGAACCGTAGGCTGTTCCCCGTGTCCTGGCTCTTTCGCAGGCGGTCAGCCTCCGATTCAGAGGGCTCTGTGCTCTTGGAGGGGATCACCGCGCCCGGTTCGGCTGCGGTGTGTGAAGTTGGTAAGGAGGTACGATGGAGGCCTTCACTCCTCCGTGAACGCCTTGATCGATTCCCTCTCCCTTCGCACGCACCTCTCGCTTCTTGTCCAAAGCGCCGAGAGGGTACTCCGGGAGAGCCGATCCCGCGGCGGAACCGGTGCCCCCCGCGCCGTTCCTTCGCGACGCGGCCCGGGAACGTACCTCCCACGAAAGAAGGACGAATGTCTACGAGCGTCGAAGAGACGGAAGACCGCGGGCTACTCCGGGGCGATGCGGGCGATCTTCCAGTAATCCTGGACGGTCTGGATCAGGCGCTCGAAGTCCTTCGAATCGACCGGTTTGGTCATGTAGCTGGCGGCGCCGCTGTCGTACGCCTTGACCATGTCCTCCTCCCGCTCGGAGATCGTCAACACGATCACCGGGATGCGGCGGAGGCGCTCTTCCTCCTTGATCTTGGCGAGGACCTCCAGTCCGTTGATCTTCGGAAGGTTGATGTCCAGCAGGATGAGATCGGGACGCGGGGTGTCCTCGAACTCGCCCTTCTGGGCGAGCGCGTCGAGCGCTTCTTCCCCATCTCGGGCGAAGTAGAGCTCGCATTTCACGTCGCTCTTACGCATGGCGCGCTTGATGATCGTGACGTCGTTGGGGTTGTCCTCGACGACCAGGACCTTCATCTTCTCGAGGCTATGCATTGGTTTCCACCTCTCTTGCTCTAGGAATGGTAAAGTAGAACGTGCTCCCTTTACCAACTTCCGAGTTGACCCAGATTTTCCCGCCGTGCTCCTCGACAATCCGCTTGCAGATCGCGAGGCCGGCCCCCGTCCCTTCGTAGTCGTCACGGGGGTGCAGCTTCTGGAAGATGCCGAAGATCCGCTGCTGATAGCGGGACTCGATGCCGATTCCGTTGTCCTCCACGAAGAACGTGGCCATCCCGTTGGTGGAGGGATCCTGCGGCTGCCAACCGATGCGGACCATCGGGAGCGCCTTGTCGTTGTACTTGATCGCGTTGACGATGAGGTTGCTGAACAGCTCGGTGATGCGGACCTTGCTCCCCTTCACCGGCGGGAGGCCGTCGGAGACCTGGAGGTTGACCCCGTGGAGGCGGACTTCGAGGTCCTCTCGGATCTCGTCGAGCAGCCGCTGCGTGTTGATCCGCTCGAACGACTTCGTGTCCATGTGGATGCTCGACAGGGAGAGAAGGTCGTTGATCAGCTGTCGCATCCTCGCCGAGGTGCGGCGGAGGGTCTGGAGATACTCGACTCCCTCCTTGTCCAGCTTGCCCTCGTAGTCCTCCAGCAGGAAGCCGCTGAACGTCTCGACCGTACGAAGCGGCTCCTTCAGATCGTGCGAGACGACGTGAGAGAATTCCTCGAGCTTCTCGTTGCTCCGCTCCAGGTTCTCCGATTCCAAGCGCAGACTGCTCTCGAGCCGCTTCAACTCGGTGATGTCGATGTAGTGATCGATCCGGCCGCCCTTGTAGCGGTCGGTCTCGATCGGGATCGACCGGTATTCGAGAACCCGCTCTTCCCGCCCGAGCGTCGGGCGGACGCGGCAGGTCATCGAGTCGATTCGCTCGCCCTTGTCGACCGCCTCCTCGATCACTTTGGCGAGGGACTGTGCGTCCTCGAACGCGCCGACGTAGCGGGACATGGCGCGCTTTGCGTTGACGCCGATCAACCGGTCGCGGTCGATTCCGAAGAACCGGCCGATCGTCGCGTTGGCCCAAATCACCTCCCGCTTTCTGTCCGTGATGATGATCCCGGAGTCGAGGGTGTCGACGGCCTCTTCGATCAGGCGCCGATAGCGCGCTTCGGTCTCCATCAGCTGGCGTTCAAGCTCGGCTTCCCTGGAGCGGTTGCGCGCCTCGATGACCGCCGTCCGATCGTCGAGGCGCGTTCCTCGGATCTCCACCGGGAACGCCGTCCGGTCCTCGGCGATGAATCGGGTCTCGATGCCGCGGATCTCCCCGCGGTCGAACAGCCGGATCAGCTCGGCCTTTACCTTGTCGATCTCTCCGGGATGGACGTACTCGGTGAGGGGGAGGGTCTGCTTGGTCGCGTGCCCGATCGACGCTCGCGACGCCTCGTTTCGGCGCTTGACCGTCCCTTCGCGATCGACGAAGTGGAGGATGTTGAACGCGGGCTCGAAGATCTCTTCGTCCTGGCGATCTTTCAGCGACTTGGGCGGATGCCACATCGCGCGTCGTGCCCCTCGGCGTTCGCTATGCCAACCGAGCCCGAAGCCGATGCCGAGGTAGACGACCGGGAGGAGGGCGATCGAGACGGGAGAACGGATTCCGAAGAAGAGGAGGAGGGCGACGCCGGTCGCCGAGAGCCCGCCGGAGAGGGAGAGTGCGCCACGCCGGTGGAGGGCCTGCGCACCGAAGACGAGAGGAAGCGCGAAGACGGCGTAGACGAGGAACGTCAGCGGGACGGGAGGGACTCCCGTTCGGTGGAGGACGATGCTGATCACGAGAGCGACGATCGACGAAACTCCGACGAGGATCGTCCGTTCCGTCGGATTCAGCCCGTTTGCCAATAGCCACCCGCCCTTGAACCCGCCTAGAGAATACCGGGGAAGACGTCTACCTGGTGCGAAGATACGAACCAATCGGTCGATTCCAAAGGACAATGATCACCTGCCCGCATGACCTTCTTCCTTCGGCGCGCCGATCGTCAGATGATCAAATTCGGGTTCAGGTTGGCGAGGAACGGCTCGACGATCTTCTGCAGGTAGGCCTCGCGGAGGATCTTGATCCGCCGGCTTTCGATCGCGATGATCCCTCGGCTTTCGAGCTCGCTCAGTGTCCGTATTGCGGTCTTCGATGAGACCCCGGCCATCTCGGCGAGCTCCGCCCGCGACAGCTCAACCCCACTTCGGCCGAGGTGGAGGATCAGCCGCGCGAGTCGTTCCTTGCTCGACGAATACGAACGTTCTGCGAGCTTGTTCTGAAACGCCTTCAGTTCCTCGGAGAGCTTCTCGTACAGCCGGAAGATGGTCTTCGGGTGGCGTTCGAGGAAGTAGAAGAAGTCGCCCCGCTCGATGAAGCCGACCGAAACGACATCGATGGTCTTGGCGTAGGCGTTGTGGCTCCCCTTGTCGAAGAGGGTCGTCTCCCCGAGGATCTCGCCCGGACCGGCAATCTTGAGGATCTGGCTTTTCGCCCTCATGCTTCGCTTGACGAGCTTGACCATCCCTTCGAAGATCAGGTAGAAGCCGAACGCAGGGGCGCCCTCCTGAAAGATGATCTCTCCCCGCCCATAGTTGATCGTACGGATCGATTCCCTGAGCTTGTCCAGCTCCTTGTCCTTCAAATCGGAGAAGATGCGGAAATCTTTGAGATCGGCCATGCCACCCCCTCTGGCGGTTGTCCCGTATGAAGCTCGACTCGCCTGTCCCTCCCAACCCTGACCTCACATCACCCATCGAGCAGGGTCAGACGTCCTGCATTGTAATCGATATCACCCCCGAAGCCAAGCCCTCTGTGACGTTCGGCGATCCGGCTCTCGGGAGGATCGGGCGGCGGCGCTTCGAGATTCGACAGGATCGGGATCGCAGAGCCTGTCTTGACACCTCGACCGAAGCCTCCTACACTCCCACGACGGACGCGCCGGAGTGGCGGAATTGGCAGACGCGCAGGATTCAGGATCCTGTGAGGTTCACCCCTCGTGTGGGTTCAAGTCCCACCTCCGGCAGAACGCGATTTATCCCATTCCTCCTCCCGCCCAGAGGGCGATCCCGACGAACAGAGCCTGCAGGACCCAGAAGCGGAAAGTGACCTTCGTCTCCGGCCATTCGAAGCCGCGAAAGACGGGAGGGGTCCGTGCGCGGGTCGACGCCTCGAAGTGGTGATGAAGCGGGCTCATCTTGAACAACCGCACCCCGGTGAACCTGCACGACGCCATCTGAAGGATGACCGACCCGGCTTCCAGGACGAGGACGCCCGCGAGGAGCGGAAGGAAGAAAGCCGTCCCCGTACAGAGCGAGACAGAAGCGACAATCCCTCCCAGGCCGAAGGCCCCGACATCGCCGAGGAAGATCGCCGCGGGATGGACGTTCAGCCAGAGGAATCCGAGGAGCGCGCCGAGCAGGGGAAGGACGAGGACGAGGATCGGGTTCGACGGTGACAGGGCGAGGAGTCCGATCAGGATGAGGACCGTCAGTCCGGCCGCCAGCCCATCGAGACCGTCGGCCAGGTTCACGCTGTTCGTCGCGGCGAGGAGGCTCACCCAGACGAGGGCGAACGACGCGATCGGCGGCAGGTTCACGGAGCTTGCCGAAAACGGGATCCGCTGCGGAACGGTGACCACGTCGCGGAACAGGAAGAACAGAGCGATCGCGGCGAGGCTTCCCAGCAGGAGCTTTCGCGGAGCGGTCAGGCCCAGCGACCGGCGTCGCTGCACGGACCACAGGTCGTCGAGCCACCCGATGGCGCCGTGCATCGCGCCGGCGGTGAGGACGAATCCGATTGGGCGGGCCCACGCGACGGACGGCCAGAGCGAGAGGACGGCGATCGCCCACGCGGACAGGACGAACAGCCCGCCCATCGTCGGCGTGCCGGCCTTCGCCACGTGCCCCTGGGGGCCCAGTTCGCGGATCTGTTGACCGACGTGGCGGCGCTTCATCGAACGGGCAAACGCCGCACAGCAGAGTGCGGTGATCGGAACGAGCGCGATCGAAACGGGGATCAGCGCCTTCACGCAGCGTCCACCCGGCGGAGCTCCCCGTCGCATTCGAGCAGAAGTCGGCGCAGATCGGCGTGATCGGCCCCTTTCGGAGCCCCGAGGACGCGCTGGACGAGCTTGAACAGCTGGTAGGTCGTCGTCAGGCAGAACCCCTGCGCCCGGCAGCCGCGGAGGACCTCGGGGGCGAACTGCGTCGGGCGGCGCTTCGGATCGAGTTCTCGCGATCCGCTGACCACGAGGATTCCCTTCAGCGCTTCCTCGCCTTCGGTGATCGAGCGGTCGATCTCCCTCAGCAAGCGGCGATACGGAGGCAGCCCGACCGCGACTCTCTCCGTCGCCGCCACGACGGCGAGCGCGTCTCCTTCGTCCGAGCGAAGCTCCAGAAGGTCGTCGGTTTGCTCCACGTCGAAGCCGAGGGTGCGGAACGCATCGCCCGCCGCTGGAAGGAGGGAGAACCGACCGCGGGTGTAGAGGATTCGCTTGATCCGCGCCTTCCCCCTCAATCGCTCGGAGACCTCGTCGATCTTCGCGGACAGGGTCGCGTGGCGTTCGCGCAATCCGGCCAGTTCGTCGACGAGCCCTTCCTCTCCCGGAACGGGGTACGCTGGGAGCCAATCGGGCTCGGAGGAGAACGTCGGCCGTGCTGCGGCCTTCTCGACCGCCTCGAGCAGGACGATCGCTTCCTGAGAGGGAGCGACGCCCACGAGCGGAGGGACGAGGATCAACCGGCCCTCGCCGAACGGGACCTCCAAGGCGACGACGTCGCCGACGCGATTCCTGGCGAGGACGGTCGCGAAGCGGTCGATCGGCGTGGAGAGCAGGTCCTGATAGACCGCGTCGTAGACGAAGTGCCCCTCGAATCGGCGGAAGTACGCTCCGAACGGGCTCTCGGACTCCTCGAGGACGACGTCCGCGCCGTTGCGCGGGACGAAGCGCCCGTTGGCGGGGAAGCTGAACTGATGCTGACGGTCGACGAGCGAGACGCTCGGCAGCCAGCTGTACCGGTCGAGGCGCTCGGGCGGCTCCTCGCCGGACGCGATCTCCAGCGGCTCCCCTCGCGTACGGAGCCTGCAGACGAGGAGTCCGCCCCCCTTGAGCAGCAGGTCCTCCGCCTCGCCGCGGCGGCGTCCCATCCAGGCGCTCAACGTGCGTCCGAAGCCGCGGTCCCGATGTGGATCGGTCCGTCGGATTCCGTCGCCACCCGGGGCGACGTCGGAGGTCCAACGGAAGGAAACGTCCATTGGATCGAAGAAGACGGCGTCACACGCCGAAAGGGACGTTCGGCCGAAGAACTCCTCCCGTTCGATGCTCGGATGATCGAGCCGCCAGTCGACGGACAGAAGACGATACCCCATGGCGGGAAGATCATACCCTTCGCCTCGATCGAAAGGCAATTCGAAAAGAGAAGAGGGACCGCAGCGCGTGCGGTCCCTCGTTGGATGGTGTTTCCTACGGGCTCTCCAGATTGGAGATCGTGTTCGTCCAATAGACGAACCGGGTCGTCGCCGTGTAGGCGATGGCATTGCCGATCCGGAAGTCGACGCTCGGCGTGAGCTCGGCGCTGCTCCCACTGGGGAGTCCGACGACGAACGGCGAGGTCGGCGGGTTCACCATCGAGTACCGGAGGTACACGAAGCTCGACGAGGTCTCGAGATTCCCGTCGCCGTCGATGTCCAGCTGTAGGTTGAGCCACATGCTCTGCGAATCGGGAATCCGGAACGTATGGTCGATGCTTCCGGACTGCAGGGATCCTTCGTAGACGAGCGTCTTCCCGCCTTCGGTCGGCGCGGGGAGGACGCCCATCGGGGCCGCCTGTCCCGATCCGCTTGTCTGCCCGACGTTCTGGAACGACCCGTCGGTCCGTAGCTCGATCCGGTAGTCGCGCAGACCGGCCCAACCGGCTCCGGCGTTGACGGTGACGTGCCAGCTGTCCGTCCCCCAGACGAAGAAGCCGGGGATCGATCCCATCGGCGGTGCTCCTCCCCCGCTCGATACGACGATCGGCTGCGTCGTCGTGGACGAGAGGCCGTCGTTGTCGATGACCGTCAAACGGACGAAGACCGTGCCGACGCTGTGGTAGGTGACTTGGCCGAGGGAGCCGGTCATGTCGTTCGACCCGTCCCCATTGAGATCCCAGAGGTACGAGACGATCGTGCCATCCGGATCGTACGACGACTGCGCGTTCAACAGGATCGGCTGTCCGACCGTCGGGTTCAGCGGCGAGTAGGTGAACGCGGCGATCGGGGGTTGCGCGGCCGTCCCGACGACGATCGTCTGGGACGTCGAATCGGTCGCGCCGTCGTCGTCTTGAACGGTCAGTGTGACCGTGTACGTTCCCGGCGCCCCGAACTGGTGGTAGACGACGCTCCCGGCGACCGGAGAAGTCCCGTCGCCGAACGACCAGCTGTATCCGGCGATTGTCCCGTCCGGATCACTCGATCCGGTCCCGTCGAACCGGATCCACTCCGCGACGCCCGGGCTCGCCGGTGAGTACGTGATCGCGGCGGTCGGAGGCAGGTTGACCGCCCCGACCTGGATCGTCCGCGACGCCGAGTTGCTCGCACCGTCGTCGTCCCGAACGGTCAATGCGACCACGTACGTGCCCGGCGCGGAGAACCGGTGCCAGGCGACGGCGCCGGTGCCGCTCGTCCCGTTGCCGAAATTCCACGAATACGAGACGATCGATCCGTCCGGATCGACGGATGACGAACCGTCGAACTGGACCCAGCTGTCGACGGCGGGGTTGGTCGGCGAGAACGCGAACGCGGCCGACGGAGCCTGGTTCGTCGGCCCGACTCGGATTGTCTGGGAGATCGAGTCCGACGCCCCGTCATCGTCGGTGACGATGAGGGTGACCGTGTAGGTTCCGGCGGTCATGAAGCGCTGCCATGCGGGGCTTCCATAGCCCGTCGACCCGTCGCCGAAGTCCCACGAATAGGACGCGATGGTGCCGTCCGGGTCCGCGGACGACGAACCGTCGAACTGGACCCACTCTCCGACACCGGGGCTCGCCGGCGAGTAGCTGAACGACGCCACCGGCGGGGCGTTCATGGGAACGAGCGGCTCGAGCGTAACGTTGACCGTCCTCGTCAAGCCTCCGATGATGAAGATCGCGGCGTTCCAACCGACGTACCCGGATTTGGTCACGGAGAATCGATGAAATCCCTCCTCGACGAACAGTGTCCGGGGCGTATACCCGGCGTACTCGCCGTCGATGCTGATCAGGGCGCCGCTCGGGCTCGAGTTGATCGTCACGATCCCGTAGGCGGGAGGCGTGCCGGAGACGATCTCGAAGCTCGTGAAGTCCCAACTTCGCTCCTCGACGGGGAGGATCCCGAGGATCTGCACCTCGATGCTCTGCTGGAAGGCCTCCGGGTCCTGCGTCATGTACGCGAACGGCTGGACGGGGCTCGTCGTGGCGAGGATCTGGAGGTATTCGGTCCCCGTCGGCGGGGCGACGACCCACCCGCTGCTTCCGGGCGGAGGTCCGAGGATGTGTTCGCCGGCCTGTACGTAGTTATTCGGCGTTCCCGACGAAGGGTACGGGAAGAGCTGATTGGCGACCCCGCCCGGCTGGATGTCCCAGATGTAGATGTAGGCCGGCTTGTTGACGCTGTAGGAAATGGTGATCGCTTCGCCGACGGCGTAAGCGCCCTTGTCGACAGAGATCCTCACCTCGAGCGCGCTGTCCGGCGGCGTGGCGATGATCCCCTTCGGGGCCACGGGCGCCTGGGCCATTCCGATGACAGCGGCGAGCGCGAGGGTGGACAGAAGAACGACTCCGCCTTTCCAGATTCTCGCTTTCATGTTCGCCTCCCTTTCATCCTCTGCGGATTCACAACTCGTTGTCTCATCACGTTACAGCCGAGAGGGCGACCCGTGTCAAGTCGGCCGGATCGATTCGCTTCAAGACGAGATCGACGTCCTCGGAGTTCAGGGTCGCTCCCTCGAGCGATGTCAGGCGAAAACGGACTTCCTGGTACAGCGCCTCCCCCTCGAACGGGCTTCCCCCTCCCTCGAGGGCGTCGGCGATCGTGTCGGAGATGTGGGTCACGAGCAGGTTGAAGCGCGGGGTCGGAAGGGCCGTGGGCACCGATTGGAGACTCCCCGGGGCGACGCTGAAGATCCCCTTCGCGTAGAGCAGGTCCCGGGTCTCCGCGAGCAGGATCGACCGCTGGCGTAGGCTCTGCTCGATTTGAGGCACGGGGACGCCGCGGGCGAGCCCCTCCAGTCCCTTCGTCACCAATCCCTCGGCGGGGAGCCCTTCCTCCACCGCGGCGACGACGTGAAGAAGGAGTCCTTCCTTCTCCTGCGCCGAATACGCGGTCGTCGCCAGCCGTTCGATCAACTGGAGGACCTCGGCGGCCGGGAAGTCCGGCTGGCTCAGCCCGAGTTCGACCGCCGCGACGCACCGCTGGACGTCCGAGACGGGGATCGCGCGGAAGGCCTGCTCGAATTCGGAGACCGGGATCTGAGCGATGGCGGGGCCCCCGAGCCCAAGGAAGAGGAGAAGGGCGATCAGCCCGGCCCTCCACGCTCCTGCGAAGCGCATCATGCGCCGTCACCTCCTCCAACGTAGCGCACGGAGCTGTACTCGCCGAAGCTCTGCACGTACTCGTCGGCCTGCGGGTCCTGCCCCCACCAGCGGCCGTCGATGACGAACGCGTACTCGTAGCGGCCCGGCGGAAGCGGGATGCTCGCCATCCAGATCCCGGCGTTGTCGTCGTACGACAGGGGGGTCGGCTCCCACGAGTTGAAGTTGCCGACGACCGACACGTCGGTCGCGTCGCGGACCGCCAGGGCGAACAGGACTTCCTGGGTTCCGCTCGGCGCTCGGGACGGAGTCAGCCGGATCCCCGTTGCGGCCCGGTTGAACCCGATCTGGTTGGCGACGAAGAATCCGACCAACAGACAGATCACGGCCGTGGCACCGACCACGCTGAGCTGCCCGATCCGCCCTCCGCGCGTCGGCGCGAGCAACTGCTTCAGCCAATCGGAAACCCGAAGGCGCGGGCGACGTTCACCGAGCTCGATGACGATCTGCTCTTCCAGGCCGTTCAACCCGGCCGCCGACTCCGCGACCTCTTGTCGAAGCGTGTCCCGCAGGATGTCGTCGATTTCGTTCGGTCTCACGATGGATCACGCTCCTCCTGGATCCGTTGTTTCAACATGGCTTTTCCTCTATGAATCCTCGTCTTCACCGTCCCCTCCGGGATCGACAGGACGTCGGCGATCTCCCGGTAGGAGAGGTCGTTGTAGAATCTCAAGACCAACGGGGCGCGGTACCCGTACGAGAGGCCGCTGAGCGCCTCGCGGACCTCGGCGTGTCGGTCGTCCCTTGCGACGATCGTCGCCGGATCCGCGCCGCCGCAGATCTGGGCCGGAAGCTCCGCGACCGGGTGGTTCCGGCGATAGCGGAGGCGATTCCGACAGAGGTTCGCCGCGATCGTGAACAGCCACGTCGAGAACCGCTTCTCGAGGTCGTAGCGACGCAGATTGACGTACGCGCGGATGAACGCGTCGTGCGTGATGTCCTCTGCATCGGCACGATTCCGCAAGAACCCAAGACAAAGACCGAACACGGCGTCCTTGTAGCGGGAGATGACCTCTCCCCAGGCTTCGGTCTCTCCTTCGAGTGAGGCTCTCAACAGACTCACCTCGTCCTGCCCACGGTACACGTTTCCCGCTGCCTCCTCGGTGATCAATATACACGGTTTTTCGCGCCGGGGTTTCGGGATGACATCGGTCACCTCGGCGGAGGACGAACCGGCCGATTCCGGTTGTCTGGCGTCCGGAAAGGCCGCTCGGGAACAGGGGTAGATTGAGGCGAACGGTTTTCATGGACTCGCATCGAGTGATCGTGAACCGGTCGATGTTAAGGAGGTCGACGAGATGTCCGCGACACGGGACGTTGCTGGACGAGGCAGGGGAAGGCTCGTGGTTGTCCTTCTCTTGATGGCGGTTCTCGGGGCGGGGCTCACAGCGTGCAGGGGTTTTTTCGGACAGGCTCCGATTGCGTTACTGACCGCCGACACTGGAGGGGATGGAGAAGTCCCGGTGACGGTCACGTTCGACATCAGCGCCTCGAACGACCCGGACGGGGTGATCGCCACGTACGAACTCGATTTCGGCGACGGCTCGACCGCCGCGACCGGCACGGACGTGACGGTTCCGATCGAGCACGAATACGAGGAGGAGGGGACATTCACGGCCCTACTGACGGTCACCGACAACGACGGCCGGATCGGGATGGCGAACGCCGTATTGACGATCGGTCCGGTGATGATCACCTTCGCATCCGATCGGGTGGGGGATTACGACATCTATCGAATGGAATCCGACGGGGCGGGTCTGGTCTCCGTTCACGCCACGGCCGACGACGAGCTGTTCCCGGACCTCGTGCAGAAGGTGCGGGACAGGATCGCCTACGCGGCCGAGGACGGCGTGTCGTGGAACATCTGGACGATGACGGTCTCCGGCGGGAGCGCGACGAAGCTGACAACGCAGACGGTGTCGAACCAGATCCAACCGGACTGGTCCGTCGACGCGTCGACGATCGCGTACGCGTCGAACGGATCGGGCGAGTGGGAGATCCATACCATGACCTCGGTCGGGACCGGCCACCAGCAAGTGACTTCGCAGACCCCGTCGTGGGCGATCGCGCCGGTCTTCTCGCCGGTGAACGACGACTTCCTGTTCGTCTCAGATAAGACCGCGACCGGCGGGAGCTCGATCTGGCTGTGGGACGATTCGGCCGGAGCGGCGAGCGAGCTGTACGACGCCGTCGGCCGCGACGGCGATCCGTCCCCGGCGCTGGCGACCGCTCCGGCGACGCCGCTCGACCTCCCGGCCGGGTCGGGGATCTCCCGGCCCACCTGGTCACCGGATGGGACCAAGATCGCGTTCGCCCGGGAGCGCACGGCCGGCGGGATCATCGACATCTACGTGATGAACGCCGACGGGAGTAACGCGGAATCGCTCGAGGACTACGTCGACGGGCTCGGTGTCCTGAACACCGGCATTACGACGAACGACGACGAGTTCGCCCCGTTCTGGCTGGAGGACGACAGCGGGGTCGCGTTCGTCAAGGAGGACGGGAGCGGCGATTTCCAGATCTACAAGGTCGACTTCGCCAGCGGGGCGGTCTCCAAGCTGACCGCGACGGGCAACAACGTCCTGCCGGCGTCGAAGCGCTGACGTCTGCAAACGGGCGACCGAGGGGAGTGAGGCCGAGCCGTCTTACTCCCCGTTTCCCTTTCCGCGGCGGGACGCGCGCAGGGCGAGAAGGCCCGCTGCCATGCAGCCCATCACGACGACAAACGGCGCGTCGCCCCATCGCGTGTAGGCCGACCGCGCCGTCGACAGCCGGACGTCCCTCCTCGTAACCGTCTCCTCCGACGTCTCGGAGAGGATCCTTCCGCGCGGGTCGACGATCCCCGAGATCCCTCCGTTCGCCGCTTGGACGATCGATCGGCGGTTCTCCACCGCCCGGAAGACCGCCGTGGCGAAGTGGGCCCGCAGCTCGGAGCTCCCCGCGAACCAGGCGTCGTTCGTCACCGTCACGAGGAGGGCGGCTCCGGCTTGGGTGAGTCGTCGCGAGGCCGTAGGGAAGGTCGACTCGAAGCAGATCGGCGTGCCGATCCCATCGAGCGGCTCGTAGCCCGTCCCCCGGCTCAGGTCGAGGGGGAGGAGGGCGCGCGCCCACGGGCCGAGCCCGATCGCCTTGAGGAGCCCCCGGCCAGGGATGTACTCCCCGAACGGCACGGGTCGAACCATGTCGTACGTGCCGACCACGCGGCCCTCGGGGTCGACGAGGACGGTGCTGTTGAAGATCTCTCCGTCCCGGTAGACGCCGGTCCCGAAGAGGAGGCACGCGCCTCCGGCGCGGGCAAGGTCGGACAACCGGGAGAACAGGTCGTCGAGGTTCAGGATGTACACCGGAAGGAACGACTCGGGGAAGACGACGAGATCGGGATCTCCTGCGATCGCCTCCGCTCCGAGGGCGAGGAACCGCTCGGTCAGGACGCTCAGGTTCCGCGCGTCGAGCTTCACCTCCTGGTCGACGTTCGACGACACGACGGCGACGCCGAGCGCGGACGCATCCCCGGCCGGTTCTGCGGGCACGAGCCAGAACGCCCCCTGGACGAGGAGGAGTCCGAGGCCGGCGAACACGTATCGGAGCCGCCTCTCACGCCACGCGAGGTACCACGCGACGTTGATCGCGACGGCGAACGCGGTGATCGACCAGGACCCGACGACCGCGGCCGACTGAATCAACCACGGGACGCGATACAGCGCCTGATAGACCATCGAGAACCCGGTTCCCAGCGGCCCGAGCGTTCGGACGTACTCCGCGAGGACGATCAGCGACGGAGCGAGGAGGATCCAGATCCACCGGCCGGCTCGTTGAGTTCGCCACGTCATCAGCCATCCGAGGAGTCCGAACGGAAGGGCCAGATAGGCGGCGAGGAGGACGTAGCCGGGCGCGACGAGCGGGTTGAAGCGGACCAGCGCCAGGACCCAACGGACGTCGATCGCGAAGAACGCCACGCCGAAAAGGAAGCCGTGCACGAAGCCCCGTCCCCTTTCCAGGGCGAGGAGCCACGGAATCAGCGCCACGAAGACGAGCGGCCATGCGCCGAATCCGGGCATCGACAGCGCCAGCAGGCCACCGCCGCCGAGGGCCAGCCAGGTTTCCTTTCGACGGATCCAGTTCATATACTCCACATCATATCGCGCGAGAGGGGGAAGCGATGCACCCCATCCTGGTTCAGATTGGGCCGGTGACGATCCGTTACTACGGCTTGATGTACGTGATCGCGATCGCGGTTGGCTTCGTCCTCTTGGCCAGGGAAACCCGCAGGAAAGGCCTTCCGCTCTCCACCGAGAACCTGCTCGACCTGCTGCTCTGGACCGTCCCGATCGCGATCGTCGGAGCGCGAATCTACTACGTCGCGTTCCACTGGGACTATTACGGATCCCACCCGCTGGACATCCTCAGGATCTGGGAGGGCGGGCTCGCCATTCACGGCGGGGTCCTCGCCGGCGCCGTCGTCGTCTTCTTCTACGCCCGGGCGAAGAAGACGCCGTTCTGGGCGCTGACCGACGCGTTGGTCCCGAGCCTGATCCTCGGCCAGGCGATCGGCCGGATCGGGAACCTGATGAACGGGGACGCGTTCGGTACGCCGACGACGCTTCCTTGGGGGATCCACTTCCCCCCCGACTCGCCGGCGGGAATGGCCTACCCCGGGCAGGCGACCCACCCCTCGATGGTCTACGAGATGATGCTGAATCTCGCGATCTTCGTGTTCCTGTGGTGGTGGGTCCGGAAGCGGAACTTCAAAGACGGTTTCGCCACCGCGATGTACTTCATCCTCTACGCCGTGGCCCGCTCGATCGTCAGCTTCACCCGGGGGGACAGCCTCTGGCTCGGCCCGATCCGAGCTGCCCACGCGATCAGCATCCTGTTCGTCGTCGGGTTCGGCCTGATGATCTGGAGGCGGCGCCTCTACCGGAGGAGGCCTACGGCTTGAATCCCTCTCCCAGGTAGACCCGCCGCGCCACCGGATCGGCGAGGATCTCCTCGGGAGTCCCCGCGGCGATCCGCCGTCCCTTGTCGATCAGATACGCGTGGTCGGTGATCGTCAGCGTGTCTCGGACGTTGTGGTCGGTGACGACGACGCCGATCCCCCGCTCCTTCAGCGAGACGATCTCCCGCTGGAGATCGGCGATCGAGAGCGGATCGATTCCGGAGAAGGGCTCGTCGAGCAGCACATAGCGCGGCGTCGTCGCCAGTGTCCGCGCGATCTCCAGCCGCCGTCGCTCCCCGGAGGAGAGGGTCTTGGCCTTCTGGTCTCGAAGATCCTGCAGGCCGAACTCCGCTAGAAGCTGCTCGCGGAGGCGGGATCGCTCCTTCGCGGACGGAAACCGCTCGAGCGCCAGGTCGAGGTTGTCGACGACGCTCGCCCGGGTGAAGACCGAGGGCTCTTGCGGAAGATATCCGATTCCGAGTCGAGCGCGGCGGAAGAACGGCAGCTCCGAGATGTCCGCGTCGTCGAGGAGGACCCTGCCGGCGTCGGCGGCGATGAAGCCGATCATCATGTGAAACGTCGTCGTCTTCCCGGCTCCGTTCGGGCCGAGGAGGCCGACGACGCGGCCGGGCTCGACCTGCAAGGACAGCCGGTCGACGACGGGGCGTCGCTGATAGACCTTCACCAGGGCTTCGGCGCTAAGTGTCATCGGATCCTCTCAGTTCGTCCAGATCGAGGCGCGCTGCCACCCGGCCGCTGGCCCGCAGGCCTTCCCCGTCCAATCGGACGGCCCCGGCGCTCAGGTGGCCGGACGGCCAATCGCCGACGACGTCGCCCGAGAGGTGGGCGATCTCCGTCTCCGGCTCGACCTCCAGCCGCTCGCACCGGAAGGTCTCGTCGTCTCCGGACTCGGCGGTGACTTCGTCCCAGAAGACGACCACGCCGTCGTGCTCCTCGGCGCGATCCGCCCGGATCGTCCACTCCGTCTCCAGGTCGGCCGACGCCTCAACGCCGCCGGTGAACGAAGCCATCGCGGTCCTCAGATCGTATCCGAATCCCGCGGCCGACACGTGCAGGTCCGCGGCGGAGAGATCGATCCGCCCGGATTCGAGCCGCTCGTCGGCTTCGTTCCAGGCGAGGGCGTCGGTCCTGAGAAGGAGATCGTCGGTCCGCTCGATGCGGACCTCCCCGGACAGACGGCTGACGGCTTCGGTCCGCTCGAGCCGATCCCCGCGAACGCTCAGCGTGGACAGGTCCTCGTCGTAGAAGTCGATCGAGACCCCGCTCAGGGTCTGATCGGAGCCGTCGATCCGACCGTCCTGGGCGTGGATCCTCCACAGCGGGGTCCCGTCGTCGGCGTACCCGTACAGGGTGATCGATTCCGCCATCGTGGCGTCGCTTGCTGGATTCCTCCCGCGCGGGAGGAAGACCAGCGCGACGACGATCCCTACGAGGAGGAGCGCGAGGAGGCCTGTCGTTCGACGCATGATCGTACGAACCCACGGAACAGGGGGTGGGGGGAGAGGAGGCGTGACGAGAACTCCGGGTGGAATTGGACACCGACGAACCAAGGGTGATCGGCGAGCTCGATCACCTCGACGAGTCGATCGTCCAAGGACGTCCCCGCGATCCGCATCCCGGCGGTTTCCAGCCGGCTCCGGTACACCGGATTGAACTCGTAGCGGTGGCGATGACGCTCCGCGATCCGCCGCGCCCCGTAGCAGGAGGCGCTGATCGATTCCTCGCGGAGGTCCGTCTCATAGACCCCGAGGCGCATCGTCCCGCCCTTGAGCGCGACGTCGACCTGCCCCTCGAGGAGGCTGATCACCGGATGCGGCGTCCCCGGATCGAACTCCGAGCTGTTCGCCCCGTCGAGGCCGAGGACGTTCCGCGCGAACTCGATCGTCGCGCACTGCAGGCCAAGACAGAGGCCGAAGTACGGGACTCGGTTTGTCCGGGCGTACTCCACCGCCTCGATCTTCCCTTCGATCCCGCGGTCGCCGAAGCCGCCGGGGATCAGGACGCCGTCGAGGGGCGCGAGTCGCCCCGCCGGCCCTTCTTCCGCGATCGCGCCGGACGGGATCCAGTCGACGTCGACGCCGATGTCCTCAGCCGCGCCGGCGTGGAGAAGGGCCTCTCGGATGCTGATGTAGGAATCCCGTAATTCCACGTACTTCCCGACGATCCCGATTCGGATTCGGCACGCAGGGTTCTCGATGCGGCGTACGCGGGAAACCCACTCCGACAGGTCGAGAGTCCGCTCCGTGTCGAGTCCGAGCCCGGCGGCGACGCAGCGTGTCAGACCGGCCTCGTGCAGTCGCAACGGCGCGCGGTAGATCGTCGCGAGGTCGGGGTTGTCGATCACGTTCTCGGTCGGCACGTCGCAGAAGAGGGCGACCTTCCGCTTGACGGACTCCGGCAACGGCACGTCGGAGCGAGCGACGATCGCATCCGGCTGGATCCCGATCGCTCGAAGCTCCTTCACACTGTGCTGGGTCGGCTTCGTCTTCAGTTCGTCCGACGTCGTCAGCCGCGGGAGGAGGGTGACGTGGACGAACAGGGTGTCCTCCCGCGGGAGCTCGTCCTTCATCTGCCGGAGCGCCTCGAGGAAGGGGAGGCTCTCGATGTCTCCGACCGTCCCGCCGACCTCGATCACCCCGATCTCCGCGCCGTTCTCGTCCAACGGGAGGCGGATCAGGCGCTTGATCTCGTCGGTGATGTGCGGGATGACCTGAACCGTCTGCCCGAGGTACTTCCCGGCCCGTTCCTTGCGGATGACGTTCCAGTAGACCTGGCCGGTCGTCAGGTAGTTGGAGGCGGAGAGCTCCTCGTCGAGGAATCGCTCGTATCGGCCGATGTCAAGATCCGTCTCCCGCCCGTCGTGGGTGACGAAGACCTCGCCGTGCTCGTACGGGTTCATCGTCCCGGCGTCGACGTTGACGTAGGGGTCGATTTTCTGGAGACTCACGCGATATCCTTGGAGCTTGAAGAGGAGGCCGATCGACGCGGTGACGACCCCCTTCCCCAGGCCGGAGAGCACGCCCCCCGTGATGAAGACGAACTTGCGCACGGTTCGAAGCCACCCGCCTTTCGAGCTGCGCTCTGGACAGAATACGGGAACCGCGAAACTCGCGCAAGGCCCCGATCCTTGGGCTATTGAGGCGCCATATCCTTTATGCTATAATCGGCCGCGCCAGATATCCCAGTGGAATTGAGAAAGGATCAGTAAGCCATGTGGCAGACCATCCTCGAGGTTTTGTTCCTGTTCGACTGCCTAACCCTGATGGGAATCGTCCTTCTCCAGATGAGCGAGCATTCTGGATTGGGCGGAGCGTTCGGATCCGGGATGTCGAGCACCGTGTTCGGGCGCGATGAAGTCCGGGATCCCAAGCGGACGCTCACCGTCGTGCTGGCCGCTGTGTTCATGCTGCTCGGCTTCGTACTATCGATCCTGTAGCGTTACGACGAGGAGGGAGGACCGGTGCCGCTAATCGAGGTCAGAGGTCTGAAGACGTACTTCTACACGGAGGACGGGGTCGTCCGCGCCGTGGACGGCGTCGACTACGTGATCGAGCAGGAGAAGACGCTCGGCGTCGTCGGGGAAAGCGGGTGCGGGAAGTCGGTCACGGCCCTGTCGATCATGGGGCTGGTCCAGATTCCGCCGGGGAAGATCGAAGAAGGGGAGATCCTCTTCTACCGCGACGGGAAGGTCATGGACCTGACGAAGTTCGATCCCAAGGGTCGCGAGATGCGATCGATCCGAGGGAACGAGATCGCGATGATCTTCCAGGAGCCGATGACGTCCCTCAATCCCGTCTACACGATCGGCAACCAGATCATGGAAGCGATCATCCTCCACCAGAAGCTCCACAAGCGCGAGGCGAAGCAGAAGGCGATCGACATGCTCCGCGAGGTGGGGATCCCGCTTCCGGAACAGCGGGTTGACGAGTATCCGCATCAACTGTCGGGGGGCATGCGGCAGCGCGCGATGATCGCGATGGCCCTCTCCTGCAACCCGTCCCTCCTCATTGCCGACGAGCCGACGACCGCGCTCGACGTGACGATCCAGGCGCAGGTGCTCGATCTGATGAACGAGCTGCGCCGGGAGTTCCAGGCGTCGATCCAGTTCATCACGCACGACCTCGGCGTGATCGCGGGAATGGCCGACGACGTGGTCGTGATGTATCTCGGACGGATCGTGGAAAGCTCGACGGTCGGTGAGGTGTTTCACAGCTCGAAGCATCCGTACACCCAAGGGCTGCTGAACTCGATCCCGTCGCTGGCATCACGGAAGGATCGGCTGGAGCCGATCAAGGGCGTCGTGCCCGACCCGTTCGAGGTCCCGCCGGGCTGCGAGTTCGAGCCGAGGTGCCCTCACGCGATGGAGATCTGCAAGGCGAGGATGCCGGAGTTGAAGGAAGTGGCGCCGGGCCACGACGCGGCCTGTTGGCTCTACGAGTGACAGCGAGGTGATCGAGTTTGCCTTCCGATAACATCCTTCTAGATGTCAAAGGGCTCGTGAAGTACTTTCCCGTCCGCAAGGGGGTCTTCCGGCGAACCGTGGCGCAGATTAAGGCGGTCGACAAGGTCGACATGTTCATCCCCGAGGGGGAGACGCTCGGCCTGGTCGGCGAAAGCGGCTGCGGCAAGACGACCGCGGGCCGGACCATTCTGCGGCTGATCGAGCCGACGGCCGGGGACATCGTCTTCCGGAGCAAGAAGCTGGCCCCTCCGGGCGAGGAGTCGGTCGAGATCGACGTGGCCAAGGTCTCCCGGAAGGAGCTGAAGGCACTCCGCCGTGAGATGCAGATCATCTTCCAGGATCCGTACTCCTCGCTGAACCCGCGGATGACGGTCGGCGCGATCGTCGGTGAGCCGCTTCTCGTTCACGGGATGGCCAAGGGCGCCGAGCGCGAGGATCGCGTCAAGGCGCTCCTCGCGGCGGTCGGGCTGAAGCCGGATCACATGAAGCGGTATCCGCACGAGTTCTCCGGCGGACAGCGCCAGCGGATCGGCGTCGCCCGCGCGCTGGCACTCGATCCGCAGCTGATCATCTGCGACGAGCCGGTGTCGGCGCTCGACGTGTCGATCCAGGCCCAGGTGATCAACCTGCTCGAGGACTTGCAGGGCGAATTCGGGCTCACATACCTGTTCATCGCACACGACCTCTCCGTCGTGCGGCACATCAGCACCCGCGTCGCGGTGATGTATCTCGGGAAGGTCGCCGAGCTGGCGCAGACCGAGGAGCTGTTCACCGATCCGAAGCATCCGTACACCGAAGCGCTGATGTCGGCCGTTCCGGTTCCGGATCCCGACTGGCACGTCGAGCGGATCCTCCTCGAGGGGGACGTCCCGAGCCCGATTGCCCCGCCGCCCGGCTGCTACTTCCATCCCCGGTGTCACTACGCCAAGGACATCTGCAAGACCGAGGAACCGGAGTATCGGGACCTCGGCGGCCTGCACTTCGTCACGTGCCACTTCGCCGACTCGCTCGATCTCCAGCCGATCCGGAGCGAATGACGCGGCTCCTCCTCGGGACGAAGAACGAGGGGAAGATCGGGGAAACCGTGGATCTCCTGGCTGACGTCGAAGGCCTCGAGATCCTTACGTTCTCCGAGCGTCCGTTCTCCGACGTCGACGAGACGGGCGAGACGTTCCTCGACAACGCGCTGCTCAAGGCGCGGACGATCTGCCTCGAGACCGGGCTGCCGGTGCTGGCCGAGGACGCAGGGCTCGAGGTCGCGTGCCTCGGTGGTGCGCCCGGGGTCCGTTCGGCACGGTTCTCCGGCACGCCGGTCGACTACGATCGAAACAACGCGCTCCTCCTGGAAAGGGTGAAAGGGGTCGTCGACCGTCGCGCTCGGTTCGTCACGGTGGCGGCGCTGCGGCTCCCCGACGGGCAGACGTTCGCCTGCAGCGGCGTCCTCCGCGGCGTCATCTCCGAGGCGCCGTCGGGAGAGGGGGGGTTCGGCTACGACCCGCTCTTCGTCCCCGAGGGGAGCGCGCGAACGCTGGCCGAGATGCCCCTTGCCGAGAAAAACCGGATCAGCCACCGAAAGAAAGCGCTGTCGAGGATACGTGCGATCCTTCTCGATCTGATCGGCTCCGGTGAGCTCTAGCCGGTCGGCGACCCGAGGGACTCGGCGTAGGCCTCCAGCGCCCGACGCTGCTTGGCCGTGAGCTTGCTCGGGACCTCGACCGTCACCTCGGCGAGATGATCCCCTTTGCCCCCTCCGCGGTGGATGTTGGTGATCCCCTTCCCTCGCAGCCGGAAGACCTCCCCGGTCTGGGTCCCGGCCGGAATGGTGACGGTCTCCTCTCCCCACAGGGTCTCGACGTTGATCTTCGCGCCGAGAGCCGCCTGGGGATAGCTGATCCTTACGCTGGATCGGATGTCCTTCCCTTCGCGCCGGAAGGTCGGGTGTGGGATCAGCTCGATGACGATGAACAGGTCGCCGCTCGGCCCTCCCTCGACGCCTGCGTTCCCCTGCCCGCGGAGGCGGAGTCGCGAGCCGTTGTCCACGCCGGAGGGGACGGTGATCGAGATTTTGCTCTTCTCCTTCACCCGGCCGGCGCCCCGGCACCGATGGCAGGGCTGGTCGATCAGCTCACCGGTCCCGTTGCATTCTGGGCAGCTGCGGACGTTGATGAAACTCCCCAGAAGGCTCTGTTGGCGATACTCGATCTGCCCGCGCCCCTTGCAGGTCGGACAGGTCCGCTTCGAGGTGCCCGGCTCCATGCCGCTTCCGGAGCAGACGTCGCACGCCAAGAGGCGGGGGACGGTGACGGTCATCTTGGTCCCGTGCGCGGCGTCCTCGAGGGTGATGCGAAGCTTGTATTCGATGCTCTCCCCGCGGCGGGAGCGCTGCTGCGTCGCCGTCGGCGGGGCGTCTTGACGGAGAAAGCCGAACATGTCGCCGAACAGGTCCTCGAAGCTGCCGAAGCCGAAGCTTCGGTAGTCTTGGCGGGCGCGGCTGAAATCCATGTCGCCGAAGGTGAACCCTTGTGCCGGCCCGACGTGGCCGTAGCGATCGTACTGAGCGCGCTTCTGCGGGTCGGACAGGATCTCGTAGGCCTCCGCGACCTTTCGGAACTCCTTGCGAGCCCATTCGCGATTCTCGGGGTTCCTGTCGGGATGAAGTTCCTTCGCCTTCTCACGATAGGCCTTCTTGATCTCCGCCTCACTCGCGTCTCGAGCGATCCCGAGGGTCTCGTAGTAGTCCTGCTTGGCCAAGCGCTCTCCTCACATCCGTCGGGTTATGGCTCGTCGTACTCGGCGTCGATATACTCGCCGTCGTCCTCGTCCGAGCCGGCTTCCCCGCCCGGCGCGGCTCCGGCCGCCCCCTCGGCCTGCTTGTACGCCTCCGCAGCGATCTCCTGCGACGCCTTGGCGAGCTCCTCGGTCTCCCTCCGGATCTCCGCGATGGCGGCGTCCCCGTCGAGCTTCTCCCGCAGACGGCGGATCCGATCCTCGATATCGGACCGCTTGGCGGCGTCGACCTTCTCGCCCAGGTCGGAGAGCGCCTTCTCCGCCGAGTAGATCAACTGGTCGGCCCGATTCCGGGCTTCGACGAGCTCGCTCTTCTTCCGGTCCTCCTCGGCGTGCTCCTCGGCTTCCTTGCGCATCCGCTCGATTTCCGCCTCGTCGAGTCGCGTCGAATCCTTGATCGTGATCGACGAGCTCTTCGACGTCGCCTTGTCCTTCGCGGTGACGTGCAGGATTCCGTTTTCGTCGATCTCAAAAGATACGTCGATCTGCGGAATGCCGCGGGGGACCGGGGGAATCCCCGTGAGCTGGAACTTGCCGAGCGACTTGTTGTCCGCCGCCATCTTCCGTTCCCCCTGAAGCACATTGATCTCGACAGCGGGTTGGTTGTCGTCCGCGGTGGTGAACGTCTTCGTCTTCTCCGTCGGGATCGTCGTGTTCCGTTCGATCAGCGGGGTCGCGACACCGCCGAGGGTCTCGATCGACAGGGTCAGCGGCGTGACGTCGAGAAGGAGGATATCCCGCATGTCGCCCGCTGCGACGCCGGCCGAGATCGCTGCGCCGGCGGCGACGACCTCGTCGGGGTTGATCTCGCGGTTGATCTTCCCCGGAATTCGGGTCGAGATCAGCTCTTGAACCTTGGGAATCCGTGTCGACCCTCCGACGAGGACGACCTGGTCGATGGCATCGCTGGCTTTCTTCGCCTCGTGGAGCGCGCTGTCGACGGTCTGAGCGGTTCGCTGGAGGAGATCGTCGATCATCCCTTCGAACTTGGCGCGCGAGAGCTTCTTCTCGAGGTGCTTCGGTCCGCTGGCGTCGGCGGTGATGTAGGGGAGGTTGATCGTCGTCTCCATCCGAGTCGACAGCTCCTTTTTCGCCGCTTCCGCCGCGTCCTTCAGCCGCTGCAGGGCGCTCGGGTCCTTGGAGAGGTCGATCCCCGTGTCCTTCCGGAACTCGTCGGCGAGCCAGTCGATGATCCGCTGATCGAAATCGTCGCCCCCGAGGTGGGTGTCTCCGTCGGTGGCGATCACATTGACGACATCGTCGCCGATCTCGAGGATCGATACGTCGAAGGTGCCGCCACCGAGATCGTAGACGAGGATCGTCTGCTCGTGCTTCTTGTCCAGGCCGTAGGCAAGCGCGGCCGCCGTCGGCTCGTTGATGATCCGCATCACTTCGAGGCCGGCGATTTCGCCGGCCGCCTTCGTCGCACGCCGCTGATCGTCGTCGAAGTACGCAGGCACGGTAATCACGGCCTTTTCGATCTTCCCCCCCAGGTTCGCCTCCGCGTCGCCCTTCAGCTTCTGGAGGATCATCGCCGAGATCTGCTCGGGGGTGTACGTCTCCTCCTTTCCGTCGGTGAAGATGTGTACGCGATGGTCGGTCCCCATCTGGCGCTTGATCGACGCGACGGTGTTCTTCGGGTTGGTGATCGCTTGGCGCTTGGCCAGCCGTCCGACGAGCCGCTCGCCGGTCCCGGTGAACGCGACGACCGACGGCGTGACTCGCTCACCCTCCGCGTTGGTGATCACCTCCGGCGTTCCGCCTACGAGTATGGCGACGCACGAGTTGGTCGTTCCCAAATCGATCCCAATGATCTTCTCCTTCATGCTTGCTCCTCCTGTGCGGCGGGCCCTTGACTCACGGTGACCTTGCTGGCGCGCAGGACCCGCCCGTTTCGTCGATAACCGGCTGAGAATTCCTCGATGATCGTATTCTTCTCTTCCTCGCTCGCTGCGGTCAGTAGCGCTTCGTGCAGCGCAGGGTCGAACGAAGCGCCCACGGACGGAATCCGCTCGACACCGCGGCGCTCGAGAATCTGAGCCACTTGCGCGAAGATCTGCTCGACGCCCGTGACGAAGGTCTCCACGTTCTGATCGGACGCGTAGCTGCGGAACGCGCGCTCCAGATTCTCGTACGGCGTCAAGAAGTCGAGGAGGACCTGGTCGACAACCCGTTCCTCCAACGTCCCGACGTCCCGGGCCGTCCGCTTCTTGTAGTTCTCGAACTCCGCCTGCAATCGCCGGAGCCGGTCGATGCACGACTGGAGCTCGATCCCTTCCTCCTCGACCGGGATCTCGGGCGACGGCGTCGCGGGTTCCTCGGTCCTGTCACGCTTCGTTTCTTCGCTCATCCGTTCATCCTCCCGGAGCTTCGGGCGGCCGAATTCACCAACAGGCCTTCCAAGCGGTTGGCGATGTAGCTCACTGTGGAGAGCGCCCGTCCGTAGTCCATCCACAGAGGTCCGATCACCCCGAGGACCCCCGAGTGAGGCCGGTAGTCGCACGTGACGACGCTGAACTCCTCCAGCCCAGGCAGCGGGAAATTCCCTATGCTGAAGACGATTCCTTCCGTTTCCGCTCGGGCCTCCGACACGGCCTCGATGAATCCCGCCTCGTCGCGCACGGCGCGACTGAAGTCGGAGAAGTCGGCCATCGCCCGGTCGGGGACCGTCTGCTGCAACGCGTCGGCCAGGTTCAGCAGGCCGTCGAAGCGAACCGGGCGCTGCATCCGGCGTTGGAGCAGCCTTTGAAGGACCAGGATCGCCTGACGGACCGTACGCTCATACCAACCTTCCGGCTCGCCGATGTCGGGAAGCGAACGGACCTCCGAGAGGTTGACGCCCTTTAGGTTCTCGTTGATCAATTGCATGATGTGATCGACCTCGCTCGGTGTCAGGTCGTCGTCCAACGGGACGAGGCCGTGTTCGACGATCCCGATGTCGGAGAGGATCAGCAAGAACGCCAACCGCTCCGCCATCCTCAGGAGGACGACGCGTTCCAGCTTCGTCTCGTCCGGTCGGGGGGGGACCACGAACGATGCACACCCGGTGATGCTCCCGAGCAGGAACGAGGTCTGGCGGATCGTCTCTTCTACGTCGAGGCACCGCGCCTCGACCGTCTCGACGATCTCGAGACGCTCTTCACGCGTCAGCTCCGACAGGTCAAGGAGCCAGTCGACGAAGAACCGATATCCCTTCTTCGTGGGGATGCGCCCCGACGACGAGTACGGCTTCTCGATGTACCCGGCGGCCTCGAGGTCGTTCATCTCGTTTCGGACCGTGGCGGAGCTGACGGCCAGACCGTAGTCCTCGAGGATCATCCGTGACGAGACAGGATCGCGGAACCGGATGTACCGGTCGACGATTTCCTTCAGGATCAGCCGCTGTCTCTCGGGGAGATCTTTCGTATTAGCACTCTGCATATCAGTTTGCTAATGGTAGTCCGTCCGGCGAGGTCTGTCAACACGAAACGCGGTATTCTCGACGGGATTCGTCTTCCAAGGAGCCGGGTCTATCCGGAGCCGTTCCGCGGAGCGGCCGTGCCGACCCCGTGACTCACGCGACGCGTCCGCAGCATTTCTTGTACTTTTTCCCCGAGCCGCACGGGCACGGGTCATTTCGGCCGGGCTCCTTCTCGACCCGGACCGAGCGCTGAGGCCCTTTCCCCTTCGGTCGCCGTTGCGAGGGCGACGGGGCGGACGAGGGGTGGACGTACCGGACGTCATCGGCCGACGGTCTCGGGCCCGAACCGGTGGAGACGGTCAGCCGCGGGTTGAGGACGATCCGGACGATCTTCTCGGCCGCATTGGCGAGCATCTCCTGGAACATGACGAACGACTCCCGCTTGAACGCGACGAGCGGATCGGTCCCGCCGTAGGCCGTCCATCCGATGCCCCCCTTCAAGTCGTCGAGGTTGTACAGATGCGTCCGCCACGCCTCGTCCAATGTCGTGAGGATGATGTAGTGCGCGAGAAGCGAGAACGGCTTCCCGAGCCGCTCCCGTTGCGCGATCAGGGCCTTCCTCAGGTGGTCGCTGGCGGCGGCCACGATCCCGGCGGGGTCGGGCGCGTCGAGCTGCGGTTCCTCGGCCGGCGCGTACGACGACAGCTCGTGCGCCAAGCCGGCGAGGTTCCATTCGTCCCTCGACCGGCCGGCCGCTGCGTGTTCGCTCACCAGGCTCTCCGCCAGCTCGTCGAACAGGTCGTGCAGGTAGTCGTCCAGATCGGACTCCGCCTCCGGGCCGAGGCCCCCTTCGGAGCCGGGCGGGGGAAGGAAGAACCGGTCGCGCAGGGCGTAGACCGCCTCTCTCTGCTTGGAGAGGACGAGGTCGTATTCGAGGAGGCGCTTCCGGATCTCGAAGTTGCGCCCTTCGACGCGCTTCTGCGCCCGACGGATCGCGCTGGTGAGGAGATCGTGCTCGATCGCCTCGCCCTCGTTCATCCCGAGCCGATCCATCAGCGGCCCGATTCGATCTCCGCCGAAGATCCGGAGGAGGTCGTCCTCCATCGACAGGTAGAACTGGGACGATCCGGGATCCCCCTGCCTGCCTGCCCGCCCGAGCAGCTGGTTGTCGATCCGCCGGGATTCGTGGCGCTGCGCTCCGACGACGTGTAGACCGCCGGACTCGGCGACGCCGTCGCCGAGCTTGATGTCGGTCCCGCGGCCGGCCATGTTCGTCGCCACGGTGATCGCGGCGCGCTGCCCGGCGTCGGCGACGATTTCCGCCTCCTGCTCGTGGTACTTGGCGTTGAGAACGTGGTGGGACAGCGCCCGTGACTTGAGAAGTGCAGAAAGGCGCTCGGATTTCTCGATCGAGTTCGTTCCGATCAGGACGGGGCGCCCTTGTTCGTGGAGGGCGGCGACTTCGGCAGCGATCGCCTCAAACGCCGCCTTCCGGGTGCGGAAGATCCGATCCGGCAGTGCTTCCCGGCGAAGCGGGCGGTTCGTCGGAATGACGAGGACCGGGAGGCCGTAGATCTGCTTGAACTCCTCCTCCTCCGTCTTCGCGGTGCCGGTCATCCCGCACAGTCCCCCATACAGCTGGAAGTAGTGCTGCAAGGTGATCTGTGCCAGGGTCTGCGATTCCCGCTGGATCCGGAGACCTTCCTTCGCTTCGAGCGCTTGGTGGAGCCCGTCGGAGTAGCGGCGATCGGGCATGAGGCGGCCGGTGAACTCGTCGACGATCATCACCCGACCGTCCTTGACGATGTAATGCTGTTCCCTCTGGAACAGGTGGAGGGCGCGGAGTGCCGTCTCGATGTGATGGAGGGTCTCCGTCTGTTCCGGCGCGAACAGGTTCTCGATCGAGAGGGCCTGTTCGGCCTTGTGGATCCCGCTGTCGGTCAGCGTCAGTCGTCTCGACTCCTCGTCGATCTCGAAGTCGACGTCCTGGCGAAACCGGCGGGAGAGGGCGGCGAACTTCCGGTATCGGTCGAGCGCCTCGGCGGCCGATCCGGAGATGATCAGCGGGGTTCGTGCTTCGTCGATCAGGATGTTGTCGATCTCATCGACGATCGCGAAGTCCAACGGTCCCTGCACCTTCCGATCGCTGGTCAGGACCATGTTGTCGCGGAGGTAATCGAACCCGAACTGGTTGTTCGTCCCGTAGGTGATGTCGGCGGCATACGCGACCTTCCGATCGTTCGGCTCCATCCCGTCCTGAAGGAGACCGACCGTCAGGCCGAGGAACTCGTAGATCGGCCCCATCCATTCTCGGTCGCGTCGCGCGAGATAGTCGTTGACAGTGACCACGTGGACCTTGCCGACGAGCGCGTTCAGGGTCGCGGGAAGGGTCGCGACGAGGGTCTTCCCCTCACCGGTCTGCATTTCGGCGATCCGTCGGTCGTCGAGCGCGAGGCCGCCGACGATTTGGACGTCGAACGGGCGTAGACCGACGGTCCGTTCGGCGACCTCGCGGACGAGCGCGTAGGCCTCGACCCGGACGTCCTGCCTCAATTCCCCGTCGCTCAAACGCTGGCGCAGCTCATCGACCCCGCTGCGCAGGCCGTCGTCCGGCAGGGATCTCATCTCGTCAGCGAGCGCGTTGATCGCCGCCAGCTCCCGCTCGTAGCGTTTCAGCTGCTGGCTGTTGGTCTGCCCGAAGAGATAGTCGACGGCGTGACGGATCGTGTCAATGGCCATACGGAATCACGGGGTCAGTATAGGGGCCAGCTCGATTCTCGCAAGAGGCCGGGAGGGGAACTCGGATCAGGTCATAGATAGGAGGTTCATTCCCTCCTGCTGCTTCGGTACTGCGCACCTCGCAGTAGGAGCGAATTCCTTTCCCGTAAGGGCTGGGACGGGAAAGCGTTCTTGGAACGCGCTTCTTGCGTGGGTCCTGTCCTGCTGCTTCGGCTCTCCGAGCCTTGCAGGGAGGAACGGGATTTCCCCCTTCAAGGCTGCTAGGCGGGCGGGAGGCCCTCCAGCTTGTCCAGAACGGCCTCGCGCTCCTGCTGGAGCTGCTCGATCTCGGCGCGGAGCTTCCCGTATTCCTCCGCGGTGATCGTAGCCCGACTCGCGAGGGTCTGTTGGGCCGCTTCCAACTTCCCTTCGATGGATTGCAAGGCGCTCTCGAACGCCTCTCTCGCGTCGACCGGCATCCCGCGGGCCTCGTAGACGGAGCCCAACCCGATGTAGGCCGTCTCGAACCATGGTGCGTCGTCGATCAGCGCCTCCAGCAGAGCCGTCGCCTCCTGCCGGTCGCCGGTCTGGGCGATGATGACCGCCTCTATGTAGCGGGCCCGAACGCTGATCTCCTCTCGGGGATGACTGGCCAGGAGCAGGTCGACCGTCTCGCGCGCGCGATCGAACTGGCGCGCGTTCGCCATCAGGTTGGCGTAGTTGAGGTAGACCGTCTCGTCGACGAAGCGGGTGAAACACCTCTCCAGGTTCAGCTGGGCCGCATCGTACTCCCCGAGAGCGATCTGCACCACGGCGAGGTGATAGTAGGTCTGACGCGGGGCGAAATCGAGTTCGAGACTCCGTTCGAAGAGCGACTCCGCCCCGTAGTAGTTCCCGAGCTGCGCTTGCTCGATCCCTTCGCTCATCAGGAGGTTCGCACCCAGATCGCGGCCCGCGAGGACGGAGACGACGAGACCGATCGCGGTCACGCCCGCGAGGACGGCCTTCAGCCTCCACCCGACCAGCTTCACCGAGAACTGGCCGGAGTCCCCGTAGACGCGCGAGAAGGCCAGGCCGCCGACCACGACCAGGACGAGGCTCGATGAAGGGAGGTGGGCGGGGAAGCTGACGAGGGCGTGAGTCAGGAGCGCGGCGATCCCGCACGAGAAGAGGAGAAGATCGAGGCGATTCGATTCGTCGTTCGATCGGAGCCGCTTCCAGAGGGAGGCGACGAGAACGGCGAGAAACGAGGCGAGGGCGAGGACGCCGAGGACGCCGAGCTCGGCCAGGGTCTGAACGTACTCGTTGTGGACTTGCGCCGCCCGAGTGATGTAGAAATCGTAGGCCTCGCCTCGGGGTGTGGCGAGGAACGCCGCCTTGTAGGGGAGGAAATTCAGCTTGTAGTTGCCCAATCCGACGCCGGTCAGAGGGTGGTCCTTGAACATCTCCCAGCCGATCCACCAGTCCCACGAGCGGACGTTGCCGGAGTTTTGCTCCCACCACCGGCCGATCCACGACCGGCTCTCCTGGGAGAGGCCCACGACGGAGTTCAGCGGGCCGGACGGAGCTTCAATCAGGAAGGTGACGACCAACGTCGCGATCAGGATCAGGAGCCAGAGCCGATTCCGTCGGACGGGCTCGATCGGACGGAAGACCAGGAATCCGATGAGAAGGGTCGCGGCGCTCAGCACGAGCGCGACCAGCGTGCCGCTCTGCCTCAGGACCAGGACCATCCCGAAGCAGAACGCGATCAGGAGGATCGACAGGACGCGGAGCGAACGAGAGCGAGGGCGGACGACGAGAACGACCGCCGGGAAGAGCAAGTAGGCCAAGAACCCGCCGAGGTAGTTGCGGTTCCCCATCGTGGAGATGATCTCGTTCAACCCTGTCCCCCCGGCCGGCCCGCGCGCGATCCCGAGGTACTGCAGCAGCCCGTACAGCGCGGCGAGGAACGCGGAGGCGAGGAGGGCGAACAGCAGCATGTGAACGTCGCGTCGGTCCCGCACGGCGTTGGCGACGATCACCAGCAAGAGCGTGAAGAAGACGACGAGGACAAGGCTCTGCACGACGACGCGGCCGTTCGTCGCGTGAAGCAGGGAGAAAAGCGAGGCGACGACCAGCCCGAGGACGGGGATCGTGATCCATGGGAAGCGGATCGTCCAGCTCCCCTTCCGCCACGCCGACAGGCCCCAGAGGACCGTGAGAACGGAGATCCCGATCAGCCCGACGATCGTCTTCCCGTACCCGTACTCCGAGATCCCCGGCCAGATGAAGAGAGGAAGGGCGAAAACGAGGAACAGGAGGCCGTAGAACAGGACGCGATCGAGCGGGACGGATGGGAGGACGAGTGCGGTCGATCCTCTCCGGTTCCCCCTCCTCTTCGCCATGGCCGAGTCGATTATAGGGAGGTGCCGGGCGCGGAGACAACGGGGGATCGATCGGGCGGGCCGACGATCTCGCGGCTCGGGATGAGGGGAAGGAGGTGGAGGACCTTCCCCCAAAGCCGGGGGCGCGCGGCGAGCTCGTCCGGAAGGCGGTGGAAGCGGTCGATGTCCGCATGCTCGGCGAGGAAGGAGAGGAGATCGGGGTCGCCGCAGGCGGCGACCACTGCACTGAGATCCCGATCGGAGAGCGTCTCGGAGAGCCTGCGAAGCGATCGCCCGAAGGCGATCTCGCGCCCGATCGCCGATCTCCATTCGGATTCGTAGGCGATTGCCGCTCGGCCACTCGGCGCCCCGGAGAGGGCCGTCTCGGCGGCGATCCGCCCGGCGATCCGAGCGCAGATCGCGCCGGAGTAGAGCCCCCCTCCCGACAGCGGTTTCACCTGCCCGGCGGCGTCCCCGACGAGGAAGGCCGAACCGGTCGCCGAACGTGCGGCCGGGGAGACGGGGATCCGACCGCCCGCGCGGGAGGCGACTCGGCACCCCGGAAACCGCTCGGAGAGGAGGCGGTCGAGGCGCTCCGACGGATCGAACGACGGCGCCACGCCCAGCCCGACGCGGAGTTGCTTCGCCTCAGCGGGCACGGCCCACGCGAAGAAGCCGGGCGCCACACCCTCCCCGAGGAAGACCTCGACCCGGTCCGAAGGAATCGCGCGATCCGTCTCGACGACGGCCTGGGCGGCGTGGACGAACCGTTCGGGGGGCGGGAGTTCGAACCACTGGGCGACGCGGCTGCTCGGCCCGTCCGCACCGATGACGACGGGCGCGGTCACCGTTCTCGGACTGCCGGCGGACTCGAGGACGATCGCGTCGTGCGATATCGAGACGGCCTCGGTTCCGAGCCGGACGTCGACGCCGGCCGCCTCCGCCCGGAGGTGAAGTTCCCGTTCCAGTCGGAGCCGGTCGATGACGACGGCCTTCGTTTGATCGGCGCTGAGGTTCAGCGCTCGTCCGTCGGGGGCGTGGACGGTGACCGCGCGGATCTCGCGCAAGATGGAGCCGGACGAGACGCCGAGGGCCGTCAGTGTGCGCGGGCTGACCAGCCCGGCGCAGCACGACGAGCGACTCAGGTCGACGCGCCGGTCGATCAGGAGGACCGTCGCCCCCGCCTCGGCGGCGCAGCGCGCGGCGACCGCGCCGATCGGCCCCGCCCCGACCACCACCACGTGGACGTGCATCCTTTCCTCCCCTCAGGTCCCTTCCCTCTTCGGTGCGCGCGTCATGATCTCTTCGACCAAGGATAGCGGATCGGCTTCGCCGTGAAGAAGCCGATGCACGGCCTCGGTGATCGGCATCTCGATCCCTCGCTCCTCGGCGATCTCGTGGACGGTGGTCGTCGCGTAGACCCCCTCGGCGACCATGTCCATCTCCCCGAGAATCCGATCGAGGGCCTCGCCGCGGCCGAGGCGAAAACCGACGTACCGGTTCCGACTGTGTCGGCTCGTACACGTGGCGACGAGGTCCCCGAGTCCGGACAGCCCGAAGAACGTCGCGTCTCGGACGCCGAACGTCCGACCGAAGCGGACCATCTCGGCGAGCCCGCGAGTGATCAGCGCTCCGCGGCTGTTGTCCCCGTATCCGAGTCCGTCGGAGATCCCGGTCGCCAGAGCGATGACGTTCTTCACGGTCGCGCAGAGCTCGACACCGCGGATGTCCTCGGACAGGTAGATGCGGAATCGCGGCGTCGCGATCTCCCGCTGCAGCCGCTGCCCGAGTTCGAGGTCGCGCCCGGCGAGGACGACGGCCGTCGGAACGTCCCTCCCCACCTCCTCGGCGTGGCTCGGCCCCGACAGGGTGAACACGTTCGCTCCCGGGAGCGAGCCCCCGATCAGTTCGGACATCGTCCGTTTCGACGCGCGATCGATCCCCTTGGCGAGGTTGATCACGATCGGGGGCGTGCCGAGGAGAGGCGCGATCCGCTGCAGCAGCTCGGCCACGCCGAACGACGGAACGGCCAGGACCAGGATGTCGTGCTCGACGGCCTCCGGAAGTTCGGCCGTGATTCGGAGGTGCTCCGCCGGGAGATCGACGGCGGGGAGGTACTTGGCGTTCCGCCGATCCCTGGTGATTGCGCCGACCTGCTTCGGGTCCCGCGCCCAGAGGACGGTGTCGTGTCCGCCGGTCGCGAGGAGGCGGGCGAACGCCGTCCCCCATCCCCCGGCGCCGAGGACGGCGAATCTCATAGGGCCTGCGCCGTCTCCACGTCGAGGTCGATCGGCATCTCAACGCCGGCGTGGGCCTGGATCCACTCGATCGCGACATCGACCGGATCCTGTCCTTCCTCGACGACGATGTCCGGGGCCAATCCGACCCCGTTGACGACCTTCCGATCCGGGGTGAAGTACTCCCCGGCGGTGATTTTCAGCGCCGAGCCGTCGGGGAACTCGATCAGCTGTTGGTAGACTCCCTTGCCGAACGACTGCTCGCCGATCAGGATCCCCATGTCATTGTCGCGGATTGCGCCGGCGGTGATCTCCGACGCACTGGCCGTCCCCCGGTTGATCAGGACGGCCAGCGGGATGTTGGGGATCCGGTTCCCTCTCGCGTAGTACTTCTTCTCGTCGCTCAGTCGGTCCTCGGTGATCAGCAGGACCCCCTCGTCGACGAACCGACTGGAAACGGAGATCGCCTCGTTCAGAAGCCCTCCCGGGTTGTTCCGAAGGTCGAGGATCAGCCCGGTGAGGCCGTCGAGATCGAACGACGAGAGCGCCGAGTCGAGCTCGGTCGTCGTGTCCTGCTCGAATCGGTACAGGCGGATGTAGCCGATCTCCCCGTCCGCAAGGAGATCGCTCTCGACCGGTTCGAGCACGATGCGGGCGCGGACGATCGAGATGTCCTCGATCGATCCGTCGTCGTGCCGGAGGGTGAGCGTCACGGGCGTCCCGATTTCACCGCGGATCTGCACTGCCGCTTCGGTGAGGGTCATCCCCTCGGTCGACTCGCCGTCGATGTTGAGGATCTGGTCCCCGGCGCGGACGCCCGCCGCTTCGGCCGGCGTCCCGACGAGCGGCGTGATGACGGTGATGACGTTCTCGACGATCGACAGCTCGATCCCGACGCCGCTGAACTCGCCCTCGAGGCTCTCGTCGAATCGCTGCCGCTCGTCCGGATCGAGGAACTCGCTGTACGGGTCGCCCAGTTGTTGGACGACCCCCTTCATCGCCCCGTACAGGGCCTGCTGGTCGTCGACCCGCTCCGGCTGGTAGAAGTAGCTCTTGATGTACTGGTAGATCTGATAGACAGGTGCGAACAGGTCGTCGCTGGTCTGCTGGGAGCCGCCGACACCGAGCGCCAGCACGAGGAGAATCGCCGGAATCAGGACAGCCAGGCCTTTTCTCCACATTCTACGATTTGGCATGCGTTTCACCCCTGCAGCTCGGATTGTACCGCACCGCTTGTGTGATATCCGTGGTCAGCCGGTGTCGAGGCCGAGGTAGGCGCGCTGCGCCGGCGTCAGGGAGTCGATCGCGACGCCCAACGTCTCGAGTTTCATCCGAGCGACCCGGTCGTCGATCTCGGGCGGGACGGTGTAGAGGCCGGGCGGCAGCGGCGCCCGATCGAGGAGGTGGCGGAGGGTGAGAGCCTGGATCGCGAACGAGAGGTCCATGATCTCCACCGGATGGCCGTCGCCGAGCGCGAGGTTGACGAGCCGTCCCTCGCCGAGGAGGTACAGGCGCCGGCCGTCGTCCATCCTGTACTCCTCGACGCCCTCGCGGACCGTTCTGTGCGAGCGCGCGAGCCCGGCGAGCGTCTCCGGGCGGATCTCAACGTTGAAGTGTCCGGCGTTGGCGAGAACGAGCCCGTCCTTTGCGTTGCGGAGCGCCGATTCGGGGACGGCATCGGCGCATCCGGTGGCGCTTATCACGAGATCCGCGTCGGCGGCCGCGTCGGTGATCGGGGCGACGGCGAGCCCCTCCATCCACGCCTCGAGGGCGCAGATCGGGTCGACCTCGGAGACGATGACACGCGCGCCGAGCCCGCGTGCGCGGAGGGCGATCCCGCGACCGCACCAACCGTAGCCGACCACGACGACCGTCTTGCCGGCGATCAGGAGGTTGGTCGAGCGGAAGATGCCGTCCCAAACGGACTGCCCTGTACCGTACCGGTTGTCGAACAGGGTCTTCATCTTGGCGTCGTTCACCGCGAACATCGGGAAGAGGAGGCGCCCTTCTCTCGCCATGATGCGAAGGCGGGCGACGCCGGTCGTCGTCTCTTCGCAACCGCCGATCACGTTCTCCTGTGGGTCCTGGTGAAGGAGGGCGACGAGGTCGCCGCCGTCGTCGAGGACCAGGGCCGGTCGGCAAGCGAGGGTACGCCGGAGGTCCTCGGTGTACTCCGTTTCGGAGGCGCCGTGTTTCGCGTGGACGGTGATCCGGTCCTCCCCGGCGAGCGCCACGGCGACGTCGTCCTGGGTCGACAGCGGGTTGCTCCCGGTCGCCCAGACGTCGGCTCCCCCGTCGCGGAGGAAGATCGCCAGGCAGGCCGTCTTCGCCTCCAGGTGGATGCTCATCGAGATCCGCTTCCCGGAGAACGGTCGTTCGTCTTGGAACGACGTTCGGAGTCGGTCGAGCAACGGCATGTGGGCCGACGCCCAGTCGATCTTCTCCCGGCCGCGTTCAGGGTTCGGTGCCATCCTGTTCCTCCTCGCTCCGCAAGCTGAGGTAGATCCCGGCGAGTATGACGGCCGCCCCGAGGAGGTTCAACCCGCCGGGGACCTCGCCGAAGAACGGGACGGCCAGGAGGGCCGAGCCGACCGGCTCGGCGAGGACAAAGACGGAGACCCGCGACGCCGACAGTCGTCGGAGGGCCCAGTTGATCGTCGAGTGCCCGATCAGTTGCGGAACCGCGGCGAGCAGGACGAGGTACCCGTAGGTGCTCGGAGCGTACCCGATCATCGGCGTTCGGGTCGCGAGGCAGAGGAGCAGGACGAAGAGGGCCGCCGTCCCGTAGCTGACCGCGATGTACTCGGAGAGCGACACGGTTCGGCGGACGCGGCGTCCGATCAGGAAGTAGATCGCGGCCATCAGGCCGCCGCCGAGGGCGAGGAGGTCGCCCCGCAGCGCCGAACCGCCGAATCGGACGTCGCCGAACCCGATCAGCGCCCCTCCGACGACGGCGAGGGCGATTCCGGCCAGGAGGGGGCGCGAGAGGCGCTCGCGGAGGAAGAGGATCGAACCGAGCCCGACGAAGATCGGGTGTGTGGAGACGAAGAGGACCGAGCTGGCGACCGTCGTGTGTTCGAGGGAGGAGATCCAGAGGACGAAGTGGAGCGCCAGCGCGACGCCGCTCACGCCCGCCCAGATCAGGCTCCGCCGACCGATCGTGCGCTGCTTTCGGAACAGAGCGAGCGGCGCGAGGACGAGCGCGGCGAGCGTCAATCTCCATGCTGCGATCGCGAAGGGCGACGCCTCCCCGGCGAGCCGGGCGAAGATCGCCCCGAACGAGACGGCGACGATGCCCAGAGCGATCCGGGGATAGAGGGAACCCTTGTCGCGCATGTCGGATCTTGCGCGAATGGTAGCTCAGCGGCCGAGGATCCGCAGGATCTGCGGGAGCGCTCGGCGCGCCGCCTCTTCGCCGGCCTCGATCCCGCAGCCGACGTCGCTGTAGCACGGAGGATCGGCGGAGAAGTCGGGGCGGATCAGAACGTCCGGTGGGTGGGCCGTAAGGAGAAGGTCGGAGAGGCGCTTCTGGAAGACGGTCGACATCTGGAAGAGGACCGAGAAGACGCTCGGGTGGAACCTTCGGCCGTTCTTGGAGGGAGAAGCGAGATCCTTGGCGACGCCGAGGACCCGTTCTCGCGCTTCGAAGTACGGGATGCCGGAGAGCTCCACCTCCGCCGGATCGACGAGGACGTCGACGCCGATGACCACGTCGGCGCCGAGCCGGCGCGCGACGTCGACGGGCGTCGGGTTGGAGACGCCCCCATCGATCAGCAGGTGGCCGTCGATCCAGACCGGTCTGAACAGGCCGGGGACCGAAACGCTCGCGCGGATCGCCTCGACGAGGGGGCCGGTCGTGATCGGGAACGGTCGGCCCGAGCGGAGATCCGTCGCCACGGCCGCGAACGGGATGGCCAGATCCTCGATGCGACGGTCCCCGATTAGCTTCTGGAGGAAGCGGATGATCCCGTTCCCCGAGCTCCAGCCGGACCAGGGGATCGTCGGAAGGAGGGTTCTGACGACGCGGCCGAACGAGCTCGATCGCCACAACGTCTCGAGTCCGCCGAGACCGACGCCGGAGGCGTAGATCCCGCCGACCTCCGCCCCCATGCTCGACCCGACGATCACGTCGGGCTCGATCCGGTTCTCCTCGAGAACCTTGAGGACCCCGACGTGGGCCGCCCCCCGCGCTCCCCCGCTGGAGAGCGCCAACCCGATCCTCCGCTCACCCAAGATGGCTCACCGCGTGCATCCTAGCAGGAAACAGGGAGGCTCGCCAATCCGGCGTTCGCGTTTCCGGTGAGATGAGGACGCGCTGTGGGACTGGGCGACGGCTGTCCGGAAAGAGACGCGGGGAGCGGTCGGAACGACGCTCCCCGCGAGGACTGGCCGAATCTAGGCGCTGATGGCACCGACCGGGCACTGATCGACGGCGTCCTGGACGCAGTCGGCCGTCGCTCCTTCGATGACGCTCGCCTTCCCTTCGGCGTTCAGCTCAAACACCTCGGCGCAGATCTGCGTGCACAGTCCGCAGCCGATGCAAAGGTCCTGATCGACCTTGGGCATCGAATCCTCCTCCTTTCTCATCCCTGCAATGGATTATGAATCCGACGGTGCGAAGGATATCACACGGTCTGAAGCGATCCAACCTTCGCGGTGGGATTCGGCCGTTTCGGTCGCAGCGGGACGGTTTGTCCCGTCGAAATCGTTTCAGTATAGTGGGCCGCATCACCCCCTTAGGAGGCGGAGAGGATGAGGAGACTCCTGTTGTTCACAGTGCTGGCGCTGTCGATCGGTGGTGGGACTTCCCTGGCGATGACGGTCGACGAGGCGATCGGGCTGTTCCAGGGGAGCGACATCATGATCCCCTACAGCGACGAGGGGCGGGCGACGCTCGTGGCGATGATTGAGACCTTCCGAGGCGCGCTCGGGGTTCCCGAAGGACTTGACGAGACGAACGAAGACGCCGTCATGGCGTTCGACGCCGACGCGGGGCTGATCGATCTCATCAACAAGCTGTCGCAGACGTACTACACCCTCGCCGACGCGTTCCTCGACGGCGACCCGGAGGAACGGCCCACGTATCTGCGCGGAAAGCACTGGGGGCTGAAGGCGCTGCGAATGATCCCAGAGTTCACCGCCACGGAGTCGAGCGACGGGTTCGTCGCCGCGGTCGCCACCGCGGAGGACGTCGAAAGCTTGTACTGGGCGTCGGCGAACTGGCTCCGTGCGGCGGAGTTCAATCCGCTCGAGGCCGTCTTCGCCGGCGTGCCGGAGAAGACCGACACGATGTCGCTCCGGTGTCTCGAGTTGAGCGAGACGTACATGAACTACGGCTCCTATCGCGCCCTCGGCGCGTTCTGGGCCGGGCTGCCGAAGCTCCCCGCCGGCTACTACCGGAAGAATTGGAGCCGGTCGCTCGGCTACTTCTGCCACGTCGTCGACGAGCCGGAGATCTGCGCCGATTGGGATTGCGACGTCTGTCCGGAGCTCGGTGAATTCAACCCCGTACACGACGAGTACTTCGAGAACCGCCTCCTGTTCGTCGAGTTCTACGTGATCCCGCGAAAGATGTGGGACGACGCGAAGCGGATCCTCGATCAGGTCCTCTCCGAGCCGATCGGCGACAAGTACCCGCTCTACAACGCCATCTCCCAGGAGAAGGCCGTCGGGTTCCTCGAGGAAGTCGAGGAGCACTTATAGGGAACCTCGCGGCGAACGGGTTTCGAACCGGACGGAGGCCCCGGGCGTTCTTCGGGGCTTTCGTCTTCGCGATGCAGTCATTGACGAGGAATAGCCTTCGCATGCCCCGCCCGGAAGGGCGGGGATAAGAAGGCTG
>CAZGXU010000018.1:0-1666 GCA_964530075.1 uncultured Thermotogae bacterium
CAGGCTCCACCAGATCAAGCTAGAACGCTATCCCTGTCTTCGCTTCCCTGCTGTGCACGAGACCGAGGCGATGTGCATGAATGGAGAACCGGGGCAAAGCGGCTAGCGGATTGCCTCAGCTGTTGGCTGGCCATAGGATGAAGTGCATACGTCCTGATTACCGGCACATGCCAAGGAGACGGAGGGAACGGGACAATAGGCAGAGAGCGCGAGGGAGCAAGCGGCAGCTTCTCCGTGATAGCGTGCGAGGTCGCACTAGTATGGTCGGGGGCAATCGTCTGGCGTCGAGGGCACCCCGGAAGGTGTTTCAGTGGACCAAGCCCGCTGAGGCCATCTTCCGTTCATTGAATTACCAGACGCGACACTAGGACGACGCGGCAAGCTTCCCCGGTTCCACGGGAACCCATTGCCCGTCGACGTTGACTTGAGCCACGTAGATGTACATACCGTTGGCTACCCGTTGACCCGTTTCATCCTCCGTGTGCCACTTCAATTCGGGGCCGCTCGTTCGCCCTTCCCACACGAGACGGCCATCTAGGCCATACACTGAAACCACCAAACCGAACACGCGGCAGGTACATATCCCCTTCACCATGAATGTGGTTGTGTGCGCTTCCCGGACGGGGTTTGGTGCGTTGATCACGCGGACATTGGGTTGTTGAGAAGAGGGTTCGAGATCCCGGTAATCGTCCTCATCCAACGTCGGAAAATGATCCGCCGATCGAGTGGCAGCTGAGCTTGGTAACGCCCGGCCGAGACCTGGCTCCTGAGAGAAGTGAAGCGTTACATCGTCGACGAACGTGTAGATCCAGTAACCGGTCCGCGGATCAAGAGCCGCTCCGGTTTCGCCGGTGACTTCGACCGACTCCTGTTCTTCCGCGTTCCAGGCCGAAGCCGTGTCGCGGATCCGACCCGCCTCGACTGCACCAGCAAGGCTCTTCTCCACTCCATCATGGACGACAGCCAGGGTCCCCTCTGCGCCGGTGTCCCACGCGGTTTCGTACGGTACGCCGACCTGTTGCCAATCGGCTTCCGGCAGCGACTGAAGCGGCTCCACGAGCCGGTTTTCGAGCTTCTCGTGAAAGCAAACATCGTTCTCAATGATGATCGGCGCATAGTGATTGGCGTAATTCCAGTCGCAATCAGGGAAGCAAAACCTCGCGGGTGAGATGATCACCAGCGCCACGGTTCCTAGGACGATTGCCAGCCTTATCATTGGTTCCTCCTTGCGGAGGAGGGCAGGACCAGTCGCAATCTCGGGATGCGAAGAGCCCACCCTTCTTCCTCTTTCTTTCTTAGCCTCCGCGGTTGCGTTGATGCAGGCTGCAGTACCTGCGGCTTCACCACAGCCTCTCCGACCACGTATGATGCCTGACACTAGCAGTTCGGGGACGAACTTGGCAATAGGGCGACACGTGGAATCATTGACATGTCTGAGCGCTCTTGACGTCGCATCCCACGCAGTGAGTCTTTAGGTAGGTCCTGCCCTCGTGTTGCCGGCATAGACATCTCTCAGCACGAGCGTACGGACGAGCGCACAGGCCAATGGGCGGTCGAAGTCCTCCAACCGTTCACCTCGAGGGAGAAACCAGTTGGTGGTGAGTAGTGGGTAGTGCGTAGAAGAAATCCTCAGGCCAAGGAGCACGAGAGAACGAAGGTTCTCCAA
>CAZGXU010000018.1:1676-38595 GCA_964530075.1 uncultured Thermotogae bacterium
CAACGAGGACGGCTCCTTCATCCGCAGAATGGTCGTTGCGGCTCCGCGTGGTCTTCCTCAGAAGGATACCTCGAAGGACAGCGTCCACTGGGTGAAGCCCGTTGTGTCGACGGTGATCGTGGTCGACATCGACACCGATGTCCCCAGAGCGAGGGTCACGCCCATCGTGCTCTGCGCCCAATCGAACAGCAGCCCGGTCGACGTGCTGAAGAACGTGTCGGCCGAGAACGAGAAACCGCAGCCGATCGGTGGGACATCGACGTCCAGAGAGACGACTTCCCAGTAGTCCTGGGGATAGTAGAGGTGCCCTTCGGCGTCCGCGTCGGCGAGCGACTCGACGAGGAAGCCGAATTGGGGCGTCGTGATCACGTACTCGGCCGTGTTCAGGTTCGAGACGCTGGTCAGCGTCGCCCCGGCCAGGGTGCACTCGAACGCGATCCCGTAGACTTCGACCCCGGTGATCGTCCCCCCACTGCCGAGGAGATTCGTGTAGATGCTGAGACACCCGTAGTCCGATTCGAGCGTCGGCGTGAACACGTAGCTCTTCGTCTGCAACGTGTAGATGAAGTCGAGCGTGATGTCGAGGGGGAGCCCGAGAAGCTGGATGAAGGAGAGCTCGATCTCCTGGCTTTCGAACCCCGTCTTCCCGAACGTCGTGAGGCTCATCAGCTCGATGCAGCAGAACGCGGAGGCACTGAACGTCAGTTCCTGGCCGGAGAACCCGATCGGCAGCGGATCGATCGTCGGATCCGTGAGGAATGTCTTCTTCGCCAGGCTCGTCGATTGACTCGTCGAGGCCGTGAACGTGATGCCGCTCAGATCCGCGCCCATGAACGTCGCGCTCTCGAAGCTGAGGACGCCGCCGAAGATCTCGCCGTAGATGTCGAACACGTAGCCCAAGTTGGCCGGTTCCGACAGCGTCGCGCCGACCGCCGCGCCGTACAAGCTGACCGTGACCGGCGGCAATTCCAGGCTGAGGATCCCCTGCGCGTAGATGAAGGAGCCGGTCTGCGGCTCAAACAGGAGCTGTCCGTCGAACCGCACGCTCCCGAGGGCCGCCGTCAGGTCGAACTCCTGCCAGAGCCAGCCGTCGAAGAGGAAGTCGGACACGCTGGCGATCTCCAGGAAGCTCAGGCTCAGCCCGACATCGAGCGTCGATTGAAACGCCGAGAACGGCCGCGTCTGCTGCGGTGAGAGCCCGATCTCCGCCTGCCAGCTCCCTGTGAACCCATCGCTCGCGAGCGCGCTCACGGCGCAGAAGCAGAATAGGATGACCACGATGACCAGCACGTATCGACCGTTCACGATCCACTCCCCCTCGACGTGGAGCGCGCTCGCGCCCCGACCGATTCGAACCACGCTGAATGCACACGCTCGTTCTCACGCATCGTCCATGACCCTACTTCGTTCGCCGAGCGAGCCACACGGGGAACGACCGCGCGGCAAGGGAAATGGATCACCTGATCGCTCAGCGAACGTCCTTCGATTCCTCGACAGAGGACGTCCGGACCGGCGTCGGGATTGCCCGAAAGCCCATCGGGGAGTAGACTTCGCGGCATGAGACGGTTTCTCATTGTCGCGCACAGCGTTCCAGTTCATCCGGACTTCGATCTGAACGATCTCCCCGGGGGAGCCGGGCGGATCGACGTCCTCTGCCGCGCGATCGGAGCGTCGCTCCTCCTCTCCCACGGGATCCGACGCGATGTCGAGACGATCCTTCTGCTGCAGGGCTCGGTCCGGATTCGGATCGACGGGGATCGCGTCAAGCGCCTCAATCCCGACGAGCGGTCGACGGCCGCGCTGATCCGGCGGGCGCTCGCCTCGCTCGCTGACGAGGAGGTCGAGAGCACGCCGGGCGTCTTCGCGTCGCGGTGCACCCTTTCGGAGGCGATCGACGGGCTGCTCGAGCAGAGAGCCGATCCGATCGTTCTCGACGAGGACGGCCTGCCGTGCGAGTCGTTCGCCTTCCCGCGCGACCCGGCATTCGTTCTCTCCGACCACGCCGGCTTCGCAGCGGCGGAGGAGAGGCTGCTCGTCGATCTACCGCGCGTGTCGCTCGGACCGACCTCCCTCCACACCAGCCAGGCGATCACGATCGCCCACTATCTCCTCGACCGGCAGGACGAGGATCGAAACGAGAAGATCGCGCTCGTTCACAAGGTCTGGGGCGAGCCGAAGGCGCAGATGATCAAGGGGCTGCTCGAGGACTTCGACATCCCGGTCAACCTGGTGACGCACTCCACGCCGTCGATCTACCCGATGGCCGTCGACGGCCTCGCCGAGGTCCGGATCATGGTCCGTTCGCGCGATCTACCGAAGGCCCGACGGATCATCGCGGACTACTTCGAAGAGCCGTGCGAGGACTGACGCGCCGATCCGACTCCCGGCTTCTCGGCTAGAATGAAACGTGGCAAGCGACTCCGCGACGGAACGCACACAATCTGAGAAACGCGCGCGGATGGTCGAGTACGACCTCCGCCGGCGGGGGATTGGCGACGACCGCGTCCTCGATGCGATGGCGCGCGTTCCGCGTCATCGGTTCGTCCCGCCCGAGCTGATCCACGAGGCGTACTCCGATTGCCCCGTCCCGATCGGCGAAGGACAGACGATCTCGCAGCCCTACATCGTGGCGTTGATGACCGAGGCGCTGGCGCTCGACCGCGACACCACGGTCCTCGAAATCGGGACCGGCTCCGGCTACCAGACAGCGATCCTCGCCGAATGCGGCGCCCGCGTGTGGACGATCGAACGATCGCCTCAGCTCGCGGAGCAGGCACGGGCCCTGTTCGCGGAGCTGGGGTACGACCGGATCGACACGGTCGTCGGAGACGGGACCCTCGGTCTTCCGGATCGGGCGCCGTTCGACCGGATCCTCGCCACGGGGAGCCTGCCCAAGGTGCCGGATTCCCTGCTTCGCCAGCTGGGCGACGGCGGGATCTTCGTCGGCCCGATCGGCTCGTTGTACGGTCAGCAACTCGTTCGGATCGTGTATCATCCGCGACGAACGGTTCGCACCGACCTCGGCCCGTGTCGTTTCGTCCCGCTGATCGGGGAGAACGGGTGGGAGGATCCGGGCGGTCGATGGAGCCGCGATCCATAGTCGCAGACGGACCTGGGAGGGAGCACGGAGATGAAGCGGATCGACCTGCGCAGCGACACGGTAACGCGCCCGACGGAGGGGATGCGACGGGCCATCGCCACGGCCGAGGTCGGTGACGACGTCTTCGGAGAGGATCCGACCGTCCTTCGCCTCGAGGAACGCACGGCCTCCCTTCTCGGGAAGGAGGCCGGCCTGTTCGTCGCCAGCGGGACGATGGGCAACCTCGTCGCCCTCCTCACACACGCTGGCCGTGGAGACGAGATCATCCTTGGGGACCGGTCGCACACGTTCCTGTACGAGGCGGGCGGCTGCTCCGGTCTCGGCGGGATCCACCCGCACGTCCTGCCCAACCTCGACGATGGCACGCTCGACCTCTCCGCCGTCGAGGCGGCGTTCCGCGACCCGTCGAACGTCCACTTCCCGCGAACGCGCGTGATCTGCCTGGAGAACACCCACAACCGCTGCGGCGGCATCGCCCTCTCGCCCGAGTACTGCGACGCCGTCGGGGCGCTGGCCGGGCGCTACGGCCTCGCCATCCACCTCGACGGGGCGCGGCTGTTCAACGCCGCGATCGCGTGGGGCGTCGAGCCGACCCGGCTCGCCCGGAGCGCCGATTCGGTGACGATCTGCCTGTCGAAGGGCCTCGGAGCGCCGGTCGGCTCCGTCCTGTGCGGCGATCGGGCGTTCATCGAGGAGGCGCGGCGGACGCGCAAGGCCGTCGGCGGCGGGATGCGCCAGGTGGGGATCCTCGCCGCCGCCGGGCTGTACGCGCTCGACCATCACATCGACCGGCTCGCCGACGACCACGAGAACGCGGCCCGGCTCGCCGCCGGGATCGACGGACTGGACGGCCTCTCCTCCGATCGGACCGCACAGGGCCCGTGGTCCAATCTGGTCTACTTCGGCGTGAACGGGGCCGCGATCGGTCGTCCCGACCTCGACGCCCACCTTGTCGCGGAGCGACTCAAGGCGCGCGGGGTCCTCGTCCTCCCGCTGGGTGCGGGCAGCCCGAGAATCCGGATGGTGACGCACCTCGACGTGTCCCGTGCCGACGTCGATTCGGCGCTCGACGCCCTCCGGTCCGTTCTTCGCGGGACGTAGGTCCCTCCCCTTGACGAAACAGGTCGTTCTCCGACGCCCCTTTTGAGCTTCGGCATCGGGAACCGAGCCCCTACCATCGCCGTGCCGGGTGGTGCGAGCGGCGCTCCCGTCGCGGGACGTTTCTCGTGCCCGGTTCATCGACCTTGCAAAGGGGGAACGATGAAGGGGCTAGCGACTGCGCTGCTGTTCTTCGGGTTGATCCACGTCGCCGCGATCGCCGGGCCGTTGGAGATGTCGCTCGGAGGCGGTCCGTCGGTGGCTTCGCTCGACGCGATCAACGAATCGATCGGTCTGTTCAACGCGCTGATCGCGCACCTGAACGAGACGTTCGACGTGCATCCCGGCGTCACCGGCTCGGTCGCTCCGATCTCGCCGATTGGCGGGGGGATGTACCTCCATGCGGCCGAGCGCTATTGGCTGACGGACTGGTTCGCCCTCGGCGGCCACCTCGGCTACTCCCGCTCATCGGCGTCGACGACCGGCTTCTACGAGGGCGCGGAGATCTCGGAGATCAGTGTCGACCTCGCATTCCACTCCGTCGACGGCGTCCTCGGAGCGGAGGCGACGTTCCTCGACGTCGGGCTCCGTCTCAGCGCGTTCGGCGGCGTCGGATACTACTACGTCATCCTCGACCGAAAGACGGTCTTCGAGATCCCGGAGGAGTACCCGGACGTCATCGCCGGCGTTCCGCCGAACGGCGAGGGTCGTTACACCGGTGGTTCGATCGGATTCGAGGGTGGGATCTCGCTGACGTATCCGGTCGCGCCCTGGTTCATGATCGGCAGTCGCCTCACGTACCGGTCGGCGAGGATCGCCGAACTCACCGACGCGGGAGCGAACGTTCTCGATCTGGACGGAGACGGAATCGGGGAGCCGATCAGCCTGAACGGACTCACCGTCGAGCTGACCGTTTCGATCGACATCGATCTCTCCCTCGACGGGAGGAAGGAGTAGCATCATGAAGAGGGGGAAAACCATCCTGTGCTTGGTGACAGTCGGCCTCGTCGCGGCGTCGATTTCCGGCTGCCTGAAGCTCCAATCGACCCAACCGGAGGCCCTGTTCACCGCGTCGCTCACCGAACACGTCGTCCCCTTTACGGCGAGCTTCGACGCGACGCTGTCTTACTCCCCGAGCGGGGAGATCGTCACGTACCTATGGTCGTTCGGCGACGGGGGGGCGGAGGAGGGCCCGGTCGCCGATCACACGTACGCGGAGGACGGAACGTACGTGGTGCGCCTGACAGTGATCGACGGTGGGGGGGTCTCCTCCTCGCGGACGATGACGGTGCAGGCGCTCAATCCTCCGCCGACGGCGGGCTTCTCCTACGCGCCGAAGAGCAATGACGGGGAAGACTTCGTCTCCTGCAGCGAGACGATCACGTTCAACGCCGCGGACCTGTGCAGCGACGACGGGGAGATCGTTTCGTACGAGTGGTACTTCGGGTACCGCGACGCGAACGGCGAGCCTGCGACCGCGGAGGGGGCGACGGTCACGGCCGAGTTTCTCTACGCCGGGACCTACAGCGTCGCGTTGACCGTCACCGACGACGACGGCGGCGAGACGACCTACATCGAACAGGTGATCGTCAAGGGCGGCCCGCCGTGCTATACGGACGTGACCGGCGACGTACCGTGGACGTGCGGGAGCGTGGAGTGATCATGAGCCTGAAACGCTTCATCGTCATGCTGCTGCTCCTCGCGCCGATCTTCCTCTCCGGATGCGTGCTGGATGCGATCATGAGTGACGTCGTGAACGAGGCTCCGAGGGCCGTGATCGACGCCGCACCGAGAGAGGGGACCGCCCCGCTTACGGTCCGCTTCGACGGGTGCTACTCTCACGACGACGGGACGATCGTCGAGTATCGATGGGACTTCGGCGATCCGACGGACATGGGGACTCACGTCGCCGACGCGTGCGACCACACGTTCACCCAGCCGGGGACGTACCTCGTCAAGCTGACCGTGATCGACGACGAAGGGTCGATCGATTCCCAGCAGCTCGCCGTGGTCGTGACGAACGCGCCGCCGGTCGCCGCGGCGTCGGTGAACAACGAGAATCCTCTCCCGGGGATCAAGGTCATCTTCAACGCCTCCGCCTCGTACGACGCGCAGGACGCGATCGTCAGCTACGAGTGGGACTTCGGCGACGGCAACACCGGGACCGGCGTGGTCGTCGAGCACACGTACAAGCTGGGCGGCTACTACGTTGCCACGCTGACAGTGACCGACGCGGACGGAGCGACCGACCGGACGCACATCGGGATCAGCGTGCAACCGGGCGAAAGCCGGTGTAGCGATGACGACGATACGTGCGGGGCCAACGACACCCCGTACGCGATCATCACGAGCAACTGGTCCTGTTCCGGAGCGCAGGTCGGTGAGCCGATCCGGTTTGACGGGACGGCTTCGCGCCCCGCGGTCGGAAAGATCATCAGCTACTACTGGGACTTCGGGGACGGATCGACCGCCTCCGGCAGCGTCGTGACGCACGCGTACGACAGCCAGAACACTTACATCGTCACGCTCACGGTCATCGACGAGGGAGGCGGCGTAGGAACCGCGCGGGGAGCGATCAACGTCGATTCGACCTGCTACTAGCGGAGCGTCTCGCGCCTTCGCGCGGCGCGTCGGCCGCAAAGCTTGGTGCCCGGTGCGCCGTGTCTATTCCTGTTCGGTGATCTCCAGGTAATAGGGATGATCGACGACGTCCACGTCGATCAGGTACCCGTCCGCATCGAAGTACCCGCAGACGAGGAGGACCTGCTCCTCCGCTTTGATGTCGACCAAGCCCCACGCGTCGTCCCCGATCGGACAGACGCTCTCCAGGTCGAGGTACGTCGGCCGGCGCGCGGGGAGCGGAAGCTCCCGATAGTACAGAAGCGTGCCGTGTGCGTCGTACATGTACAGCGAGCCGAAGACGAGCCGGTCGTGTGGATTCAGGATCGTGACCGTCGTCCGCCGGTTCTGCGTGTTCGCGTAATTCAGTCCGTACCAATACGCATCGATGGAAAGGTCGGAGGGGATGACGCCGAGCTCCCCGTAGTTCTCGACGAACAGCCAGCCTTCTCCCGTCCCGAGCCACGAGCCGATCTGGAGGAGAAGCTGGCTTTCGATCTCGGCCAGACCCCACGTCGACTCGTCCGTCTCGGTGAAGAGGGCGTTAAGGTAGACGGCCCTCGACTCGTACGCCGTCAGGCCGTACACCGATTGGAGGATCGGCGAGCCGTTCGCGTCGTAGAGGCGCACGGCGGCGGCGTCCTCCATCGTGACCCCGCTCGCGTTGGTCAACACGATGACCGTGGAGAGTCCCGGCGCGCAGTCGTAGTACGCCCAGTACGTGTGCGCGAACGTCGCCGACCCGATGCAGGCCGAGAGCACGGCACAGACCATCGTTCCCACCCAGGCTCGGATACCGTTCAATGATCCTTCCTTTCGAAACCGACGGCGCTACGATCGATCTCGCGACGCCGCGTTGGCGACCGGCCGTTCGAGGATCCCCCGCAGGTACTGCGCGGTGTACGACGCTTCGACATCGAGGATCTCCTCGGGCGTGCCGGTGGCGATGACCCGTCCGCCTCCGTCGCCCCCTTCCGGACCGAGATCGATGATCCAGTCGGCCGTCTTCACCACGTCGAGGTTGTGCTCGATCACGACGACCGTGTTCCCGGCGTCGACGAGGCGATGGAGCACCTCGAGCAGCTTGCTGACGTCGGCCGCGTGGAGCCCGGTCGTCGGCTCGTCGAGGATATACAGCGTCTTCCCGGTCGACCGCTTCGACAGCTCCTTCGCCAGCTTGATCCGCTGGGCCTCCCCGCCGGAGAGTTCCGTCGCCGGCTGTCCGAGCTCGATATAGGTCAACCCCACGTCGTAGAGCGTCTGGAGCCTCCGGCGGATCCGCGGAACGTTCTCGAAGAACGTCAGCGCCTCCTCGACCGACATCGACAGCACATCGGCGATCGACTTTCCCTTGTAGCGCACCTGGAGCGTCTCCCGATTGTACCGCGTCCCCTTGCAGACCTCGCACGGCACGTACACGTCGGGGAGGAAATGCATCTCGATCTTCTCCTGCCCCTGCCCCTGGCACGACTCGCACCGGCCGCCCTTGACGTTGAAGCTGAATCGGCCGGTCGGGTATCCGCGGAGCTTCGCGTCCGGGGTTCGGGCGAACAACGCGCGGATGTCATCGAAGACCTTGGTGTAGGTCGCCGGGTTCGATCGGGGCGTCCGCCCGATCGGCGACTGATCGATCTCGATCACCTTGTCGATGTGCTCGATCCCGTGGATCCCGTCGTGCGGGCCGGCCCGACGCGCCCCCACATGCAGTTCGTGCGCGACGCCGCGATAGAGGATCTCGTCGACCAGCGAGCTCTTCCCGGATCCGGAGACGCCGGTGACGCAGACGAACCGACCGAGAGGGAACTCCACGTCGATCCCTCGCAGGTTGTGAACCGCGGCGCCGAGGACCCTGAGGGACTTCCCGTTCCCCTTTCGCCGCGCTGCGGGGATCGGGATCCGCAGCTTCCCGGACAGGTACCGCCCGGTGACCGACTCGGGATGGGCGGCGACCTCCCCCGGGGGCCCCGCGACGACGACGCGCCCCCCGTGCAGTCCGGCGCCCGGACCGAGGTCGAGGATGAAGTCGCTCTCGCGCATCGTCTCCTCGTCGTGCTCGACGACGATCACGGTGTTTCCGAGGTCGCGCAGCCCCTTGAGTGTCTCGAGCAAACGCCGGTTGTCCCGCTGGTGGAGCCCGATCGACGGCTCGTCGAGGACGTAGAGGACCCCGGTCAGCTGGCTCCCGATCTGGGTCGCCAGGCGGATCCGCTGCGCCTCGCCGCCGGCGAGCGTCCCCGCCTGCCGATCGAGGGTCAGGTAATCGAGGCCGACCGCGACCATGAACCCGAGCCGCGCCTTGATCTCCTTCAGGATCTGAGCGGCGATCAGCTCCTCACGGGGCGAGAGGGAGAGGTTCTCGAAGAAGGTCAGCGCGCTGCGGATCGACAGGGCCGTGACCTCGTGGATGTTCAGCCCGTCGATCGTGACCGCCAGGACCTCCGGCTTCAGCCGCGCCCCCTGGCAGACCGGACAGGGGAGCGTCGCCAGGTACTGCTCCAGCTCCTGTCGCCACTGCTCCGACGTCGTCTCCCGGTACCACCGCTCGAGCGAGACGACGATCCCGCGGAACGGCCGCTTGACCGTCCGCTCGTAGCCCGATGGCGACTTGTAACGGAAGGTGATCTCCTTGCCTCCGGTCCCGTAGAGGATGACGTCGAGTTTCTTCTTCGGGATCTCGCCGAGCGGCTGGTAGGGGTCGATCTCCAGCGACGCCGCCAGTGCGGTCATCTGCGCTTCGTACCATCTGCTCGACGTATTGGCGAACGGGATCAGTCCACCGTTCAGCACCCCGGACCGCGGGTCGACCACCAGCTCCGGATCGATCTCCTTTCGGAACCCGAGCCCGCTGCACTCCGGGCAGGCGCCGAACGGGCTGTTGAACGAGAACATCCGCGGAGACAGCTCCTCGTAGCTCACGCCGCACTGGATGCACGCGTACTGTTCGCTGTACATGTGCTCGTCCCCGTCGCCGGTGATCAGGCTGACCAATCCGCCGCCGTGCTTCAGCGCCGTCTCCACCGAATCGGCGATTCGGGACCGCTTCCCCGGGTTGACGACGACGCGGTCGACGACGATCTCGATTGTGTGCTTCTGCTGCTTGACGAGCTCGATCTCCTCGTAGAGCGTCCGGACGACCCCGTCGACGCGGACGCGCGTGAATCCCTCCTGCCGGATCTCGTCGAACGTCCTCTTGTACTCGCCCTTCCGCCCGCGGACGACCGGGGAAAGGATCTGGACCGTGGTCCCCTCCGGGAATTCCATGACGGCGTCGATGATCTGCTCCGCCGACTGCTGACTGATCGGCTCGCCGCACGTCGGGCAGTGGGGACGCCCGATCCTCGCGTAGAGGAGGCGGAGGTAGTCGTAGATCTCGGTCACTGTGCCGACGGTCGATCGCGGGTTGTGGCTGCGGCTCTTCTGGTCGATCGAGATCGCCGGCGAGAGCCCCTCGATGAAGTCGACGTCCGGCTTGTCCATCTGACCGAGAAACTGGCGCGCGTACGCCGACAGGGATTCGACGTAGCGGCGTTGCCCCTCGGCGTAGATCGTGTCGAACGCCAACGAGCTCTTCCCCGAACCGGAGATCCCGGTGATGACGATCAGCCGGTCGCGCGGGAGGACGACGTCGATGTCCTTCAGGTTGTGCTCCCGCGCACCCTTCACGTGGATGGCGTTCATAGTCCCTTCTTCAGCTCCCGGATCTCGTCGCGCAGGTTCGCCGCCAGCTCGAACTCCAGGCGATCGGCCGCCTGGTGCATCTGCTTCTCGATGTCCTTGATCACCGCGATCAGCTCGTCCCCCGACCCCGGCTCGGGCCGCTCGCGGATCCGCTGCGGCTGAGGGGACGCCGACCGGAGCGATTGAACGATGTCCGTGATCTCCCGCCGGACCGTCTGTGGTGTGATCCCGTGCGCCTCGTTGTAGGCGATCTGAACCGATCGGCGTCGGTTCGTCTCGTCGACGGCGTGGCGGATCGAGTCGGTCAGCGTGTCGGCGTACATCAGCACCTTCCCGCGGACGTTTCGCGCCGCCCTCCCGATCGTCTGGATCAGCGACGTCCCCGACCGGAGGAATCCTTCCTTGTCCGCGTCGAGGACCGCCACCAACGCCACCTCGGGGAGGTCGAGCCCCTCCCGGAGGAGGTTGATCCCGACGAGCACGTCGAAGTTCCCCAATCGCAGGTCCCGGAGGATATCGATCCGATCGAGCGTGTCGATCTCCGAGTGGAGGTATCGCGCGCGGATCCCCAGCTCGACCAAGTACTCGGTCAGGTCCTCGGCCATCCGCTTGGTCAGCGTCGTGACCAGCACCCGCTCGCCCCTCGCGACGACATCGCGGATCTCGGCGATCAGGTGATCGACCTGCCCCTTCACCGGGTGGACCTGCACCTCGGGATCGACGAGGCCGGTCGGGCGGATGAGCTGCTCGACGATCCGCTCGCTGTGCTCCTTCTCGTACGGCCCCGGTGTGGCCGACATGAAGACCGCCTGGTTGACGCGCTCCTCGAACTCGGCGAACGTCAGCGGGCGGTTGTCGAGCGCTGACGGGAGGCGGAACCCGTAGTCGACAAGGGTCGTCTTCCGCGACCGATCCCCGTGGTACATCCCGCGGATCTGCGGAACCGTCTGGTGCGATTCGTCGATCACGAGGAGGAAGTCGCTCGGGAAGTAGTCGATCAGGACCGACGGCGGCTGCCCGGCCCGACGGCCGTCGAGGTGCCTGGAGTAGTTCTCGATCCCGGTGCAGTACCCCATCTCCTGCAGCATCTCCAGGTCGTACCGCGTCCGCTGCTCGAGCCGCTGCGCCTCGAGGAGACGCCCCTCTTTCCGCAGTCGGCCGAGGCGCTCCTCCAGCTCGTCGGCGATCTCGTCGATGGCGAGCCGTATCCGCTCGTTCGGCGTGATGAAGTGCGACGCCGGGTAGATGACGACCTCCTCTTCCTCGCGGATCGGGTGGCCGGTGATCGGGTCGAGGACGGTAATCCGGTCGACCTCGTCGCCGAAGAACTCGATCCGGATTACCTTCTCTTCGTACGCCGGGATGATCTCGACCGTGTCTCCGCGGGCGCGGAACGTCCCCCGCTCGAACCCGATCTCGTTGCGGGTGTACTGCAGCTGGATCATCGCCCGCATGACGTCGTCGCGATCCCGGTGCTCACCGCGCTTGAGATCGATCGACATGTCATGGTAGTTCGCCGGCGAGCCGAGCCCGTAGATGCAGGAAACCGACGCGACGATGATCACGTCGCGCCGCTCGAACAGGGCCGACGTCGCCGCGTGGCGGAGGCGATCGATCTCGTCGTTGATCGACGAGTCCTTCTCGATGTAGGTGTCGGTCTGGGGCAGATAGGCCTCCGGCTGGTAGTAGTCGTAGTACGAGACGAAGTAGTGGACCGCGTTGTTCGGGAACAGCTCGCGGAACTCGTTGCACAGCTGCGCCGTCAGCGTCTTGTTGTGCGCGATCACCAGCGTCGGCCGCTGCACCCCCTGGATCACGTTGGCGATGGTGAACGTCTTCCCGGTCCCGGTCGCTCCCAGAAGCGTCTGGTAGTGGTACCCCGCTTCCACCCCGTCGACCAGGGAGGCGATCGCGTCCGGCTGATCGCCACACGGGCTCATGTGATCCGAAATCTGGAATCCGGCCTTCTCACCGACCTTTGGCAGTCGCATCCTAGTTTAGGATGGTACCCGGTTTCGGACGGACGGTCAACGGAGCCGGCGACGGATTCGGCCGACGCGGCTCACCGGACGATGCGGAAGTCGGAGTACGTCCCCCCGGCGTCCCCCCACTCCGCGTCGACCCGCTCGACATGCGCGAACTCCGGGCCGCGCTCGAGCCAGGCGAGAAGACGGTCGAGCCGCTCGCGCGGGCCCTCGGCGACGACGCGGACGGTCCCGTCGGGAAGGTTGCGGACCGCCCCCGTGAGTCCGAGCTGCGACGCCTCGATCCGCGTGTTGTGCCGGAAGAAGACGCCCTGAACGAATCCATGGACGATCGCTTCGAGTCGCTCGTCGTGAGCCATCGCCTTCTCCCTCCGCGCGGACCGGCCCTCGCCCTTCAGTGTACCGTCATCGAACATCCCCGTCCTGCGCGAACCGATGGAGCCCCGCTCCCCTCGCGAACCCGACCGCCTCCTCGTACTCCGCCGCCGTGATCCGGCGGCGCAACGCCGGCACCTCGGCGGCGCGATGGCACGGGCGGTACTGGTCCATCACGTTGACGTACGTGTCGGGCGAGATCTCCTCCGCGAGGAACCGCATCCCGCTTTCCGTCCCGGCGAGCCGTTCGGGGAGGACGAGATGGCGGACGAGCAGCCCCCGCCGCGCGATCCCGTCGGCGTCTATTTCGAGACCCCCGACCTGGCGATGCATCTCCCGCAACGCCGCCCGCGATCGGGCGACGTACCCTCGGACGCCGGAGAGCCGCTTCGCCGATCCGTCGTCCCCGTACTTCAGGTCCGGCATGTACACGTCGACGATCCCGTCGAGGCATCGGAGAACGTCCACCGACTCGTACCCGTCGCTATTCCAGACGATCGGGAGAGCGAACCCCTCCTCCGCCGCGATCGCCAACGCCCGAACGATCGACGCGGCATGCGGGGTCGGCGTCACGAGGTTGAGGTTATGACAGCCGATCTCCTGGATCCGCAGGAAGATCGCCGCCAGACCCTCGTTCGAGATGTCCACCCCTTCCCGCTCCTGGCTGATTTGCCAATTCTGGCAGAAGAGGCAGGCGAGGGGGCAGCCGGAGAAGAAGACGGTCCCCGATCCGATCCGCCCGACGAGCGGCCGCTCCTCCCCGAAGTGCGGTCCGAAGCTGGCCACCCTCGCGGAGACACCGACGCCGCAGCGCCCGAGCTCCCCCGAGAGCCGGTCGACGGCGCACGCGTTCGGACAAAGTCGACAGGGTGAGGACATCCCCGTCAACTGTTCAGCTCGTTCGACGAGTTCCGGGAGATGCATCCGCATCGTTCCTCCACCGCCATGGTACCCGCTTGCCTGGGCGGACTGCCCGAATAGAATCAGACCGAACCTGTCGAATCAAGGAAGGAGGGGCCGATGGCTTTCGTCTCCAAGAAGGACCTCATCGAGAAAGTTCGTCCGCTCGTCGAGCGCCTGTCGCGACTCCAGGAGGAGCTGGACGACCTCTGTGACGCGATCGAAAACCTCGCGGAGGAGATCGACGAGGCGCTCGACGAGGCCGAGGAGTAGCCGGCCGGGCCGTTGGAGCGCTCCCCGGTCGTGGCCTCGGCGGACGTTTCGATCGTTCTCTTCGCATCTCAAGGAGGCCACGTTGCCGTTTCGATTCCCGTCCGACGAGCGGATCGTCGAGCTCTCGCGACGGCTGAACGAGAACCCGTCGCACGGGAGTTCCGCCAAGGAAGGGGATTCCATCTTCGTCGTCGAGCCGGGCGGCGTCCCGGATCGCTGCGCCGTGCTCTGCGTCCGGCGGAGGGCGATCGACGGGGATCTCGACCCGATCCAAAGGGGTGAGGATGCGCAGGCCGAAGCTCGAAGGGGAACTCGATCAAAATCATGCGCTATCCGAAGGCGCAAAGGAGATCGTCTCCTGCCGCGCCGGCGTCCCGACCAAGTGGCCCGACGGCTGAGCCGAACGCGCGTCCCGAGGCGGACCTGGCCCCGCAAGGCCCTCCCGCCGAGCCTGCCCTTTCTCGCCTCGAGGCTCTTCCTCGTCGGGACGAGGTCGCGTGCCGTGCTCGCTCTCTTCGTCTCCACCGACCCGATTCTGCTTGTCCCTCGGGCGCTTCCCGTCAGGCTCCGCTCGGTCCCGATCGGGCCGAAGGGATCCTCGTCCGGCGGGAGTACGAACGGCTGAGGAAGCGGGTGAGCCGGGAGCTCGACCCCCTAGTCCGGCTTGAACTCGAGGGCCCAGACCTCGACCGACCGCGGCAGCGTTCCGGCGTCGATCGTGGCGCTGTAGCCATCGATTTCGCGGACGGTGTACGTCGTCCCGGCGAGTCCCGTGAAGTCCTCCAGCGGCGCCATGTCCGGCCACGGGGTGTATCCCTCGACGTAGTAGTGCACCGGCAGCACGACCTTCGCCGACGGGAGCTGGGCGACCACCGTCATCGCCTCCGCTGCGTCGATCGTGTACGCGCCGCCGACCGGGAGGAACAGGACGTCGACATCGCCGAGGGCGGCGATCTGATTCGTGGTCAGGACTTTGCTCAGATCGCTGTGATGGGCGAACCGGATCCCGCCGACCTCGAAGCTGAACAGGCAGACAAGGCCGTCGCCACCGCCGCTCGCCGTGACGTGCGACGCTTCGGTGAACCGGACGACGAGGTCGTCCTGGATCCGCCAGTTCCCTTCCCTCACCCGTCCGGACTCGTTGTCGAACGGCCACACCACGGTAGGGTTGCTCTCCCACCTGACCTTCTCTCCGAAGCACGGCGGGCAGTGGTCGATGTGCCCGTGCGTGATCAGCACGACGTCGGCCGGAACCGGCAGGCCGGGACAGGGGACATACGACGCGTACGGATTGATCATGATCACCGGGCCGCCCTCCGCCTGAATGGTGAAGCACGAATGCCCGAGGTAGGAGACGGCCACCTCTCCAGCGAGGGCGGTCGATCCAAGAATCGCGAGGGACAAACCGCACGCCAACAGCGCACCCGTTCGCACGCGAACCACCTCCCGGCGCGTGAGATACGGGATGACGCCCGGATCCAAGCCGCCGCGTCCCCCATCCACCGGATCACCATCGCCGCTCAATCGATCCGGACAATCGAGGGGCAACCTCCGAGCGGAGTGAGCAAGGCCCCCGACCCGTTCCGTCCAAGGGAGGCGGGGCACGCTCAAATCCGCCCGCGCGCCTGGCTTCCCGTCGCTCGGCACCCCGGCCGGTCGGCCCCGGTTCCCTATAATCGCGAACATGGACAGACCGAACGGCGATCGACCGGCCGAGATCCTCCAGCGGCTGATCCGCTTCGACACGACCAATCCTCCCGGGGACGAGCGCGCCTGCGTCGAGTACGTCGCCGGCCTTCTCCGATCGGCCGGGCTCGAGACGGCGGAGTACGCGGCGCTGGAGGACCGGCCGAATCTCGTCGCGCGCCTCCGGGGACGGGGCGAGAGGGCGCCGCTTTTGATGTACGGCCACGCCGACGTCGTCACCACGGCGCACCAGGCGTGGACGCATCCCCCGTTCGAGGGACGGATCGTCGACGGCTACGTGTGGGGGCGGGGCGCGCTCGACATGAAGGGCGGTCTGGCGATGATGATCGCCTCCGTCCTTCGCGCCGCGACGCGCGGCGTCGTCCCGGCCGGGGACGTGCTGCTCGCCGTCCTCTCCGACGAGGAGGCCGGCGGCGTCCACGGCGCGCGCCATCTCGTCGAAGAGCACCCGGAAGTCTTCGCGGGCGTCCGCTACGCGATCGGGGAGTTCGGCGGATTTCCGCTTCGGGTCGCCGGCCGTACGTTCTACCTGATTCAGGTCGGAGAGAAGCATCCGTGTTGGCTCGAGGCGAGGATCACCGGCCCGGCCGGACACGGCGCGCGGCCGATGCGCGACGGGGCGATGGCCGACCTCGGCAGGCTGCTCATCCGCCTCAATCGCCGGCGACTGCCGATCCATGTCACTCCGATCGTCCGAGACTTGATCGAATCGATGGCCGCCGCGCTCCCCCGAGGTAAGGGATTCGTCCTCCGGCGCCTGCTGAATCCGCTCTGGACGGATCGGATCCTCGCCCGCCTCGGCGAGACGGGACGGAACCTCGAACCCCTCTTCCGGAACACGGTCAACGCGACCCTCGTCCGAGGCGGCGACAAGCCGAACGTGATCCCGAGCGAGATCGCCCTCGGTCTGGACGCGCGCCTTCTCCCCGGATTCACCCTCGACGACCTGCTCGCCGAGCTCCGACCGATCCTCGGCGAGGAGGTCGAGTTCGACGTCCGCCTGTACGATCGCGGCCCGGCCGATCCGGATCTCGGTCTCCTCGATCTCCTCGCCGGTCTCCTCCGGCAGGCGGCGCCGGGGTCGATCCCCGTCCCGTACCTCCTTCCGGGAAGCTCCGACGCGCGTTTCTTCTCGCGGCTCGGAATCCAAACCTACGGGTTCACCCCGATGAACCTGCCGGAGGAGTTCGACTTCTTCGGGACGATTCACGCCGCCGATGAGCGGATCCCGGTCGCCGCGGTCGAATTCGGGGCCGATGTTCTGTACCGACTGATCGAGGGCTACGGGGACCGGCCTAGAGGTACGGCTGGAGGAGGGAGAGGATCCTCTCCAGTGGCTCGATATCCGCTTCGGTGAACTCCTCCGGCGCGTCCGAGTCCACGTCGAGGACGGCGAGGACCTTCCCGTCCTTCAGGATGGGGAGAACGATCTCGCTCTTCGATCGCGCGTCGCACGCGATGTGCCCCTGGAAGGCGCGGACGTCGGGCACGACGACCGGCTTCCCCGTCCGGACGCCCTCGAGGCAGACGCCCCTCCCTTCGAGCACCTGGCAGGCGATCGGCCCCTGATACGGCCCGACGTGAAGCCTCTCGCCTGCGACGAAGTAGAAGCCCGTCCAGAAGTGATGCGGCATCTTGGCATGAAGGACGGCGCAGATCGTCGCCATCGCCGCGGTCAGATCGGGGGACTTCCCCTCGATCAACCCGCGAAGCTGCTCGTGGATTCGCTCGTAGCGAGCCGCGCGCCGCTCGTCCACCGTCCACCTCCTCGCCCTCGGTCCCACGAGTATATCGGCACGAAACGCCGGCCGCGCTCCGGTCGGGCGCGTTCGCCCTGTCCGCTAGCTACTAGAAGTAGTCGGCGAGGAACGTGGCCACCTTCGGGAGGTCCTGCCCCGCGTAGGAGGGGAGCGACTCGGCCCACCCGGCCGCGATCATCGCCGAGAAGTCGGTGAACCCGGACAGGACGCTCGACAGGGGTCCGATCCCGCAGCGCAGGTCGGCGCGATCGGACCGCTCGACATGAAGGACGCCGTCCTCGATCGTCCAGCGCCAGGTCCCGGCGTTCCAGGGGGCCTGCCCGTCGGCGACCTCGATGGCGATCGACAGGTCGTCCGCGTCGATCCCCAGCCCGTCGAACTTTTCCATCGACACGATCCGGATCATGAACTGGTCGCGGACCTCCCGTTTGGCCGGGCGGTCGGAAAGGTACGGCCAGAGATCCTCGTCGACCGGCAGGTCGAACCGGATCGTCTTCACCTGGTGCGACAGTCGTTCGAGGTAGCGAAGCATCGCCCGCTTCGCCGGTTCGTCCTCGTGGAGGAACAGGGTCACGTGGAACGTCGGATGCCAGTCGCCTGCCTTCCCCACGAGGTCGTATCCCATCAGTCCGACGACGTCCCCGCCGCGGGAGACGCGTACGACGCCGCGCGCCGCGGTGTTCGCGCTCCAAGAGAGGATCCTTGTCCGCTCCTCCCACTCCCTCTCGCCGCGCTGTACCAGCGTGCGGTATCGACGCGCGAAGTCGTTGTAGAACGCCCGCGACGCCTCGTCCGCAGCGAGGAGATCGACCGCCTCGTGCTCGGCCTCCTCGTCGGTGGGAACCCTAAGCAGCCGAGGCGGGATCTCGACCCGCTGGAGCCGCTCGAACATCTCCCAGCCGTACTTCCGGTAGAACGACTGGTCGAACGGATCGAGGGCCGACACGACGTGGCCTCTGTCGCGCATCGTGCCGAGCGCCTCGCGCAGCATCGTTCGGACCGCACCCTTTCCGCGCGCGTCGAGCCGCGAACAGAGGAGGCCGATCCCCCCCATTGGAACGACCGAGCTCCGGAGGCGCATCCGGAAGTCGTAGAGCATGTACACCGAGAGAAGCTTCGCCCCGTCGAAGACGCCGAACAGCTCACGGCCGTGTTCGATCGACCGCGCCAGCCACTCCGCGAGGGCCGGGTGGTCCGGCCGCCGGACCACGAACGCCGACTTCGCCAGTTCAGCGACGGCTTCTACGTCCGTCACCGCTCGGTACTCGAACACCGGTTCACCCCCGCCTGCGGATTGTACCGGAGGGAAAGGCGTGCCTCGAACCCGGTTCCGTTGGGGGGGGTATACCCGCCGATATGAGAATCACGCCGCGCGGAGTCGCTCTTCCACGGGCGGCCCGGAGATGCCATGCGAGGGACGATCCGTCGCGGACGGTCCGGCTAGCGACGGTGTGCCGCCGAGCCGGCGACCGGTCTGAGGAGCGCCGGACGCTCCTCCGGTCGAGGTGCCGCCCATCTCTTCCGTTCGCCGCTGTTCGCCATCACCGGATCGGGGACGAAGCGAAGAACCGTCAGGCTGACCAAGAGGAGTCCGGCCGCAACGGCGAACGCCGCCGCGTATCCGATCCTCTCGGCCACGAAGCTGCTTCCGATCCCGGCGATGATCCATCCGAAGCCGGCCAACGCGTTGTACAGGCCGAGCGCCGCGCCGCGGTTCTCCTCGCGGGCGAGACGCGAGGTGAGCGCGACGCCCGAGAGCTGGAAGTAAGACCACGTCACGCCGTAGGCGACGAACGCGACGACGAGCAGCGCCATCGGGGGCGCCGTTCTCGAGGCCATCAGGTACAGCGCAGCGCCGCCGAACAGCAGCAGGCGGACCGTCAGTGAGGCGAGCTGCACCGAACGATTCCCCCGCCTGCGGATCCGCTTGGCCGCCAGAGGGTACGCGAAGGCGATTCCCAGTTGCTGAATCGTGAAGAGAAGGAAGACGAGGGAGGACGGAAAGCCGAACCGCTGGGAGAGGAGCAGTGGCAATGGGATCCCGAAGAACCCGAGCCCTATGAAGGAGATGAACGTCGCGAGAAGGAAGCGGCGTGTCCCGGGGCGGAACCCCTCGGGACGGGTGAGCAGCCGGACGATCCGCCGCGGGCTTAGGCGGTGATAGAGGTGAAGCGGCGCGAAGCGCGCCTTCTCGGCGATGAAGCTCCCCACCGCCAGGATCACGCCGCGGAACTTGCGCCTCGTGAACTTCGGGATCGTCCTCGGTATGTACCGGAGCGCCAGGTAGGAAGCGGCCAGGCTGCCGAGACCGATCATCGCGAACAGGGAGCGAATCGTCGTCTCCTCTCCGGCCGATCGCGACAGAGCGGCCATCCAAAGGCTGCCGAGGGAGAGCCCGGCGACCCAACCGATCGCCCCGATCTGGTTCAGGTGACCGATCTTCCTCTCCCACGTCGTAGGGTCGCGGTTCTCGATCACGATCAGCACCGTCACCGACGCGTTGGCCATCCAGAAGAAGTTGGCGAGCATGTTCAGGAGGGCGAGTTGTCGGAACGCCGAAGCGAACGACATGGCGAAGAAGCAGACCCCAACGGCCGCGTAACTGAGGATCACGAACGGCTTCCGACGATGGGCCACGTCGGACAGCCTCCCCCAGACGAGGCTTCCCACGACGCCGACAAAGCTGACCAGGCCCGCGAGCAGGCCGACCGCGCCCACCGATCGACCGTAGACCGCGGCTACGGAGAGAGGGATCAGGACCGACGACGTGCCCAACACGAGGTTGGCCAGGCCGACCGCCAAGTACCATCGTTCTCCTTCACGCCACCAAGCTCGCAGCGCCCGACTCATGGTGAAACCCCCATCCAAAGCGAATTCCCAACTCCAGCGAGTTGGGCGCGCTTCGTGAATCCGGCGAAGTATAGCGCTCGATCCCTCGATGTCAAGAGCCCCGTGAAGCGGCCCGCCGGGACATCGATCCAGTCGCAACGGACCGCCCGTTCGGCTAGAGTGGAGCTCGTTCGACCTGGGACCTTCATGGAGGAGGAGGTGTTCCGATGAGCGAAGAGATCCTGCAGTTTATCACCGCGCGGCGGTCGATCCGAGAATTCACCGGCGAACCGGTCGATCGCGCGAAGATCGAGATCGCCCTGAAGGCGGCGATGGCCGCCCCGACGGCGCGGAACTCCCGCCCGTGGGAGTTCGTCGTCGTCACCGACCGTGAGAAGGTCCGCGCAGTCTGCCAAGCTCATCCGTACGCCAAGTTCGGCGTCGACGCCGGCGCCGTCGTCCTCCCCATCGGAAAGAAGAAGGGGTACGCCTGGTTCGATCAGGACATGGGCGCGGCGACGGAGAACCTGCTCGTCGCCTTGGCCAACCTCGGCCTCGGCGCGACGTGGTGTGGGATGAGCGACGAGAGGCAGGAGGCGGTCCGCGCCCTGATCGGCCTGCCCGGAGACCTGTGCGTCTTCGCCCTCATCCCGGTCGGCGTACCGGCCGAAGAGAAACCGGCCCGGACGCAGTACGAGCCGGAGCGCGTGCACTGGGAGACCTACTGAGACGTCCTGCCCTTCGGTCCGCCGGTCGTCAGTCGAACCCGACGCGAAAGCCGACGCGATCGGCGTTGCAGCGGCGTTCCAAGAGCCCGGCGTAGCTGCCGGCCCACCGCTCGACCGAATCGATCGGCTCGCCGGCGGGGGCGTAAAGGACCGCGACGACGTCCTCCGTCTCCGGCCGGATCTTCGTCGTCATCGAATCCTTCACCGGGTTGCCGCACGGTTCCCACCCACCCTCGGTCCGCCGGCAGACGAGGAGGAGGTCCTGCAGATCGATCGCCTGGCCGGACGGGTTGAACACGTACGACTCGCCCGGGGCGCCGCGCCGCAGCCGCAAGCGCCGCCCGGAGAGGGCCGCGTCGAAGATCGAGCCGGGGAGCCCGGATTCGAGGCTGACGACGTTGTTCACGTCGACCGGCCCGTTGACCAGGGGAAACGAGTCGCTGAGAACCGCCCGGACGAGGAACTCGCTCGCCGGCTTGCTCCGTCCGCTCGGCTTGTATCTCCCGTACCGGAGCATCCTCCGGACGCGCTGTCGCATCTCCGCCGGGACGAACCCTTCGCCGACCGCCCGGACCCGGTCGAGGAGCTCCTCCAGGGCCTCGGGTGCCGTCTCCGTCGGAAGCGGCGGATCGATCCCCTCCGCCCAGATCAGCGCGGGGACGACCGGCGACGGGGCGAGGGACCGATCGAAATCGAGCCGGTATTCGGTCTCCGCCATGCCGGACCTCCTCGGCCCCGGGGTCGGTTCCGCGGGGCGCTGCGGCGCGGAGCTCGCGGCCTTCGTGGCCTTTCCTGTCGACTCCGCACCCGTCCGGCCATCATCCGAGCCAGCGGGCCTCCTGTCAACGCGTCGCTGCCCCTTCCCCCTCGTCGTTCTCGCTTGGCGCCCGCGCCGAGCCGAGGTATCGTCTGACGAGACGGGTACGAAGGGATGGATTCAAGAAGGAGGAGCCCCTGCGCCGCTTCGTGATCGACACCGACACCGCGTCGGACGACGCCGTCGCCCTCGTCATGGCCCTCAACCACCCGGACGTCCGGGTCGAGGCGATCACCGTCGTCGCCGGAAACGTCCCGCTCGAGTACGGGGTCCAGAACGCGCTGTACACCGTCGAGCGATGCGGGAAGTCCGTCCCGGTTCACGCCGGACTCGCCGGGCCGATGCTCCGGCCGTTGGAGACGGCGCAGTTCTGCCACGGGGAGGACGGGCTCGGCGACATCGGCCTTCCGCTCACAGGCCGTACACCGGCCGAGGAGCACGCGGTCGACGTTCTCCTCGACACCGCCCGTCGCTCCGGCGGCGAGATCACCCTCGTGACGCTCGGGCCGCTGACGAACGTCGCGACCGCGCTGTTGCACGACCCGTCGTTCGCGTCGAACGTCGAGCGATGCGTGATCATGGGGGGGATCGGCTTCGGCCACGGGAACATCGTCCCGGCGGCGGAATACAACATCTGGGTCGACCCCGACGCGGCGAAGATCGTCTTCGAGTCGGGGCTTCCGATCGAGATGGTCGGGTGGGACGTCTCGCACAAGCACGCCACGTTCACCGCGCAGGAGGCGGAGGCGCTGCGCAACGTCTCCGATCTCGCCGCGTTCTGCGTCGACATCCAGAGGGCGCTCCGCCGGTTCGGGATCGACTACCTGAAGCAGGACGGGTTCGATCTTCCCGACCCGATCGCGATGGCGGTGGCCCTCGAACCGGACGTCGCTACGGTGGTGAAGCGCCTTCGGGTCGACGTCGAGACGAGGAGCGAGCTGACGCGCGGGGCGACGGTCGTCGATCACCTCCGCGTCACCGGCAACGAGCCGAACGCGGACGTCGTTCTCGAGGCGTCGCGCGACCGATTCCTCGAAGTCCTCTACGCCTCCGTGAGGTAGGAATGCCGGGCGCGAAGCGCGAGACGCCATCGATCGCCGTCGTCGGGAGCATCAACACGGATCTCGTCATCGAGGTCCCCCGGATGCCCGCCCCCGGGGAGACGCTCACCGGGCGGCGCGTGGCGTTCTACCCCGGCGGGAAGGGAGCGAATCAGGCCGTCGCCGCGGCCCGTTTCGGCGCCGACGTGAGCCTGTTCGGCAAGGTTGGGGACGATCCGTTCGGCACGCGGCTCCTCGACACCCTCCGCGAATCCGGCGTCGACGTGAGCGCCGTCGAGGTTGAGCCGGGGACTCCGTCGGGGCTGGCGAGCGTTTGGGTCGACGAGGCCGGCGACAACGCGATCGCCCTGGGCGCGGGGGCGAACGGGCGCGTCGATCCCCCTTATGTCGAGCGGCATCTCGATCGGATCGCGGGAGCGGACGTCCTCCTCCTTCAGCTCGAGATCCCGTTCGAAACGGTCGACGTCCTTCTGCGAAGGCTGCCGACGACGAAGCCACTGGTGATCCTCGATCCGGTCCCGGCGCGGGACCTCGCGCCGCTGCTTCTGTCGCGGATCGACGTCCTCACCCCGAACGAGCGCGAGTTGGCGATCGTCAGCCGGTGCGAGAGGGTTGAGGCGGGGGTCCGCCGCCTTCTCGACGCCGGCGTTACAAACGTCATCTGCACCCTCGGGGCCGAGGGGGCCGTCTGGTCCTCTTCGGGGAGGGCAGCCGTCCGCTTCCCCGCTCCTCGGGTCCGCGCCGTCGACACGACGGCGGCCGGCGATGCGTTCAACGGGGCGCTCGCCTGGGCGCTCCACACGCACCCGGTGGACGAGGCGATTCGGTGGGCGATCGCCGCCGGAGCCCTGGCGACGACGGTGCGCGGAGCACAGCCTTCGCTTCCGAGCCGGGAGGCCGCGACCGCCCTCGACTCGACGGGAACGGCGCCTGCGTAGACGGCCCGGGGAAAACCATGGGGCGATGTCTGTCGAGCTACTCGGGATCGTGCTGCGCTCTCCTCAAATCCAGCGGGTCCTGGCGGTAGTAGCCGCGCAACTCGGTGTACAGCTCAGGATGGCGGGCCTTCAGGAGCTCCGGCCGGGTGAAGAAGCACTCGGTCGCCACGGCGAAGAACTCGGCCGGGCTCGTCGCGCCGTACCGGTCGAGGACCGTCTGGCGGCCGAGCGCGGCGTCGCGGCGAAGGCGCCCGAACTCCCGACCGAGGATCCGGCCCCATGCGACGTACCTCGATCGGTCGGACAGCGCCGGCGCTCCCTCGACCGAGCCGTCCTCCGCGTCGAGCTGATGGGCGAACTCGTGCAGGACGACGTTCCGGCAGTCCCCGACGTCCGATGCCGCGGCCTCGACCGCGTCCCACGAGAGAACGACCGCCCCGCGCGGCGACGACTCCCCGAGCCTCGTCTCCGTCCGCTCGGTCACGATCCCGATCGGCTCCCGAACGGCCCGCTGGGCGACGTACGCACCGGGGTAGACGATGATCGTGTACAGCCCCGGATAGTAGTCCGTCGTCCGATGCAGGAGGAGGACGCACGCGTGGGCGGCGATCGTCACGCGGATCTCGTCGGTGATCGCCATGCCCGCGGCCCCCTCGAACCGCTTCTCGGCGAGGAAGATCTGGATGTGTCCTTTGAGCTCGTTCCGGTCGGCTTCGGACAGCCGGCGGTAGAGCGGCACGCCCCGCGCGAGGATCGCGTCCCATCCTTTCGGGAACGGACGCTGCCGAAGACGTGCTCTACGGCGCTTGCGAAACCAGGCTCGCACCCCGGCTCTCCTCTCCTCGTGTCGAAGCTCCGCCCAGACTGTAGCTGGAACGGACGCAGGCGCAACCCCCCTCCGGCATTCCCCGACAGCGCCGGCAGGGGACCGGAGGACCGATGAAGAAGGGGTTCATGCGTCGGATCAGGAACGTGGCGTGCCCAGAGCCGATCGACGCGGCGAATCGCCAGGGCCTTTCGGCCCGATCATTCCGCGGAGGCCAACGGTATGCGCACGATCGTCTTCAGCCTCTCCGGCGCCGTCCGGCGCGGATCGTTCAGATAGACCTCGTAGCCGACGTTCTCGAGCTCGAGCCCCCGCTCCTGCGCGTACGCCCGGAGCGTCCCGTACGAATCAGCCACGCTTTCGTACGGCCCGATGTGCAGCACCTGAATCGCGCGTCCTCCGTCCGATTCGATCCTGCGGACGGCGGACGCATCGATCCCCTTCTTCGCGAGAACCTGTCGGCCCGCGTCGGCGACCTGTTCCTCGCCGATCCGATCGGGCACGCGGATCAGCAGACACCATTCCCACTCCGCCCGCGACGTCGCGTTCGGGTCGGAGAACCACAGACATTCGAGGTTCGGGATCGTGAAGTCGAGGACACCCGCCCCCTTCAGCGCGAACTTCATTGTGTAGGCGACGCTGTACAGCGCCTCGATCGCAGCCTGGTAGGCCGTCCCACCGGGGTCCCCCTTCCCGTCGACCGCGAGGAAGGCCCCCGCGGGGACGAGGAGTTCCTCGGTCGTCCCCTTCGCCCGGTACAGCTCTTCGTGATCCTTCTTGAGATCGATCGTCTCCATCGTTCTCACTCAACCCCCTTCCGGAGCCCGCGTCTGGACTCGGACACCCCGCGTCGGTCCGCCCGTTCCGCGTGACGTCCGTCTCCTCCGGATTCGGAGATTGAAGGAAGACGCCGAGGTCGGTCAAGGCGACCCAACGCGGCGACCGGGGCCCGGACGCCATGTGAGGAGCCCCCAATCCTTATACCTTCCAGGCGGAGTTCCTCCACCGAGTATCTACACCTTACTCACCCGAAGTTCACGGCGCCACGGTAGCGTTCCAAGCAGAACGGGGGCAAAAGGAGACAGAATGCAACGCATCCGATCGAAACGGATGGGCGCGGCGATGGTTGTGCTGGTTTTCGCGTTGGCGTTTCCGGCGATGGTTGGCGCCGACGAGGCGAAGGTGGCGGAACTCGATGCCGGCAACGATTTCGTGCCGATCGTGACCGTCGCGCAGACGACGCCGGTCGAGGAGGTCGAGATCCGCGAATATCAGGGAGAGCGTCTCGGCTCGGTCGACGACTTCCGCGAGAACTCGATCAAGGGAGTCCAATACGTCGACGAGGCGACGTACACCCTGACGCTCGACGGACTCGTGGACCGGGCGATGTCCTGGAGCTATGCCGAATTGAGCGACATGGATCACCTGGCGAAGCTGGTCACCATCGACTGCGTCGAAGGATGGTCGGTGAAAGCGCTGTGGGAGGGGATCCCCTTGGCCCGGCTGTTTGAGCAGGCCCAACCCGCGGAGGAAGCCAACACGGTGATCTTCTACGCTGCGGACGGATACACGACGTCGCTTCCGCTCGACTTCATCCTCGAGCGCAACTTGATCATCGCCGACAGGATCAACGGGATCGTCCTTCCCGCCAAGAACGGATTCCCGTTCGAACTGGTGGCCGAGGACAAGTGGGGCTACAAGTGGATCAAATGGATCGTCCGCGTCGAGCTGTCCGATGATCCGTCCTACCGAGGATTCTGGGAGTCACGGGGCTACAGCGACAACGGCGACGTTGACGGCCCGATGTTCGGCGATTAGACGGATCGACCCACCATCGGGCAGGATGGCGGGGGGCGAACGATCGAAATGAGACTCCTTTGGCAGCGCATCCAGCGCCTGGCCGCCTGGATCCTGATCCCTTTGTTGCTCCTTCAGTTTCTCTCCGGCTACGCCATGCTTCACTGGCGGCTGTTCGGGGGGATCCTGGGCAGGCTGACCGCGTTCAGGATCCACTCGATCATCCAACCGTTGACCCTCGCCGCCTTCGTCACACACGGCTTTCCGTGGATCCGCCGGGCGCTCGCCAGGCGGAGGATCGCCGGCCGGTGGCTCGATGGGGTGCTCACCGTCCTCGGTGCCGGCCTGATCGTCTTCGGGTCGTACCTGACGATCCAGGGATGACCGGACGAAAGGACCCGACGACTCGCCGCGGACGAAAGGGAGCGCTCCGCCTCCCTCGGGGGGCCGGCGCCTATCTCACGCGCGAGGTCGCCGAACTCGCGCTCTTGGTCGGCGCCCTCGCGACGGTCGGTTCGACCACCCACGTCCCGACTTGGATCCTCGTCGGGCTGCCCGTCGCCAAGGTACTCGCGTCGGTGGCCTTCTACGCCCTCTTCCTTCGCCGGGCGTTCCGGCGTCCGGCCCACCTCGGGACGGCGGACCTCGTCGGAAGGACCGCAAGCGCCGTGACTCCGCTCCGGCCAGCGGGCCAAGTCAAGGTCGACGGCGAGATCTGGTCCGCACGGAGCATCGACCGGCGCACCATCGCACGTCACGCCGATGTCGAGATCGTCGGGGTGCGCGGGAACACCGTCCTCGTCACGGAGCCGATTCGCGGGGAATCGGTGGCTGGACGGGTATTGGAATCCGAGCGGGGCCTGCTAGAATGGCGAGGATCCAACGATCGCCTTGGGGGCGATCGATGAGATGAAGGGGGAATCATGAAGAAGACCTTGCTCGTCGCGGCGGCGTTGCTCCTCCTCGTCCCTGCGGCGAGCGCCGTGGATCTCGAGTCGATCTCTCTCGGGTTCCATCTGAATCCCGCCCTGGAGAGGGAGGATGGCCGGCGGCCGTGGGAGCTTTCCATATCGCTCGGCGCCGTCGCCGTGGTCGGAACATCGAGCAGCGTTGAGCTTGTCACGGTGGTCGATTCGCTGCCCTCGAGCCTCGGAGCGACGATCCTCTATCGGTGGGACCTCTCCAATCCGTTCACCGTCGGCGTGGGGCTCAACATGTTCTGGAGTTTCGAGTCCGAGGAGACGCTCCTGCGGACGGTCATCGGCAGCTTCGCGCACGCTTCTGCGCAGACGAGGCTCTTCCCCGATTTCGTCGGTGAGGTGGGGGTGTCGTTCCCGCTGGTCGCGTTCGCGCGGCAGATCGAGGGTTGGGAAATCCTGCCCTTGGCCGAGCTACCGTCCGTTCATCTGGCCGGGGAATGGAGCGGTCTCGCAAGTTCGGCGATCCAGGGACGGCTCACCCTCCAGCCGGTGATCACCGATACGACGCAGTTCGAGAATCCGATCGGGCGAGTCAACGACGACCTCCTCGTCCTGCCGACGTATTCCGCATTCCTGCGCTTCTTTCCGTAGACGGCGGCGGCCGAACGCAAGGGACGAGAATCACAAACCGCCCACCGTTCCTTGTCATCCCCTTCACAGTCGCTCTGCAGACTTCCCGTTCGGCCGACAGAGGGATGAACGGACGAAGCGCAAGATGAACAGGACGTCGCATGACGGGGATCCATGGTCCTAGGGCGGCATCCGGGTGCGGAACCAGCTTGGGGATCCGATCCCCGAGCGGGCGGGGTTTTGAGGTAAGGACGAAGGGAGGTGGCATCATGGCGATCGATCCGGTCTGCAAGATGGCCGTTGACGAGAACGCTCCGGCGGCTACGTCGGAGTACAAGGGAGTGACGTACTACTTCTGCGCCCCCGGGTGCAAGGTCGCGTTCGATGAAGACCCCGAGAAATACCTCCGGAAAGGCGGGAGGCGTTCGCTCCTGTCGCGGCTGATCCCGACGAGGAAGTCTGGTTGACGAGGCGCGATCGCGGGATACTGTCCACTCGGAAGGAGACCGCATGAACCTGAAGGAGAAGACGATCGGAATCCTGGTTGAGGACCAGCACGAGGACATCGAGCTCTGGTATCCGCTCCTCCGGATGCGCGAGGCCGGAGCGAAGGTCATCGTCATCGGCATGGAGAAAGGGAAACGGTACACGGGGAAGCACGGGTATCCGGTGACCGCCGACGCATCGGTCGCCGAGATCTCGCCGGATCGGCTGTCGGCCCTGATCGTCCCCGGCGGGTACGCACCGGACAGAATGCGGGTCCATGACGAACTGGTCGACCTCGTCCGCGCCGCCGACACGCGGGGGAAGGTCATCGCGATGATCTGTCACGCAGGCTGGGTGGGGATCTCCGCCGGCGTCGTCGACGGCAAGCGCGCCACATCGGTCCGGTCGATCCGCGACGACATGGCGAACGCGGGCGCCGAGTGGGTCGACGAGGAGGTCGTCGTCGACGGAAACCTGATCACCTCGCGAACGCCGCTGGACCTTCCCGCCTTCTGCCGGGCGATCATCGACAAGCTCGTCGGGGCCGAGTAGCCGCCGGGCCTCTTGACATTCGGAGCTCCGGTCCGGAACTCCCAGGCGACCCTGGCACCGGTCGGCCCTGCCCCAGCGAGCGCATACGGGACCGGGCTCGACGTTCGAACCCCGTGTCGCACGTTCGATCGCTTCTACCCGAAGAGGATCACGACGAGGAGCAGCGCCAACGCGACGCCGCAGACCAGGCGGACGGCTCTCAGGGTTGTCGTTCGATCCATCGTCCACCTCCGTTCTCGCTCGTCGATTTGAACCTTGCGACGGATCATGAAGCTTCGAGGGTGCCTTCGACCTGTGGCGGATCCGTGGCGGAGATCTGTGCCTCCGATGTGCCCGGCGCGGTGGCGGGCTCAGCGCCGAAGGGAAGCGATCATGGACCGCAGATGTCGCGGAGGGATTCGGCGTCCGTGCGCGCCCGGCAGTGCCTCCGCTCCGGAAGACGGTCCTCCGCCCTCCCGGTCAGAGCGGAACGCCGACCGGAGCGAACGCCCCCGTCCCATCGCCGAGCCGCCAAGTCCGGCGGTCGAGGAGCGCGACCTCGCTGCCTTCGCGATGAATCTCGAGGCCGCACTCCCCGTGGATCTGCGGCACGGCGGTCTTCTACGGAGCCTCGTCGAGTCGGATCTCGCCGGTCCCGCGGCGGCTGTGGCGCGTCGTGAAGCCGTCTATCAGGTCGTGATAGGCGACCAATATGGTGTACGTGTTCCCCGGAACGAGCGGCTTGTCCATCGGGTCGCCCGAGTCGAGCGGGATGATGAACTCGATAACCGTCTGATCGGTCCACTCGGCCCCGGCAGCGGAGAGGATGTTGTCGACGCCGCCACCATCGACGTCGGCCATGTGAGCCGTCGCCTCGGTCCCGAAGTCGTCGCGCAAGTAGGCGTTGCCATCCTGGACGTAGCCGAGGATCATGTTTGCGCCTTCCATCTGACGGACGGGATCGAACCCGATCGCCACGTATCCGGTCCCCGGAGAGACCAGACCGACGCGGAGGTACGTCGCATCGTTCGCCCAGTAGACCTCGACACCGGCAACCTCCGTGCTGTGCGCATACTCGGTCGCCCCGATCGCGCCGTCGATCGAGTAGCCGATGGCCGGCGCGGCCTCCTCGGGAGCGACTTCCGGTTGTTCAGGCGCCTCCCCCGCTTCCGTCTCTTCCGCTTCCGGTTGACTCACAACGGGCCGTTCTTCGCTGGCGACGCCCGGCTCGACCTCGACGATCGCCGGGATCTGGGACGCCGGCTCCCGCTCGGGCAACACGAGAGGGAGCAGCAGGAAGACAGCGAATCCCACCGCGAGGACGCCAAGGATGATCAACCAAGTGCTGTTCATGATTCCCCTCCTCTCACTCGTTGCGCCTCAAGGACTGTAGACCATCCGATCGCATCGGGCAACAGCCCGACCGCCCCTCTCCGTCGAGGGCGATGAGACCGGTCGGCGCGTCGGGTTCGATCGCCTACGGCGCTGCGTCGAGGCGCATCGTCCCGGAACCGCGCTGGCTGTGCCGGACCGCGAAGCTGTCGCTCGTGTCGTGATAGGCGACGAGGATCCGGTACGTCTCGCCGGGGACGAGCGTCTTGTCGTACGGGTCGCGCGTCACGAGCGGGATCACGAATTCGACCGTCGTTCGTCCGCCCTCCTCACGCCCCGCCGCCTCGAGGATGTCGTCCGTTCCTCCGAGGAGTGTGTCCGCCGTGTGACTGACCGATCCATTCCCGTAGTCGTCGCGCATCTTCAGCGTTCCGTCCTCCACCGCCCCGAGGATGAAGTTCGCCCCTTGCATTCGGTGATCCGGGTCGAACCCGATCGCCACGTATCCGATTCCCGGGCTCATCAGTCCGACGCGGAGGAAGTTGATGTCGTTCGACCAGTGGACCTCGAAGCCGCCCGCGTCCATTCTGTGCGCGTACTCCCCCGGGAAGACCACGCCGTCGATGGCGACCGGTATGACGGGGGCCGGCTCGATCGACTCCGGCGGCTCCGCGGCGGGGACTTCCTCAACCGGCGCCGGCTCCGAAGGCTCCAGGTCGAGCGGCGGCCGGGTCGCGACCTGCTCGGGGAAGAGAAGCGTGGCGACGACCATCAGAACCAACACCGTGGCGACGCTGACCCAAAACGTACCGTTCAACGGCGTCTCACCTCCCGTCCCAGCGCGTTCGAATCCGCTCGAACGGCGGATCGATAGGGCCCCGCGCTACGGATCGATGCCCAGCTGGAATCGGAACTCCAAGAACGGGTACAACGCCCCACCGCCGATCGATACGGCCAGGTTGGCGGCCAGATGCGCAACCAGGGTCTGGCCGAACGTGTACCCGACGCCGGCTGTCAGGTACGTCGACCCGAAATACGGCAGCAGGTTGGTGACGTGCCCGAAGCACAGGGCCAGCGCCCCGGCCGTCGCGATCGTGTCACGGATGGAGAGCGCATCGAAGGTCGTGTAGGTCTGGAGGGCTGTTTCCCAAACGAACGTCGTCCCGAGGATCCGCCCGTACGCCTCGAGCCCGAAACTGAACGAAGAGAAGCCGAACGATGTCGAGATCGGAAGTCCGAGCCCGAACTCCGTCCGTGCCCGCGCGCTCGCCGCCAGCGCCGGCACGACGATCAGCGCCGTCAGCGCCGCGAGCAGCACCACCGTCTTGGCACCCCTCGTCCTCATCCCTCCCCCTTCCACAGCGTTGCCTGCAGCCATCCTAGGGACTTCGGGCGCGTCTGCCAAGCGCGCGGCGCCCCTCCTTTCGCCCGCGGCAGTTGCCCGGGCCGGCCCGAACCCCCAGAATGAACCACGGAGGTGCGTCCAGTGCGCAGATCGCTCATCGTCGTCACGGCAGGGCTGATTCTGCTGATCGCCGCCCATCCCGCGCTTGCCGCGACTTCTCGTGAGGCGGCCGTCGAGCTCCTCGGCGGCACGCTGGGCGGCATCGCGGGGGTCGGTCTCGGGATCGCCGCGATCGGCAGCATCGCTCCGAATCTCGAAGCGCGCGCCGCGCGGGTCGCGACGGTCATCTCCGCCGTCACCCTCAGCGGAGGGCTCGGCGCGGCCGCCGGCGTCCTGGTAACTGGCAAGATCCTTGACGCGAGGGGAAACGCGGCCGCCTGTCTTCTCGGGGGACTCGCGGGAGGTCTGGTCAGCGCATGCATCGAGCCGCTCCTCTACCTGCTCGGCGTCCCGGAGGGGACCACCGAGTTCCTCGGCCTCGCGCTCCTCCCGATTGTCCCGGCCGCCGGCGCCACGATCGGGTTCAACCGGAGCGCCGATCCGGGATAGACCGTCGCGGCGGACTCACCGGTCCACCCGCCAGCACGGACGGCTACTCCGTCGGTCCGACCCCGAACGTCCACCCGAGAAGCGACGAGACCGCCGTCGCGGTGTCCTCGACGATGACCCCCGCTTCGGACACGTCCGCTTGGAGCAAGTCCGGGTCGGAGTGGAGTGCGATCTGCCCTTCCGGCGTCGCCGCGTAGAAGACGACGCCTTCGGGGAGCGCGAGGTCCTCCCCGATCGCCGCGCTGAACGAGTCGAGAAACAGCGAAACGCCCAGGGCCCCGACGACCCGACCGTCCGACGTGACCGGCACCGCGGACACCATCGACACCTTTCCGGTCGATCGGCTGACCAGGAAGTAGCCGGTGGCGATCTGGCCCGACATCACGACCGGGAAGTAGGCGCGGTCCGAGAGGTTCGCGCTCGCTTCCCCTTCGTCCACGGTGTAGTACGAGCCATCGGGCAACAGGAACCAGGTCGCCATCGGCAGGCTCGCCTCCTGGAACGCCTCCAACAGGCCGAACATCCCATCCCAATCGTCCGCCTTCACCGGAGCCGTCGCCGCCAGGACGACCATCGTCCGGATCAGCCCCTCGACGTACGTCTCGGTCAGTCCGACCGCCGCGTTTGCGGCGACCTGCGCGCAGTCGTCCATCGTCGGCTCCGAGTCGGCGCAGCCGGCGAACGGAACAGCGACCAGCAGCAGTGCGATCCCGAACCAAATCCACGTTTGCCTCATCCGCGACTCCTTTCCGACGGAACGAAATGCGCCGGCGGCCCGGCGCACGTTCGCCATCGAGCGGCCCCAATGTAGGAGGACGCCCGGCGAGCTGTCAACGCCGGCGGTGGGCGCGCCTCCCCGTGAGGCCTCAGCGGGCGGGCGGCCGCATCCTGCTTGGCCGAGGTCCCGATTGCTGATAGGATCTCGTCACCGGGAAGGAGGGGGCATGAGACGAACGATATTCGTCATCCTGTTCATCCTGTTGACGGCCTCGGTGGGCGCTGCCGCGCTCGAGTCGCTCACCGTCTGCAGTTTCGACACCAACGAGCTGGGGTACTCCGCGGAGAAGGACGTCCGGGCGCTGGCGCACGTCCTCGCCGGCTACGACATCGTGGTGGTCCAGGGGATCGTGGCGCCTCCGTATGAAGGGGCGTTTCCCAACGGGGATCCGTATCGGCCCGACGCGGAGGTCGCCGAGTTCTTCGACGAGATGACGGACCGCTGGGGGTACGCGTACGTCCTCTCGGAGGAGGACACCGGAAGGCGTCTGATCAACCACAGCAACGAGCCGTGGACGGAGTGGTACGTCGTCTTCTACGACCCCGCGAAGCTGGAACCGGCCGCCGGTCTGCCCCGGGCGTTCCTCGCCGAGGACGTGACCGCGAACCCCGTCTTCGATCGGGTCCCGTATGCCGTTTCGCTCCGCCGCATCGAGACGGGATTCGACTTCGTCCTGATCTCGGTCCACCTGCACGAGGGGGAGAAGGAGGAAGACCGGGCGAAGCGCGCGACGGAGCTGGGGGCGATCGTGGACTGGATCGACGGCCAGACGACCGGAGAGACGGAGTACATCATCGTCGGGAACATGCAGTTCGCCGACTGCGGCGAGATCCTCACCTGTGCGCCGAGCGGGTGGCGGTTCCTCAACCCGACCTACGGCGGCGATTGTCTCGCCACCGACGCGACGCTCGCGCCGAACCGGCCGTATGACGGAATCCTCTTCACCCAGAGGGTCGAAGTCGACCACGCCTTCGGCCTGCGCGTCATCGATCTGGTCACCGGCCTCGCCGCGATCTGGGACCCGTTTGGCGAACCGATCGAGACCGCGTACGGGGATCTCGGATTCGTCCGTCGGATCTCCGATCACAACCCGATCGTCTTCCGGTTCCAGCTTGCCTCGGGGGACTGGGACTAGGACGGCAGCGACCGATCCTCGAAAGGAAGGGACATGACCCCGATCGTCATCCTGGCATTGATCGCCGTCGCTCTGGCGACGCTCGTCCTGCTCGGCCTCGGCGCGGTGCAGTAGACGACATGTGCGATGCCGCAGGGCGAAGGCCCCTCGGTCTACCGCCCGCGGAAACGCTCCTCTCGCCACGGGTCGCCGACATCGTGGTAGCCGCGCTCCTCCCAGAAGCCCCGTCGCCGCTCGGTGAGAAACCGCAGCTCCGTCAGGTACTTGGCGTACTTCCACGCGTAGAGGGATGGAACGACCAGGCGGAGGGGACACCCGTGCTCGGGCCGGAGGGGCTCCCCGTTCATCCGTGTCGCGACCAGACTGTCCTCGGCGATGAAGCGCTCGTACGGGACGCCGGTCGTATACCCCTCGCGGCAGACCGCCAGAACCCACGTGACGCCCGGGAGCGGCATCGCGAGATCGGTGAGGGTTCGCGTCGCGATCCCCTCCCACTCCACATCCTTGACGCTCCAACGCGTCACGCAGTGGAAGTCCCGCGTCACGGCGATCCGAGGCAGAGCCACGAGGTCCGCCCACGTCAACTCGCGCTCGTTCGCCACCGCACCGGTGAGAAGGAGCCGAGCTTCGGACAAGTCGATCGGGGGAACGTGCGCGATGTCGTAGACGATCGGTTCGTCGATCCACCGTTGTCCAGGAGGGAGTCGCTCGGTCATGACGGCACCAGCGTACAGCGGGGAGCGCTCCGTGTGCAACGCCCGGTCGAACGATATCATCGAATCCCCACGTCCGCTACACGAAAGCGTCGCTCTTCGGAACCACGATCGGTCGGAGGTGGAGAGAATGGACTACAGATTCAATTACGTGCGACTTCTGGTTGACAACTACCGCGGCGCTTACCGGTTCTACCGCGACGTCATGGGGATGAAGGCTCACCGCGGCGACGTCGACTCGGATTACGCGGAGTTCGAGGCGCCCGGCGTTCGCCTGGCCCTCTTCCAGCGCGCTCGCATGGTCGACGCGCTCGGCATCCCCGAGCCGGAGGGCGAGGGGCGGGGACACGTCGCGCTCGTCTTCGCCGTCGACGACGTCGACGCGGCCCACAGGGAACTCGAGAGCAAGGGCGTCCGATTCGTCGTGTCGCCGCGGACCCACGAGGATTGGGACATTCGCACTGCGCACTTCCACGACCCCGACGGGAACGTCGTCGAGATCAACCAGCGACTGAAGCGGGATTGACCCGCGGCCGCGTTGCCGTCGCGTCCGATCTCGCGGAGAATCACTGGTGCGCTGAGGAGCGAGCGATGGCCCTGACATCCCGTGAGCGAGTCCTTGCTGCGATTCATCACGAGGAGCCGGACCGCGTCCCGATCGTCCTCGGGGTCAGCAACGCCACCAGCATGAAGATGCGGCCGTACCGGGCGCTGAAGCGGTCGATCGGCGTGGTGGCCGAGGACAAGTACCTCTACGATTGGCCCGAGCTGGGGACCGCGGCACCGGATGAGGAGACGATGATCCGGCTCCGCAGCGACGTCCGCGGTGTCCTCGATCGCGAGCCGGCATCGGTCCTCGAACGGAACAGGAACCGCGAGCCGCACACTCCGTTCATCGACTCGTGGGGCTCGGGGCAGAGGGAGATCCAGGCCGGCGTCTGGTTCCCGGGCGTTCATCCCCTGGCGGACACGACGTCGATCGACGACATCGAGCGCTACCCCTGACCGGACATGGACGACCCGAGCCGGGTGGCCCACGTGCGGGCGGAGGCCGAGCGGCTGGCCGGGCGGAACGAGTACGCGATCCTGGCGACGCCCTGGCTTTTGTTTCCCCTCGAGCGCGCCTTCGCCATGCAGGGGATGGACACGTTCCTCCTCCACATGATCTCCCACCCGGAGTTCGCCGTCGCCCTGCTGCGGAGGATCGCGGAAGCCTGCAAGGCGCTGATGGGCAACTTCCTCCGCGAGATCGGCGGGGGGGACATCGACATCATCAAGATCGGGGACGATCTGGGCACCCAGGAGAGCCTGCTGATGTCGCCGGCGATGTACCGCGAGTTGCTCAAGCCGATCCACGCCGACTTCATCGCGTTTATCAAGGAGCGGACCGACGCGAAGGTTCTGTTCCACACGGACGGCGACGTCTTCCCGCTGATCGAGGACTTCATCGAGATCGGGGTGGACATCCTCAACCCGATCCAGACGTCCGCCGGGAAGATGTCGAACCTCGAGGAGCTGAAGCGTCGGTACGGAAGGGACCTCGTCTTCTGCGGCGGGATCGACACCCACCACTGCCTGCCGAGCGGGACCCCCGAGGAAGTGCGGCAGGAAGTCAAGCGGGTGATCGGGATCCTGGCGCCGGGCGGGGGGTATCTTCTCTCCTCGGTCCACACGATTATGGACGGCGTCCCGCCGGAGAACGTCCTCGCCATGGTCGACGCCGTGGAGGAGTTCGGGCATTACCCGATCGCCGCCTGACCGGCATCCCGCGTCATCGGCGCGCGTTCGGCCGGACAGACGCCGTCCCCGGCGCCCGCGTGGAGAAGACCCCTCGCGGCACGTCGTCGAGAGACGGCACGACCTTCAGTCGAAGCGGCCCCGCCCGGTGAAGATGGAACAGAAGGACGATGTGCGAGAAGCCGTCGAGGTCGTCGAGCCCCTCCTCGAAC
>CAZGXU010000019.1:0-7741 GCA_964530075.1 uncultured Thermotogae bacterium
ACGTGCAGATCGTGGGGGTCGCGGAAGCGTTCGCGATCCTGATCGGGATTCCGATCGGCTTCATCGTCACCCGGCGGGGACTCCGCTTCGTCTCGCCGGTGTTGATTGGGGTTGCCAACATCGGTCAGACCGTCCCGACCCTGGCGTTCATCGCGATGGCCGCCCTCGCCCTGGGCATGGGGTTCGAAGCGGCCGTCGTCGCTCTGGTCGTCTACACTGTCCTCCCGATCATCCGGAACACGTACGCCGGGATCCGTTCCGTCGATCCCGCGGTCAAGGAGGCCGCCCAAGGGATGGGAATGTCGAAGTGGCAGATCACCACGCGCGTCGAGCTCCCTCTGGCGCGTCCGGTGATCATGGCCGGGATCCGAACTTCGACCGTCGTCAACGTCGGCACGGCCGCCGTCGCTGGGATGATCGGCGCCGGTGGCCTGGGAGCCATTATCACGACGGGAATCGCGGTGCGTGTCACACAGATGGTGATTCAGGGCGCCGCGCCGACGGCCGCGTTGGCCGTCGCGCTCGATGCCATCCTGGCGAAGGCCGAGGACTGGACCACACCGCGTGGGTTGAAGGTCCTCAAGCGGGCGCAATGGCAGGCGCAGTGAGGCAAGTGCATCGAATGGAGCGGGGGCGCGGGTCCCCGCAGGCAGAAGTTGTGTTTTCAACGCGGGAGGTGGTATGCGAGAGTCGAAACGACAGCGCAGAATCGCAATTCACAGCCAAGGAGGCTTGATGATGAGAAAGCGAGCAATCGGTCTTAGTTTGCTGTGTGTGATGCTGATCGCGACCGTCGCGGTCGCCGACACGATCAAGATCGGGACGAAGAACTTCACGGAGCAGTACGTCGTCGGGAACCTGATGTACCTGTTCCTTCAGGACCGCGGGTTCGATGTCGAGTTGACGACCGGGATGTCCAGCACGGTCCTCCGCGAGGCGATGGAGACCGGCGCACTCAACCTGTGCATGGACTACACGGGGACGCAATGGCTGACCTATACCGGGCACGCGTTCAACGGCGAGAGTCCGGAGGAGATCTACCAGCTGGCAAAGGACAGCGACGCGGAGATCGGCCTGATCTGGCTCGCCCCGATCTGGTGCAACAACACGTACGCGATCGCCGTGACGAGAACGTTCGCCGAGGAGAACGACATCTACAATCTCGAGGAGTTCGCCGCCTACGTCAACGCCCGCGACGGGAAGGTCCCGTTTGCGAGTGATTTCGAGTTCTACGCACGACCGGACGGAATCCTCGGGCTGCAGGTCCACTACGGATTCGCGTTCCACCCGGACTACATCATCACCGTCCTCCCCGGACTGACGGCCGAGTATCTGATTCAGGGCGAGAGCGTCGCGGCGATGGTCTTCGGGACCGACCCGATTGTCGTCAAGGAAGACTGGGTCGTTCTTCAAGACACGAAGAACTTCTGGCCGCCGTACGACCTCGCCCCGATCGTCCGTGAGGAGACCCTTGCGGCCAATCCCGGGTTGGAAGACGCTCTGAACGAGTTGATCGCCGCGTTCCCGACCGATCCGGCCGAAGCGCGAGCCGCGATGACCGAGCTGAACGCGAAGGTCGACATCGACCTGTTGGAGCCGGAAGAAGCCTGTCAAGAGTGGCTTCAGGACCACGGGCTGATTTAGCCGAGCGGTCCTTGGAACAGGGTGAATTCGCGCGGGCCGGTCTAGACCGGCCCGCCTCTTCTCGGGCCTAGGGGCTGTCGCCGACGGCGTCGCGCAGTCCCAATGCCTGCGCGCGGCTCAAAGGGGAGGTGGCGGAGATGAGTGACGCGACACCGTTCGAGACGAGCGAGAATCGCGCCGAACACCTCATTTCGTTCGAGCTCCCGGCGAAGGTGGAGTTCGGCCCCGGACGCATCGGGATCCTCGAGCGCGTCTTCGAGGAGAGCGGGTTCGAACGGGTGGCGTTCGTGATGAGTCCAGGCCGGCGCCGGAGTGGGACCTTTGACCCGATGATATTCCGCCTCGAGGGACGTGGGACCGAGGTTTTCGTCTTCGATCGCGTCGTGCCGAACCCCACCCTTGGGAGCGTGGCTCGTTGCGTACGGGCCCTCCGGAGATTCGGCCCGCACGTGGTCGTCGCGATCGGCGGGGGGAGCTCCCTCGACACCGCGAAGGCCGCGGCCGCGTGCGTGGCCAACCGAACGGAGAACGCCGTCGATCTGCTCGATGAAGGGAAGACGAAGCGAAGGGCGATCCCCACCATTCTGGTTCCCACGACGGCCGGAACCGGGAGCGAGGTGAACTACTGGGCGGTGATCACCGACCAGGAGAGAAGGGAGAAGCTCTCCATCGGGACGCCGAAGATGGCGCCGTACATGGCGGTGATCGATCCGAGTCTCGCCCTATCCCTCCCGCCCGATTCGACCCTTTGGAGCGGCCTGGACGCCCTCACCCACGCGGTGGAGGCGTTCATCTCGACTTCGGGGAACTGGCTGTCGGACATGTTCTGCCTGGGGGCCGTCTCCCTCATCACCGAATGGCTCGAGCGGGCGATCGTCCAAGGGGACGACCTCGCCGCACGGGGTAGCCTGGCTCTCGCCAGCCTGCTGGCGGGCGCCGCGATGGAGAACGTCGGATTGGGGCTCGTCCACGCCATGTCGCATCAGATCAGCGGCTTCTACGACGCGCCGCACGGACGGACCAACGCCGTTCTCCTTCCTCATGTCCTCGAGTTCAACGAGCCGGCCTGCGAGGTGAAGATCTCAACGCTGGACGGGATGGTCAAAGAGGCGGGTACGCTGAGGGCCTGGCTCGATGGACTCGTCCGATCCCGCGGAGGGGCGCAGGAGCCGATCCGGATTGAACCGGCCGACGTCCCGGAGATGGCCCGTCGTGCAGCATCCAACGTGAATGCTCGGACCAACCCGCGTAAGGCGACGGAAGAGGAGATCGCTTCGATCTACCGGCGCGCCCTCGGAATGGTCTGACGATCGCTCGGAGTCGGGCGGGATCTTCCTCCGTTTCGCCGCGCCCCCGTCTTCCCCGGGGAGGACGGGCGGGCGGATTCCCTATGTCATCGGGGGTTGACGACGCGGGAAGTCCGCATACAATGGCCGCCAATCATCGTCGGTAGAAACGTGGTCGGGCATGCCACAGAAAGGACTACAGGGAAGGAAGCTCAACCTCCTCAGCAGTAGGCGAGTCGCTCAGATCCATGAGACCTCTCTGAGGATCCTGAACGAAGTTGGAGTGCTCGTCGAAGATGACCGCTTTCGGCATCGCCTCGTCCGGGCCGGTGCCATAGCCGACAGGAACCGCAGGACCGTCCGCCTTCCGCCCGCGGTGGTGGACGACCTCGTCTCCCTGGCTCCCTCGGAATTCGTCCTGGCCGGCCGCGAGCCGGAGCACGACTTGCGCTTGGGCAATCGGCGCGTTCACCTGGGGACGGGCGGCGCCGCGGTGCGGGTGCTGGATCTCGACGACGGGACGCTTCGCCCGTCGACGCTTTCGGACCAACACGCCCTCGCACGGCTCGTCCAAAATCTGGAGAACGTACACTTCTTCCAATGCCCGGTCGTCTGCGGCGACGTGCCCAAGGAGGCCGTAACCCTCAACAGCTTCTACGCCGCCCTCGCCGGCACGACGAAGAACGTTCAGGAGTCCGCGACCGACCCGGATGCGGTCTCCGATGTCGTCGAGATGGCCTCGCTCATTGCCGGCGGCCACGAGGCGTTGCGGGATCGTCCGTTCATCTCGTTTGTCGCGTCGTGCGTGATTAGCCCGCTCAAGCTCGATTGCGGAGTTGCGCGGTGCCTGGAGAGGATGCTGGAAGCGGGGATTCCCGTCGCGCTGTCCTGCGCCCCGGTCACCGGCCTGTCCGCGCCGGCGACTCTGGCCGGTCTGTTGACCCTCGCTCACGCCGAGCAGCTGTTCGCGATCAGCCTGTCGCAGGCGATCTCCCCGGGCGCGCGGGTCCTCTATGGGATTGTCCCCGGCGTCGCCAACATGTGGAACATGGGATTCCTCGGCGGAGCCATCGAAGCCGGGATGATGAACGCCGCCGCCGTGCTGCTTGCCCGACACATCGGCGTTCCGATCTACTCCGACGCCGGCGGAGCGGACGCCAAGACGCCGGACATTCAAGCCGGATACGAGAAGGGGCTGAGCATTCTGCAGGTGGTGTTGTCCGGCGGAGACTACGTCCACCACTCCGCCGGGATGCTCGATTCGCTCATGACCGTCGCCTACGAGCAATTCGTCATCGACAACGACATCAACGGGATGGCGACCCGTGTTCTGGAGGGGGTCAAGGTGAACGACGACACCCTCGCGTTCGACGTCATCCGGGAGGTCGGCCCGGGCGGGATGTTCCTGACGCAGGTGCACACCCGCAGGTACGCCCGCAGCTCGGAGTTCTACGTGCCGGACGGGATCAACCGCCGGCCCTCGGTCGGCGACGAAACCGCGTTGGACCTTCGCCAGCACGCGCGTCGCGTCGCGCGTCGACTGCTCGATCGAGAGGCCGCCCCCCTGATTCCGCCGGAGGTCGACGAAGAGATTCGAAGGCGATTCGACATCCGATTGCCGAGGCTCGGCTGAGCCCGTTCCCGCGGCCGCCCGAATCGATCAGATGTCGAGGTAGTGAAGGCGTTCCCAGTCCGTGACGGCCGTGCCGAACTCCTCGATCTCCGCCCGTTTGGCCCTGGCGAGGTATTCCGTGGCCTCCGCCCCGATCGCGCCGCGGATCACGGCGCTCGCCTCGAACGCATCGACCGTTTCGCCGAGGGAACCCGGCACGGGCCGGATCCCTCGAGCCCGCTTCTCTTCGTCCGACATCCCGTAGATGTCGCCCTCCACCGGAGGTGGGGGCTCCGTTTCCGACGCGATGCCGTGGAGCCCGGCCGCCAGGATGCCCGTGAACGCCAGGTAGGGGTTCGCCGACGGATCGGGGGACCGCAATTCGAGGCGGGTCGACGTCTCCGGCGTGTCCGTCGCCGGGATGCGGACGAGCGTCGATCGATTGCGGAAGCCCCACGCGACGTTCACCGGGGCCTCGAACCCGGGCACGAGCCGCTTGTACGAGTTGATCGTCGGATTGGTGAGGAGCGTCATCGCGCCGAAGTTCTCGAAGAGGCCGCCGATGAAGTGGCGGCATTCCGGCGACAGGCCGGAGGGTGCGTCCGGGTCGTAGAACAGGTTGCGACCGCTGCGGAAGACCGAAACGTGGACGTGCATGCCGCTCGCGGCGAACCCCGAGATCGGCTTCGGCATGAACACCGCCTTCAACCGATGCGAGTTCGCGACCGCCTTGGCGACGAACTTGATCAGCATCAGTCGATCGGCCGTGGTCACCGGATCGGAGTACTCGAAGTCGATCTCGTGAATGTGCGGGACGATCTCGTGGTGCGAAGCCTCGACGGCGATTCCCATCCGCAGCAGCATCAAGACGATCTCTTCCCGTACGGCCGCCTCCTCGTCCACGGGAGAGCGGGAGAAGTATCCTTCCTTCCGCTCGATCTGAGCCCCGTGACGGGGGATCTCTCCCTCGGGGAACAGGAAGAATTCGAGTTCGGCCCCAGCGAACAGCCGATACCCTTCCGCTTGAGCCCCCTCTACGAAACGGCGAAGGATGCAGCGCGGGTCGCCCGGGAAGGGGTCTCCGGACGACGTGACGACGTCGCCGATGACCCCCGCGACGGCGTACTCGTCCATCGATGAGCGAACCGGGATCAGCCCTGGATGGATCGTCAGCGTCGCCAGGTCCGGGATGAGGGCCATGTCGGCGTCGGAGATGCGAGCGTAGCCACCGACCGAAGACCCGTCGAAGGCGATCCCGTGTTCCACTGCGTCCGCCAGCCGCTCGCGGGGGATCTCGATGCTCCGCAGCTCGCCGAGGAGATCCGTGAAGAGCACCCGGACGAACTGAACGCGCTCCTCTTCGAGCCTTCCCGCGATCCGGGCAAGCTTCTCTGCGTCCACCAACTCTTCCCCTCCGGTGGCGTGGGTCCTCATGGGCGGGTCCGCCTTCAGAAGAAGAGCTCGTCTTCCTCCCAGAGCTCTTCGAGTTTCGCCAATCGGCCGATGAGCTGTTCCTCCGCGGCGATGCTGACCTCCGTGGCGATCGCGCACAGGAGCCCGATGGCCGCCGCGAAGGCATCGACGTACGACACGGCTCTGCAGGGGGCCAACAGGCAGTGGTCGGCGTGCTCCACCAGGGGCGAGAGCTCGGAGTCGGTGATCGCCACGGTCCGGATCCCCTCCTCCCGGGCCTGCCGGAAATCGCGGATCATCGCCCGGGTATACCTCGGGAACGAAATCCCGACGACGACCGACTGCGGGCCGGCGAAGACGAGCTCTTCCTGGAACAGGCCGGTGGCTTCCGTCACCGCCACGGTGTTGTCCACCGAGTTCTTCAGGGCCATGTGCAGGTACTCGGCGAGGACGGACGACATCTTGTAGCCGAGGATGATCACCTTGTCCGCGGCGACGAGTCGCGCCACGACCCGCTTCACTTCTCGGACGTTCACCGAATGCACCAGCGAGTCGAGATTTCCCGCCTCGGCGATCAGCGATTGGATCGCCGGCGACTTGTTGCTCACCCGTTGGGGGTTCCGCCTGAGACGCTGGACCGTCGTGAGCTGCACTTGGACCTTCTCTTGGAGCGCGTCCTTCAGCTCGGGGTACCCTCGAAACCCCAAGTCGTAGGCAAGACGGATCACGGTCGGCTCACTGACTTGAACCCGTTCCGCCAATTGAGCGGCGGTCAGGAAAGAGGCCTCGATGTAATTGTCGAGGATGTACTTGGCCACCTGGCGTTTTTTGCCTGTGAGGGGCTCGGTCTTGATCCGTTCGAAGACATCGCCCTTCGGTTTCATCCTGCCGTATCTTAGCTCAGGCGAGCCGGGAATGACAACGGACGAACCCTCTCGCTCCCTGTCTCCGGGAAGCGCCGCCGGAAGAGCCATTGAGACGGATTGACACCGTACGACCTGTCGCGTAGTCTGAAGGAAAACTTGCGTGAGGGAACCTGGCGCAGCAAGTGCTGCGCGGTGGCGGACGAGAATCGTCGCCGCGGCCGGAGATCGATCGTCGATGGCGGATGGAGCAGCTTGCGAGGCGTGCGCCCTTCCATCGCCGCGCCGGAGGAGGACCGATGTCTACGATGGAGTCATTGCGCGAGCAGGTCTCCAGTGAGGAAATCGAGTTCATCGATCTGAGAGTGGTGGACCTCGCGGGCCGGTGGAGGCACGTGACGGTCCCCGCGGAGCGTTTCGATGACTCGCTGATGGCGGAGGGCGTTGCGTTCGACGCCTCGAACCTCGACTACGCGAGCGTCGAAGGAAGCGACATGGTCCTGCGACCCGATCTCGAGACGGGAGCCATCGTGCAGCAAAACGGGGAACGGATCCTGACCTTGATCTGCAACATTCACGTCCCGCAGACGGGGGACCGTTTCTCCGGGGATCCGCGCGCGGTGGCGACGCGCGCGGAGGAGCACCTCGTCTCCGAAGGGATCGCCGACTCGGTTCGAATGAGCCCGGAGTTCGAGTTCTACGTCTTCCGCGAGGCACGGTTCTGCTCGGATCGGCGCGAAGCGAGCTACGCCCTTGAGCCGCTCAATCTCAACGCGGAGCGTTCCTACTATCACGTATGCCCTCCCGAGGATCGGCTGTTCGAGCTGCGCAACAAGATCTGTCGGCGTCTTCGGGAGCGCGGGATCGACGTCAAGTACCACCACCACGAGGTCGGTGCCTACGGTCAGCTCGAAATCGAGCTC
>CAZGXU010000019.1:7751-38549 GCA_964530075.1 uncultured Thermotogae bacterium
GGCTTTTCCCGGCTCGCCGATGCGGCCGACACGACCCTCATCGTCAAGCACACGGCGAGGAGCGTGGCGGTAGAATCGGGTCTGGTGGCGACGTTCCTGCCGAAGCCGATCTACGGCGAGAACGGGAACGGTCTCCACGTGCATCAGTACCTGGAGCGGGACGGCGTCAGCCTGTTCGAGGAGAACGGGGGGTTGTCGGAGCTGGCCCTGGGCTACATCGGCGGGATCCTCACGCACGGCCGGAGCCTGTGCGCGCTGACCAATCCGTCGACCAATTCCTACCGCCGGCTCGTCGCCGGCTACGAAGCTCCGGTCTGGTTCGCGTTCGGCGAGGCGAACCGCTCGGCCGCGGTCCGGATCCCTCGCTACGCCACGCCACGCGAACGGAGGATGGAGCTCCGGACGGCCGACGCGACGTGCAACCCGTACTTGGCGTACGCGGGGATGCTGATGGCGGGCCTCGACGGGATCCGGAAAGGGCTCGACGCGACGCGACTCGGGTTCGGACCGCACAACGAGAACCTCTACGCCACTCCAGCCGAGACGATCGCCCATCTCGAAACGGCACCGGTCAACCTCGAGGATGCCCTCACCTACCTGGAAGAGGACCACGACTACCTCTTGGCCGGGGGGGTCTTCGCCGCCGATCAGATCGCGAACTGGATCCGAATCAAGCGCCAGGAGGCGCGGAACGTGCGGAATCGACCCCACCCGTATGAGTTTCCCCTCTACTTCGACTTCTGAGGCGGGGCGGCGGATCGCGAACCGGAGCGCTCGCCGGGTGAACGCGGCGCCCCCTTGATTCGCGTGCGGAGACGGTTGTAGAATTCCCAGCAGGAAAAGATACACATACAAACTCGATGTAGGGGATACTGCATACACTGGGGGGCCCAGCTTCATCATGGGAGAAGACGTGGATCGAGCTCCGTACCTGGGGGGGAAGATCCGTCTTCTGTCGGAGGAGCAAATCGGCACGATCGATCGGACGGCCCGGTCGGTTCTCGCGAAGACGGGGATCCGTGTGGGGGACGAGCGGTCCGCGGAGATCCTCGCCGATGCGGGCGCGAACGTGACGAAGGACCGACGGGTCATGTTCCCCGAGCGAGTCATCGACGGAGCGCTCGAAACGACACCGAGCCGGGTCTTGCTGCACGGTCGCGGTGGGATTCCGCCGCTCGATCTCGGCGGACGCCGTGTCTACTTGGGGACGGGCGGAGCGGCGATTCGAGTCCTCGACCTTGAGGACGGCCGGGCGCGAGATCCCGGGCTGGCCGATCTGGCGGACATCGCGTGGCTCGTGGAGCATCTCGACAACATCCACTTTTTCCTCCGCCCCGTCGTCGCGCGGGACGTCCCGTCGGAGATCCTCGACGTGTGCAAGTTCTATGCGTGTCTGGCCAACACGCGCAAGCACGTCATGGGCTCCGCAAACTCGCCGGAGACGGCGAGGGACGTGATCGAACTCGCTGCCCTGATCGCCGGGGGGATGGAAGCGCTGGTCGAGAAGCCGATCATCTCCTTCGTGACGTCGTGGATGGTCAGCCCGCTCGCGCTCGATCTCGCGGCGTGCAACGTGCTCACGGCCGTCGTCGAGCGCGGGATTCCCGTCGCGCTCTCGTCCGCCCCGATCGCCGGGTCGACGGCCCCCGCGACGCTGGCCGGTCTCCTGGCGCAGGCGCACGCGGAACAGCTGTCGGGGATCGTGCTCGCCCAAACGGTTCGGAAGGGAGCCCCCGTCCTCTACGGGCCCGTCCCGGCCGTCGCCGATTTCCACACGATGGGGTATGCTGGGGGGGCGATCGAGTCGGCGCTCCTCAACGCCGCGTGTGTCCAGCTGGCGCACTCCATCGGCGTCCCCGTCTACTCGGACGCGGGGCTGACCGACTCCAAGCTTCCCGACGTTCAAGCGGGATACGAAAAGGGGATGAACATCCTGCTGATCGCGCTCGCCGGCGGCAACTACATCCACCATTCCGCGGGGATGCTGGAGTCGATGCTGGCCGTGGCCTACGAGCAGTACGTCATCGACAACGACATCAACGGGATGGCCCTCCGCGCCCTTCGCGGGATCGCGGTCTCCCCGGAGACCCTGGCGGAGGAGGTCATCGCGGCCGTCGGGCCGGGAGGGAACTTCCTCACGCAATCGCACACGCTGAGGCACATCCGCACCGACGAGTACTTCGTCCCGACCACGGCCGATCGGCAGGGCCGGTCGGCGTGGGAGGATGTGGGCTCCTTCGACGCACGCGAGCGGGCGCGGGAGATCGCCAAGGGGATCCTCGCACGCCCGAGAACGCGGTTCATCCCATCGGCTGTCGACCGGCAGATTCGCGACCGCTTCGACTTGAAGCGGTGCGGGGTGTGATCGGGAAGGAAGCGAGGCTTGGCATGCAGCACAGGAAACGGTCGTCGACTCCGGAAGTGCCGGATCGGGTAAGGAGGAGCCAGGGATGATCGATGCGATCAAACAGGCGGTTCTGGAAGGGGACAGGGACAAGGTGGTGGAGCTGACCGCCGCCGCCCTTGGAGCGGGGACGCAACCGAAGGAGATCCTGGATCGCGCCCTCACACCGGCGATGGACATCGTCGGCGAGGAATACGAGCGAGGAGACCGCTACGTCCCGGAGATGCTGATCTCCGCCGAGGCGATGAAGGGCGCGATGGCGCAGCTGAAGCCCCTGCTGGCGGACGCGGGCGTCGAGCCGCGGGGGCGGGTCGTCATCGGGACGGTCGAGGGCGATCTCCACGACATCGGCAAGGATCTCGTGGCGATGATGCTCGAGGGAGCCGGCTTCGAGGTGACCGACCTGGGTGTCGAGGTGACGGCGGACGCGTTTGTGGAGGCCGTTCGCGATCGGGGTCCCAACATCCTGGCGATGTCCGCGCTCCTCACCACGACGATGACGTACATGCCCACGGTGGTCGACGCTCTGAACGGGGCGGGTCTCCGCGACAGGGTGAAGGTCATCGTCGGCGGTGCGCCGGTGACCCAGGAATTCGCCGACAGGATCGGGGCCGATGGGTACGCCCCCGACGCGGCGAGCGCCGTCAAATTGGCCGCTGCCTTGGCCTAGCGACCGGGATCATTCGACCCCGAAAGGAGGAAGGCAGATGACGAGACTCCCGCCGATCGCGGTTCTCACCGAAGAGGACGTCAGGGGGATCCATGCGGCCGCGCTCCACCTGTTGGCGCGCACGGGGATCCACCTGCCCCATGAGGAGGCCCGGCGCCTTCTCCTTGGAGCCGGAGCCTCCGAGGACGGCGAGGGCCGCGTCCTCCTCCCCGGCGGAATGGTCGAAGACGCCGTCGCGAAGGCCCCCTCGACGGTCCCGTGGTTCGATCGGACCGGGACCAAGGAGGTGCCGCTCAAGATCGACAACGTGTATTTCGGCCCGGGGTCGGACTCCCTCTACGTCGTGGACCGTGAGACCGAGGCGATTCGACGCTCGCGGCTCCAGGACGTCGTCGACAACGTCCGCGTGGTCGAAGCGCTCCCCGAATTCGACTTCATGATGTCGATGGGCCTGCCGGAGGACGTCCCCCCCGACCGGATCTACCCCTCCGTCTTCCGCGAGATGCTGCTGCACTCGACCAAACCGATCATCGCCACGTCGACGTGCCTCGCGGACCTTCGGATCCCTTACGAGATGGCGGTCCTCGTGGCGGGAGGGGCCGGCGCCTTCCGCGAGAGGCCGTTCTTCATCGCCTACATCGAACCGGAGTCCCCGTTCCGATTCGAGGAGGACATCGTCGACCGGATCTGGTTCTGCGGCGAGAAGGGGATTCCCACCATGGGCGTGACGAGCTCGAACCTCGGCGGCGGGGGACCGGTGACGGCGGAAGGCGGGCTCGCCCAGGGGACGGCCGAGTCCCTTGCCGCGCTGGTCCTCCTGCAGACGAAGCATCCGGGAGCCGGCTTCGTGTTCGGGGCCAATACCTGGGCGACGGACATGCGGAGCTCGATCGTCTGCTACGGCTCGCCCGAATGCGCGATGACGACGGCGGCCTATGCGGATCTCGGCCGGTTCTACGATCTGCCGTCATGGGGCGGGGCGGGATGCACAGACGCCCACAGGCTGGACGCGCAAGCCGGGGAGGAGGCGTTCCAGTCGATCCTGATCGCGCACCAGTCCGGTGCGACCATCGCGCATGACGTCGGGTTCCTGGCCTACGGCGCTCTCTACGATGCGCGGTTTCTCGTGTTGACCCACGAGATGATCGGACGCGCCCGTCGGATGTGGAGCCGGTTTGAGCCGACGGAGGAAAACCTCGCAGTGGACGTAATCGACGAAGTCGCGCGGGCGAGCATCCGCGGTGAGGGCCCGACCATCTACCTGAAGCACCCCCACACGGCCAGGCACTTCCGTCGGGCGCTCTACCTCCCCCCCCGGTGCATCGAACGCCGATCCCTCGATCCGTCTCACCCGACCGAGTCGGTGCTCGACCGACTCGGCGCGGACGTGGAGGAAATCCTCGCCCGTCCTGAGAATCCGCTGCTCCCTGACTCCGTGGTGCGGCGCCTCCGAGCCGAGTTCCCGTAGAGGGGAAGGACCTCGTGCCCCGCCTGGCTCTGCCTGGCTCGCCTGGTCGGCCGGTGCTCGGACTCCCTTCCCGTCAGGGCGTGAGCGCCGCGTCATCGAGGGGTTCGGACTCGATCTTGCCGATCCCCCCGAAGACGATCGAGAACTGAACGAAGGGGCCCGGGGGCGCCAGGGACGGCGGATCGAGCGTGCCCTTGTCCTGCCAGTTCAGCTCGAAGAGCGTCAACACGTACCCGGCCCGAACGTCGAGGCCCATCCAACCGAGGAGCTGGATCTGTATGTCGACGTACGGTGCGATGAACGCGAAGGCGCTGTCGTAGATCTGCTGAGTCGGCTCGACGATGATCCCTCGTGGGGTCCGACCGACGGGCACTGCGACGGGGTGCTCGGTCAGGACCAGCTCCGCGCCGCCGCCGCCGATGACTCCGCCGAGCGTCAGCACCGACCGCTCGTCTCCGCCGACCGCGAAGCCGAGGTCGAACCCGCCGAGGCCCACACCGAAATCCGCTTTCAGGTTGCCCTGCCGTGATTCGATCCACGCGCCCCACCCCGCTCCGCCGAACGCCAGCCCGGGTATCAGCCCGCCGCGGCCGCCCCCTCCGATGAGGAACGGGTCACCGTCGAACGACGGGAAGCCCGCCCCTTCGACGAACGTTTCGATCGCCGTCAGGTCCGGCATGAACAAGCCGAGCCCCGGACCGCCTCCACCGAATCCGTACTCCGGCTCGACGGCCAGGGCCATCCCGGCGAGCGACAGGACCAGGAGCCCGGCCGTCCCGCATCGCATCGCAGATCGTCCCATCAGGATCCCCCCTTGATCTCCGTCCCGCGTCAGTGTAAGCGAACGCCGTGCGGAGAAGTCAAAGTCGGTACACCGGGCGCGGACGAAGGTTCCCCGACCGGGGGCGTGCCGTTCGACTTCTCTCTCGTGCCTTCGTCCTCGGCGAGCCGTTCGAGGGTCCGACGACGAGGGATCGGACGCGAGCGAAGCGTCTGCGACGCGGTCTCCTCCGCGCGCTCGGACGGACGGGGCGGATCCTGTGTAGACCCGCCCCGATCTGAACGAAAGAGGATCTCAGCCTAGAGCGCGAGGATGTTCGCGTTTCCGATGTCGAACGTCTCGTTCTCCTTCGGTGTGGAGTCCAAGAGCTCGCCTTCGTGAATCCCGAGACGCGCCTCGATCGCTCCCATCTGCTCCGGCGTACATCGGATCCCGCCCAGGTTGTGGATGGCGTGGAAGCGATCGGCGAGGACCGAAGGCTCCACATCCGGCTCGATCCGCAGGCTGCCGGTGACGAGTGCGGTCGCCTTGCCCTCCGAGTACTCGAACCGGGACGCATGAAGGGTGTGCTCCTCGTCGAACAGCCACAGATCCCCCTCGTAGAAGATGACGCGGTCCGCCACCAGGTCTAGCTTGGTCTTCACGGCATCCTTCAGCCGCTCCGGGCAGACGATCAACCCGAGGCTCCGGAGTCCGGCAAGACGCTGCTCGATCGTTGCCGGTTCGACGTCCGGACCGATCCGGACGGTTCCGGTGCAGAACAGCTTCGCACCGCTCAGCGAATCGAGCGTCGCGGCGTCCAGTTCGAGGTCTCCCTGGTGGAATCGATATCCGGACGGCACGACCGTCAGCTCCGACGTGCCTCCTCGCAACTTCGACCGGACGGCGTCGGCGTTCTCCTCGGCACAGAGGATGCTTCCCCGAACCTGCAGGTAGTCGACCTTCCGCTTCAGCGCCTCGGCCACGTTCTCGATCGCCCGGAGCGAACCGGTGACGACGAAGCCGGCCGGCTTATCGAACTCCGCGAGGAAGCCGGCGGTCAGCTCGAGCGATCCGCTGATGAGAACCGCGTCATCCGGATAGGTGATGAAGTGGCCCATCTGCTGCTTGATCTTCGGCTGAACGATGGGGGCCAGCGATTCGGGGCAGAAGACGTGTCCCATGACGGCCAATCCGGCGAGCCCCTTGAGGGATTCCTCCATGGAGCCGTCACCCGAGCCGGCCTCGACGAAGACGTGTCCCATGACGACGTGGAAGCCGGTGGTCCCTTCGTCTCGTGGTCGATCGGGGGCGAGCCGGAGGTGCCCCATGGTCGTCCGGAGTTCGGCATCCGCCGGGACCTCGATGGATACGTTGATGTTGCCCATGTTGATTCGATCGGCGAAGCGGGGCGTTTCGGGTGAGTAGAGCAGAACGTTCACGTTGCCGATCCTGCTGATCCCCGCGATCGCCTCCTCGGTCGCCTTGTGAAGGTCGAGGATGTTCACGTTCCCGATCGACTTGCCTTCGGTCATCTGTGTCTCCTTTCATCGGATGGACCTGGCCATCTGGCTTCGCAACCACCGAATCCCCTGATGGAGGTGCGATCGCACGGTGGCGGCGGGTATGCCGAGCTCTTTTCCGATCTCCGTGCTGCTCATCCCGAGGCGATAGCGTTTCTCGAGCACGTCGCGATACCGCTCGGGGACGCGATCGAGGATCTCGTCGAACCGGACGGGTCCTCCGATGTCCGACGGGCGCTTCGCGTGGCGGATCATTTCGACGACCGCTGCGTTCAACCGTTTCCTCGAACGCTCCTCGTCGAAGAAGCGATTGCGAAGGACCCGTTTCAGCCAGGCGTCGCGCTGGAACTCGTTCATCCGGCCGAGGGTCTGTGAGTGCCCGATCGCACGGAGAAACGTCTCCTGCACGAGGTCGTCGGCGCGGTCGAACGACTTGCACAGGCCGAGGGCGTACCGGAAGAGCCGATCCTTCGAATCCTCGAACCACTCGGCGATGTTCGATGACTGCAGCCCGTCGCCGTACAAGACGCGATCGACTCCTCGCGCGCCACCCCGCGCGGGGCCGGATGGCGTTGCAGATGCACACGTTCGTCAGTATGCCGCTTGCTCGGACCTTCGGCGCGTCGTTTGCAGCGTCTTCGACCGATTCGCCTTGCGCGCGGCCCGATGATCCACGGCAGAGCGGACGACGCGTGCCCGCTCCGCCCGCGCCAGATGCTCCTTCAGGAGCATCTGCGCCGCCTCGCTCAGGATCGCCTCGTTCACGTCCGTCCCTCCTTTCTCACTCATACGACGTCCGGGAGAGGCGAAGTGTTGAAGCGCGTGCCGAAACGGACCGGAGCGGCGGGAGCGGCTCAGCCCCGATCGGCCTTCCTTCTCGGGCGCTTGAGCGAGGGAGCGACCAGCTTGATCGGTAGACCGTCCGGGATCTCGTCCGGACAGCCGGGTGCGCAGGGGGGGATCCTCGGATCGCTCCGTCGTGGAGGACCCTTCATCGGAACTCGGTCAGGGATCGCCCTTTTCGATCGTGCCGAAAACGTCCGCCTTTCTCCGGTGTGCTAGCCCCTTGCCAGGGCTTCGCGGATGCCGCGAGCGGCGTCCTGACTCACCCGATCGTCGGCCGCGACGAGCTCGATCCGATCGGGCGAGTCGACGCCGATCCCGAGCTCGGCCGCCCGCCGGATCTGATCGAGATCGAAGATCCGCCCTTCGGCGACCTCCGGGGTGGTCTCGTAGGTGCGAAGGATCGCCACGCCGACGGCGTCGATGGCGATCCGATCGGTCGAGGCGAGGATCAGGCCGGGATGCTCCAGGGCGCCCGTGGCCGGCCCGCCCCGGACGAACGCATCGATCGCGTCCATCACGATCAGGTCGGGGGTGTAGAGCTGGTTGATCTCGGCGATCATCTCCCGAATGTGCGGCGAGCCGTGCATTTCGCTCATGTACCCGTAGCCATCGAAGACGGAGTCCTTGGCGATGACGCCGACCGCGTTCTTCAGGCTCATCGTGAAGTGTCCGCCGAACCGGTGGGTCTTGAGACAACAGCTCTGGACGATCGCGTCCGCCTCCAGAAAGAGCTTCGGAACTTCCACGCCACGCTTCCAGTGGCCGTCCGGAACCTCGAGGCGCTCCCACGCTTCGGGCGGCTCCGCGTCGGTGGCAACCAGCTCTACGCCGAGCTTTTCGGCGAGCTGCGGGATCCCCTTCTCGGCGAGAACCTCCTCGGTCACCCAGCTTCCGCCGGATCGGTCGGCGATCGTGATGTGCGAGGAGCCGAGTTCGCGGAGGAGCCCGACGAGCGCCCGCAGCGTGTCGTTGTGCGTCGACCCGGGGAACGGGTCGTCGCTGTTGAAGTTCGGCTTGAGGACCACGTGCGCCCCGTCGAACGGCCAGTTCACGTCGCCGAGGAGCGCGACGGCCTTTCGGATCCCGCGTTCCCGGTCCTCGGTCTTGACCAGGCTCACCTTCGCTCGTCCGGGCATCGGTGCCCCCTTTCTTGTCAGCTGCCTCCGGATCCGAACGATCGCTTCCCCGTCACCGAGTCGATGTCGAGGCGCCAGACGCGCGTCGCTTCGACCGTCTTCGGGGCGAACGTCCAGTGCGCCTCCCGCCCGGATTGCTGGCGCATCGTGCAGCGGAGGGCCCGCTCCTTCTCCTCTACCGGGACCACTTCGACGATCGTCCCGTAGCCGATGACGCTCTCGTAGCGGAGCCCCCACGAGCAGGCGCGTTCGTCGCCGGGCTTCACCTCGACGGTCCCCTCGACCTCGAAGCAGACGCGGGGATTCGCCTCGATGCACTCGATCTTCCGTCCCTCCATCGCCGTGTGGAAGAAGAGCGCGTTCGCCTCGGGATCGTATCCGTGGGAGAGCGGGACGACGTACGGCTCGTCGGCGACCGCGAACGCGACGCGGCAGACCTTCGCCCGGCCGAGCAGCGCGTCGATCTCGCTCCGATCCGTGAACTCCAGGTCTTCTCTGCGCATGGTGCCATTGTACCGCTGGCGAGGTCGACGGCACGGGGGAACGGATCTCCCCAGCGGCCGTTCGGGGCGATCGAGCAGGCGAGAATCGTCCCCGCCCCTTTTTTGGGGCGTCGGCCGTTCACAGCTCGGCCGAAAGGAGCCCGTCCCGTGCAGGATCGGGAGGGCCGTTCGGCTTCGCGTAGCTGAGGATCCGGTCGTAGCAGACGCGCGCGCCGTCTCGATACCACGGTGCAAGCTGTCTGTGCAGCGCTCGGTGGAACGGCTGGGAAAGGTCGCCATCGAGGTCGCCGCGAAACCACCTTCCCATCTCGTGCATCTCGAGCTGCTCCGCGTTCCAGCGTTGTTCGTACTGGCCGGCGATCGGCCACACGACGATCTTCTTTCCGAGGTAGAACGCCTCGCAGATCGACTGGAAGCCAGCCGTTCCTACGTAGGCGTCGCACGTGGCCAGATCCTCGACGAAGCGCGCGGGATCGAGTTCGTAGCGGATGTTCTTCGGCCCCCCGTGATGGGACGGCGTGCGTCCGTAGACGACGATCGACCGGTCGGGGTGGCGGGTGGCGTACTCCAGGACGGGGGCGAGAGGCCCGCGGAAGGCGTTGTAGACGACCAGGTGTCCGCGGTTCTCGACGGTGGCGGACAGGACCTCCGGACGAAGGATCGGCGGCAGGCACGATCCGTCGAGCGGGTAGAAATGGCATCCGAGCAGAACGTCGACACCGCTGGTGAACAGCTTTCTCACCACGTTGACGTTGAACCGATCCAGCTTCGCCTTCGGCGGGCGGGTGGCGGCGACGTGGGAGAGGTTCGCCTCGTTCCCGATCCCGACCTTGAACGTCCCGGGGGCGACGAACGGTGAACCCGTGATCGGTTCGAAATCGCTTACGATCAGGTCGGGAGCGAATGCGGCGATCATTCCGTGCGCTCGATGGAAGCTCTCAAACAGGCTCGGAAGGTGTCGCGCGAACGCGGTCAGCGTCGCTCGCTTCGACACGCCGCCCGCGCCGTCTTCGACCGTCGACAGTCCCCGGAACCGCTCATAGCGAGTGCCTTCGAGCGCTTCGAAGAAATAGCCCGGCGGATCGTCGTATCCGCTGACGACGACGAAGAGCTCGTGCCCGTCCCGATCGAACAGCGGTTTCAACCCGAGGAGGCGCGACAGGTGCCCTCTGCCGGTGCTCTGCACGCCGTAGACGATCCGCACGATCCCCCTCCGATGAAGCAGTCTCCGCGCCACTGCGCGGAATTCGCAAGGCCGTCGATCTTCTCGGCGAAGTCGAGTCCGTTCTCACAGGACCCGGCCTCGGGATGGATTCTACCGCACCTCGAGTTCTTTCCCGATCGTGAACGCAGGACCGAGGGGCCGGCCGACGGCGAAGTACGCCGCCTCGCCGGGCGAGAAGACCGGCGGATTCACCTTCTCGATCGACGGGCGGTCCTTGTCGTTGAGGATCGACTCGTCGGCCACGACGTCGAGGATCTCTCCGACGAACAGGGTGTGGAGCCCGATCTTCAGCGTGCGAATCAGCGAGCACTCCAGGTTGAGCGGAAACTCGTCGACGAGCGGGGCATCGACGTGCTCCGCCTTCACGGCGGTCAGACCGGCGGCGGCGAACTTGTCGGCGTCGCGTCCGGACGCGATCCCGAGGTAGTCGACCGACCGGATCTGCTCGGCGGACGGCACGTTCACGGTGAACGCCCGTCGATCGACGACGGCCCGATACGTGTGGGTCGCCTCCCGGAGTGAGATGGCGACGGACGGAGGCTTCGAGCAGCAGATCCCGCCCCACGCCACCGTCATCGCGTTCGCCTTCCCGTTCGCATCGTACGTCCCCACGACCCAGACCGGCGCCGGCAGGGTCAACGTCTTCCGCCCGAGCGATCTCTTCATAAGCCCTCCTTGCGTCTTCCCGTCTTGTGCGGTCCGGCCTCCCGTTCGCTCTCGGATCCTCGCCCCTTGCTCTCCGTGAGAGCACGCAACTCGGGCCAGGCCCGCAGGAACGCCTCGTCCAGCGGGACGGGGCGCCCGGTTCCTTCGTCGATGAAGACGACGGTGAGCTCGGCCTCGACGCTGACCTCATCCGACGGAGCAAGGCGGGCTTCCTGCGCGAGGACGACCTTCCTGCGGCTGCCGCCGGATACTCGGGTAGTGATGTTCAGGGTGTCGCCGACGCTCGCGGGGCGGCGGTACGAGATCGCGAGGCGGACGACGACGGGGAAGACCCCGCGGTCTTCGAGGAAGGAGATATCGAGGCCGCGCTCCTCCAAGTGCGCCCACCGGGCTTCCTCCAGCAGCTCGAGGTAGCGGGCGTTGTTCACGTGCCCGAATCGATCCTCGTGATAGCCGCGGATCTTGATCTGCGTCGTCGTCATGCCGACCGCCTCCTTCGCGCGTCACCGGAACGATACGGACGGAGGGGGATTCGGTCCACACGGTGGGCGAAGGATCGGACGCCGGCGCCGCCGCGGACGCGCCGGCGCGCATGCGGTACTCTGTCCCGACATCGAACCGTGTGCTCGGGGCCCGCGACGCCGGAGCCCCGGAAGTGGAGGCCAATGTGTTTACCCTCATCGATCTGACGCAGACGCTCGACGCCGACAGCAGGAGCTATCCGGGGACCGTCCCTGCGTGGACGGCCGAGCGCGTCGACATCGGCAATTCGGCGGCGGTCCTGACGCGCTTCTCCGATTTCGATCCTCACGGCGGGACGCACGTGGACGCCCCGCGACACTTCGCCCCGGACGGCGTCGACGTCACCGGGCTGCCGCTCCGGCTGTACTCCGCGCTCATCGTCCCGGTCGACGACGTTCGGATCGGCGCGGCGTCGATTCCGGCGGACTGCGCGGGCCGCGCGGTGCTGTTCTCGACCGGCTGGGAAGATCGCGCCGGCTCGACCGCGTACTACGAGGGGTTCCCGTACCTCACTGCGGAGGCGGCGCAGCGTCTGGCCGACCGCGGTGCCGGCTTGGTCGGCCTCGATTCGCCGAGCGTGGACAGCGGGGCGGAGCATTCGGCGCATCCCGCGCACGAAATCCTCTGCGCCGCCGGCGTGCCGATCGTGGAGGGGCTCGTGAACCTTCGCGCCCTGCGGGCGATCGAGGGCGAGATCCTGTTCGTCGCGTTCCCGTTGAAGCTTCGGGGGATCGAGGGATCTCCGGTCCGCGCCGTGGCGCTGGTGCCTGGGGCCTAAGGATGTCACAGGAAGGGCCTTCGTCGCGTGGATTGACCCGCATCGGTCAAGGGCGCACGGCCGAGATCTTCGCCTGGGGAGAGGGCCGGGCGCTGCGGCTGTTCCGCGTCGGAGCGACGCGAGAGGACGCCCTGCGCGAGATGCGGATCTCGGACAGCGTCCATCGGGCGGGGATCCCGAGCCCGGCGATCCTCCCGGCCGACACGGAGGACGGATTGATCGAGATCGAAGGGCGGTTCGGTTTCGTGACGGATCGCATCGACGGTCCCTCGATGCTCCAATTGCTGGTCGCCAGACCGTGGCGGCTGGGGCGGTACGCGAGGCAGCTCGCGCGGCTGCAGTGCGCCATGCACGCCGCCCGCGCCCCCGAGCTTCCGTCCCAGCGGGAGCGGCTCCGTCGCATCGTGGATCGAATCGCGGAGGACATCGGTCCGGCGGTCGCGGATCGGGTTCGAGCCGCGATCGACGGGATGTGGGCTACCGATGACGTCTGCCACGGCGACCTCCATCTCGACAACGTCCTGATCGGCACGGAGGGGCCGGTCGTGATCGACTGGGGACGGGGACGTTCGGCTGCGCGGCGGCGGACGTCGCGAGAACGGTCTACTTGTGCCGCCACGGTGCCCCGATGGGCGCCGGTCCGCTCAAACGGTGGATCTCCGGGTTGTTCGGCAGGGCGTTCCTCCTCGCGTACCGCCCGGCGTACCTTCGGTGTTCGTCCGTGTCGTGGGACGAAGTCAAGCGGTGGGGACCGGTGGTCGCCGCGATCCGCCTCGGCGAGGGCATCCCGGAGGAATGGCGCCGGTTGCTGCGGATGGTCCGCCGGGGATTCGAGGGCCCGCGGAGCGGGAGGGCGCCGCGCTCGCGGGACGCCGGCGCAGGGATCCGGTGAGCGGCGTGCGCAAACAGTATCACTTCCGACGGTCCGGGCGTGGGCTACTGGCGTGGGACGTGGATCGGTTGATCGAGCTGTCGGCCGGTTTCACACCGATCGACGTGCCGCTGTCCGAGATCCGCGAGCTCGAAGAGACGTTCTGGTTCGGCGCCGAGCGACGAGCCGACCTGCCGCCGGGTCGCCCTGCACGCCAAGCTGATGAGTGAAGCGAACCTGAGCCATCCGATCGTCCTGTCACAGGACGGCCGGGTGATGGACGGGATGCACCGTGTCTGCCGGGCGCTGATCGAGGGAAGGAAGACGATTCGTGCCGTCCGGTTCGAAGTCGATCCCGAGCCCGACTACGTCGGCGTCGATCCCGACGAGCTTCCTTACTAGCCCTGTCCCGGCTCGCTCCCCGGCACCTCCCAGACGACGAGGTCCCTCGACCGTGCGACGCCGATCTTCCCGTGCCCGCGGCCTTCGAACGTCTCCCCATCGTCGGCCCCGGCGTAGAACAGGTAGACGTACCCATCCACGTCGCGGAGGTCGACGAGCGTGGCGGAGTTGGCGCGCATGATCCGATTCCACGCTTCGGTCGGGACGACGAGGTGCGTCTTCTCCGTCCACCGGGCCCAGTCGAGGAGCTCGCTCCCGTCGCCGTCGATCGTGTAGAGGAACGGCTCGTGCTGACCGACGTAGTCGTTGACGAAGCTCGGCTTCGGCCAGTCGGCCGGGGGACGGGCGGTGGCGACCATTCGCCAGTCGCCGTCGATCGATACGAACTGGTAGTTCTCGGCCCAGTCGAACTCGCCGCCGGGCCACGCGCGGACCGGCTCGCTCCACGGGCCGTCGAGACTGGGGCTCTCCGCGACGTAGAAGACCTGCCACGCCTTGTACCCGAGGACGAAGCGCCCGTGGTCGAACGCGACGGTCGCGTCGATGCACCGGAGCGTCGGGTGCAGCTCGTGAGCGAGCGGCTTCGGCGCGCTCCAGACGACGAGATCGGCGGACGTCGAGTAGAACAACCGCCGGTATTCCGGATCGTCGCTTCCCGGGACGCTCTTCTGGAAAGCCATCACGTACCGGTCACCGTGGTGGAAGATGCTCGGTGACCCGACCCCGCCGGCCAGGTTCTCGTCGTGCAGTTCCTCGAACGTCACGAGATCCGGCGATCGGTAGAACGGAACCGGCCCCTCATGCGGCCCCGCGAACCGGGTCGAACAGAAGACGTAGAAGAATCCGCCGCGGTAGACCACGGCAGGGTCCTTCAGCATCCGATCGGGATAGGAGAGGATCGGGTTTCGGATGGCGTTCCAATCGAGGTCGGTCGCATCGGCGCGCGCGATCGTCGAGCCGGCAAGCGCAAGCCCGACGACGATCGCGACGCCGATCGGTCGTCGCGGGCGGTTCACGGCCCCTCCGCGGGAAGCTCCGTCGGTCGACAGAGGGCTTCCTTCGCGTTCGCGACGCGCGCGCACTTCGTGCAGACGTATCTCGGCGACCGGACCCAAGCGGCGATCTCCTCGATTCGCTCGTCGACCTTCTTCCTCATCTTGCACATCTTGTCCATCGGCGCCTCCGGTCTTCGTCCCATCGTGCTTCGCGAGGGGAGGCTATTCGTCGGGCCGCGCGTTGTCCAGCCGGATCTCGTACGGGCACGCGGCGTGGTCGACTGGACGTTCGAGGTTCCGATCCCCAGAATCGTGTCGGAGGACGCTGCTGTATGGACTACTCGCCGATCCTTGCGACCGTGACCGCTGCGTTCGAGATCGCCGCCGCGGGGTGGGTCCTCGCGACGCGGTTCAGGGCCCCGTCGCGCGGGATCATCGGCACGGCGGGCGCGATCCTTCTGCTGTTGGCGGGATATCAGCTCGCCGAGGTGGCGATCTGCGCAAACGTCACTGCGGACGGCTTCTTGCCGCGGTTGGCGTTCATCCTCGTCACCTGGCTTCCACCGCTCGGGCTGCTGCTGATCGCCCAGCTGCGCCGTCCGAGGTCGCCAGCGGTCGACCGATTGTCTTACGCGATGCTCGCCGCCGCCGCGGGGATCGTCGTGTGGATCGCGGTCGACCGGTCGTTCGCCTCCGCGTCCGTCTGCAACGCGGTGTACGCGCGGTACGCCCACGCGATGCCGCGCTTCCTCGTGTACGCGTCCTTCTACTGGTTAGGACTCGCCGGGATGGCCCTCTTCGCCGGCCAAGGCGCGATTACCTGCCGCGATCCGCGTCGCCGGCAGCAGCTATCGACCCTCCTCGCGGGGACGGTCGCGTTCGTGGTGCCGTCGGCTCCGCTATCGTGGTTCGTCCCCCCGGCGCGAGGGGCGCTCCCGTCGATCATGTGTCACTTCGCGCTCCTCCTCGCCGTCTGTCTGGTCCGCCTCGCCGCGCTCGAGCGAGGACGGCCCGAGGAGGCGGACGCATCGGCCGTCGTGCAGGAGGGCTAGGAGCGGCGCGATTCCGGCGTCGACCGTCGATCGAAGACGAGAGGGTCCTTCCCCGCCTTCCCCCGGATCCAGTCGATCGAGTCGATCACGCCCTGCCGAGTGACGACCCATCGCTGGAGGCGGAACTTGCCGGGGAAGTCCAGCAGGGCGGCGGCGATCAGCAGGGTCAGGAGACCCTGCCCGGGGAGGACGAGCATCAGGGCGCCCAGGACGAAGAACGCCCCGCCGAGTAGGTTCTTCGAGATCACGCAGATCCACCGCCACCACGGGCGCCCGCGAGGCCACTCGGCGCCGGTGCGCCGCGGGTGGTCGAAGTAGTCGGCGGGGATCCGAATGACGATCCACGGCACGACGATCAAGGCGGCCAACAGGGTCGCCGCCGATGCGATCGCGATCCACAAGGCGGCTTCGCTGCTCAATCCGATCCATTCCAGCATGCGCCCGATCCTTCCTCGCGGGGGCTCCGCCGAGCCGGTCGACGGCCCGGGAGGAATCCTCGGCGAAACGACCGGTGGGGTCCAGCAAAGGAACTGGAGACGAGGTCGGTCCGAGCGCCGGGACGCGATCGGTTTCCCGGTCCAGGTAGGGATCGGCCGACGAGCCGTTCTTCTCTATCGGCGTTTCAAGTACTTCACGACCGCGTCGACGAATGCAGCGGGGGTCTCCATGTGAATCGAGTGTGCGGCCCTCGGAATGAGCGAGAACTCCGCGTCGGGGAGCCGTTCGGCCAGGGCCTGTCCTTCCGCGGGAGGGAAGAGGAGGTCCTCCTCTCCGGTCATGACCAGCGTCTTCGCGCGAATCCGACGCGGCTCGACGCCGCGGAAACGTTCGACGGCCTCGACCTGCCTTCGAAACTGCTCGGCAGTCTGTGGATACGGGTATTCCACGGCCAGCCGAACCGACTCGGCGACCGCCGCCTCATCCTCCATGAACCGAGCCGTGAAGATCCAGCGAAACAGGTCACGGAACCATGCCCCGGGATCGGCGCCGGAGTCGAGGCTGTCCGCCATGTGGGACAGCAGAGCATCGTTGTGCTTCGTGTTCTTGAAGCTCGTTCCGACAAGGATCAGGCGGTCGACCCGGTCCGGATGCCGCGCGGCGACATCCTGGACGATGAACCCGCCCATCGAGTGGCCGAGTAGATGGACCTCCGGGTAGCCGAGGCGGTCGATCAGCGCGACGCAGTCGTCCGCGAGGACGGGGATCTCGATCTCCGCATCGCGCGGGGTCGTGCGGCCGACGCCGCGGTTGTCGTAGACGACGACGGTGAACCGCCGGGCGAGCTCGCCGAGCACGGGAAGCCAGCTCTGTGAGTCGGAGGCGAGCCCTGCGACGAGGACGAGCGTGGGCCCGCTGCCGTGGATCTCGTAGTAGATCTCGACGCCGTTCGTTTCGATCGTGCCCACGCCGAGCCTCCGTCCTCCGGCGGCGCCGCGAACGACAAGAGAGGCCCCCACGCAGGCCGGCCGCTCGCGCCTCCCGTCTACTCGGCCAGCGTCAGGCCGATGACCTGTCCGAGTCCGCTCAGGAGGGTCTCCGCGCCGCTCCCGTCCAGGTTCGCTCGTCGGATCCTGCCGTTCTCGCCCCAGTAGATCTTGCCTTCCTCGGGGTCGACGGCGATCCCCCGAGGCGAATCGACGTCGGAGATCAGGGTCTGCACCGAGCTCCCGTCCGTGTTGCAGCAGTGGATCGCCCCGCTCCCCGTCCAGTAGATCTTCCCGTTCACGACGTCCACGGCGATCCCGTAGGGGATGTAGTCGAGCCCTTGGATCAGTTGCGTGTCGGCGCCTGTCGTGAGACTGCGGGAACGGATCCCGTAGGATCCTCCGACGACCCGCGGCAGGATGGAGAAATGCTGCGTCCAGTAGAGGGTGTTGTGGGCCGCATCGCAGGCGATGTCGAACACCTGTCCGATCGTCTGCCGGACGCTCGAAACCCCGGTGCCGTCGGTGAACGCCTGCATGACCATCCCGTCGAGTCCCAGGCCGATGTCGTACCGCTCGGTCCAGTAGACCCGATCGATCTGCTCGTTCACGGCGATCCCGTAGGGCCTGTCGCGGTCGTCCACGAGGACGGTGTTCAGGGAGGTCGTGAGGTCGTGTTTCGCGACCTGGCCTCGAACGGTGTCGGTCCAGTACACGACGCCTCCGCTCACGACGACGTCGGCCGGCCCGTCGATCGACATGTCGAGCCCCTCCACGTACGTCCCGGTGCGCAGGCAGCGCTGGACGTACGTCTTCCCGCTCTCCGTCCAGTAGATCGGGGTGAGGCGTCCGGCGCCGAAGCCGCTGCTGGTGACGTGGATGTAGTCGGTCTTGGTGACGGCCGTCGGCTCGCCGGACCGCGGGACGACGAGGAGCATCACGGTGTAGCTCCCGCTCTTCGAGTACGTGTGCTCCGGGCTCCGCTCCGTCGAGGTCGTCCCGTCCCCGAAGGTCCAGACGAAACGCTCGACTCCGCCGCATAGCGTGGGAGTGAATCGCACGGTGAGCGGCGCCGATCCCGTCGTCGGGTCCGCCGTGAAGTTCACTTCACCGGAGAACCGGGCGCACCCGGTCGCGAGCGCTAGCCCGCCTGCAAGCAGCATCACGTAGATGCACCATCGCCTTCGACGCGTCATGTTGACCTCCTTGAACCGAGTGCATTGCACTGCGCGCACGGGCGATTGTCAAGGTGCAGGACGTGGACCGGATCGATTCGGCCTCCGTCCGGAGACGGCACGGAAGCTGTCCGAGGGTCAGGGTGCGCACGGTCCGGACTACGCGGCCATCCGCTGGGGGAGTCCGTCGGGCAGGTGAACGAGAAGGCCAAGCGCGGGTGCATCGATCGGGTGCGACGCGAGATCGCCGACGTCCGGGTTGTCGAGCTGGCCGACGCGAGCCACGACTGCCTCCTCGATCGCGATCGCGACGTGGTCGAGACGATGCGCGCTTTCCCCGGTTGATGGTGCGGATCGGGCGGCCTCGTGGGTTTGTGAGGTCGGCCCCCGTTCGGTACTGTCATCGCGGAATGCGTCCATCGAATCTCATCCGCCGCGCGGGGGTCCTCGCCGTCACCGTCGCGGTTGCGCTCTTCGAGACCGTCTCCGTGCACGCGTTCTCCGCGGACGCTGTGGGGACCGGGACGCTCGTCGCGTGGCTGTCCGGTCTGGAATTCCACGCGACGATCACAGGAGAGATCCAGTTGACGGGGGAGACCGCGCTCGGGGGAGTGGTTCTGCCGTTCTCGGCCGAGGGGACGTTCTACGGCTTCGGGGTGCGCGGCATCGTGACGCTGATCAGCGAGGGGTGGATCGGATACGCGGCCGAGGGTCGCTCGGCCGGCGGCGAGCCGATCGAGATCCGGGGCCTCCTCTACGTGAAGCGGGAGAGCCTCATTCCGCTTCGAGCCGGAGACGTGTTGGTCGGGACGCAATACGCGCTCATCGCGTTCGGGGATGAGACGCGTTCCTTCCGGGGGGAATTCACGGGGGCCGTCGAGGGGGCGCTGGAGACGGCCGAGACTCCGGGTACGCTCCAGCTCGGCGGGAAAGGGAACGTCCATCTGGAGGGAGAGCCCGGAGGGTTTCCCGCCTCGATCCCGCTCGATCATCCGGCCTTGCCGCCCGAGTTCTTGCAATACCTCGCGGAACTCGGCCTTGGGGTCTAGTCCGGCACAGCGCCGGAGCGGCGCCACCGAGCGACTCGCTTCGCCGTCCCGATACGCGGAGCGGGACTACTCCCCAATCCGGCCCTCGGCGTCGGTCCGGAGGAGGATCGCGTCGTAGGATCGGTCGTTGACGATCTGGGTCAGGCCGGCGACGAGGAACCCTCCGTCGTCGAGCTCGATCAGCGCTTCGGCGGTGTGGACGCGCGATCCCGCCGGGGACCGCCTCCACAGGACGGTCCCGTCGCCGTCGACGCGGACGAGCGGCATCCCGTTTCCGATCTCGCCGATCAGGTACGTTCCGTCTCTGAGTCGAAGGAGCGATTGGGCGTAATCGTCGTGGATCGGGTCCCCGAACGACGTCTCCCACTCGAGTTCGCCGGTCGACGTGCAGCGGGCGAACCACGTGTCCGCCTGCCGGAGCGAGCCGTCGCTCATCGAGAAGCCGGCGAGGAGGAAACCGCCGTCGTCGGTCGCGGCGATCTGCGAGGCGAACTGCCACCCACTGAGCTCGTACCGCTGCGACCAAAGGACGTTCCCGTCGGCGTCGAGCTTGACGAGTCCCCCGTCTTCGTCGATCGAAAGACAAAGGAGGATGTCGCCCTCCGCGGTCTCGATCGCGTCGAGCACGAGCTCCTCATCGGAGTTCCCACGGACGTGCTCCCAGACGACATCGCCGCGTGAGGTCGTGCGCACGGCGTACTGCCGGCGGGCGGAGTCGGTCTCGGCGGTCGTGAACCCGTAGATCAGCAGATCGCCGTTCGACAGGGAGAGCATCCCGTACGGCCACTCCCTCCGCGATCCGCCGTACACCTCGAACCACTCCTCGATGCCCTCTTCGGTGAGCTTGAGGAGGAGGAAGTCGCGGTCACCGGCACCGTAGGAATCCGTTTCGCCGAAGACGAAGTAGCCTTCGTCCCCGGCCGGCGCGACCGACCGCGCCTGCTCGTAGCCCCGACCGCCCCACGCCCGCTCCCACAGGACCTCGCCCTCGAGGGTCAGCTTCATCAGGAGGACGTCGCCCGAGTACGGCGGGACGTGCAGGTGATTCGTCGCGCCGACGGCGAGGACGTTCCCATCCTCGGTGAGGACGACGTCGAAGAACGCGCCGTAATCGGGTCCCTCGAACGTCCTCGTCCACGTGGCGGATCCGACCGCCGCGACCGATGTAAGCACCGCACCGACGGCGACGGTGAGCGTTAGGTAGCCTCTCGGCCTTCTCATGAGCGACCTCCTTCGCGAAGGAAACACGCCGGCGTCTCGTTTTCGTCACCCGGCACGATTCCACACCGCGGGGAGCGGCGACGTTCGGGGTTCGAATCCGTGACCTTCGGCACGTGGCCCTCCGTCCTCTCTCGGATACACTCCGTTCATGGGATCCGTCTGCCGGGTTGACCTGTCGAGCGCGAGGATCGCGCGGGAGCCAGTCGTCGAGTCGGTCGTGCGCCGCTTTCTCGGCGGGCGCGGGGCGAACATGGCGATCCTCTTCGATCGCCTGGTTCGCGGGCTCGACCCGCTCTCTCCGGACGCGCCGCTGATCTTCGGGGTCGGGCCGCTGGTCGGCACGGGGTTCCCGAGCGCCGCCCGGTTCAACGTCAGCGGCCGATCGCCGCAGACCGGGATCCTCGGCGACTCGAACGCAGGCGGATTCTTCGGATCGGCGCTGCGATTCGCCGGGATCGATCAGCTCGTCATCACCGGCCGAGCGTCGCGGCCGACCTTGTTGTGGATCGACGGCGACCGCGTCGAGTTCGTCGACGGGCGCGGCCTGTGGGGCCTGGACACGGTCGAGGCGACGGAGGCGATCGGAGCGCTCCTCGGGGACGGGAAGATCCACGTCGCCGTCGCTGGCCCGGCGGCGGAGAGCGGCGTCGCGTTCTCCGGCGTGTTCGCCGATCTCGTACGGGCGGCGGCGCGAACGGGGATGGGTCGGCTGATGGCGTCGAAGAACCTAAAGGGGATCGCGGTCCGAGGGACGGCCCGACCCGCGATCGCCGATCCTCCCCGATTTCGTGAGCTCTCCGCCCGCCTGCGCGAGACGATCTTCGCCCACCCCGAGTACGAGATCCGCTCGCGACTCGGCAGCACGAAGCTGATCGCCGCGCTGCAGAGGATCGGCGGCCTCCCGACGCGTCACTTCCAGTCCGGGACCTTCGAGCACGCCGATGCGGTATCCGGCGAGACGATCGAGGCGGAGTACAAGGTCCGATCGATGGCCTGCGCATCCTGTCCGATCCACTGCAGTCGGTACCTGGAGGTCGACGATCCGCGGTTCCCGAACCTCCGTTTCGAGGGGCCGGAGTACGAGCCGCTCGCCGGCTTCACCGCCCGCGTGGGCAACGGCGACCTGCCGCTCGCCCTGTACGCGGTCGACCGATGCAACCGCCTCGGGCTGGATGCGATCTCGACATCGGAAGGGATCGCCTGGGCGATGGAATGCGCGGAACGGGGGATTCTCGATCGGGGCGTCGCCGACGGCCTCGACCTGTCGTTCGGGAACGGGGAGACGATCCTGACGCTGGTCGAGCGGATCGCGCGGCGCGAGGGCTTCGGCGATGTGCTCGCCGATGGGGTGCGGGCCGCCGCCGCGAAGCTCGGCCGCGGTGGGGACCTCGCGATGCACGGCAAGGGCCTCGAGCTGTTCCAGGGGGACGTGCGGGCGATGAAGGGCTACGCCCTCGGCAACGCCGTTGCCAGCCGCGGCGCCGACCACCTCCGCTCCGAGCCGTGGTTCGAGTTCTCCGGGGACCGGGAGGAAGGGATCCGCCGCTACGGGATCGCGGAGACGGCCGATCGACTGGCCTGGCGAGGCAAAGGGCTCGTGGTGAAGGACTACGAGGAGAAGGCGGCGGTCGCCGACGCGCTCGGCGTCTGCAAGAACGTCTACAACAACATGGAGGTCCTCGACTGGGACCGGACGGCGGAGGCCCTGAGCGCCGCGACCGGGACGAGCCTGAGCGGGGAGGAGGTCCGCCGCGCCGGGGAGCGGATCGTCAACGCGGAACGGATGATCAACGCGCGGTTCGGGATCGGGCGAGCGGACGACACCTTGCCGCGCCGATTCCTCGAGGAGCCGGCCGGTCCGGCCGATTCGCCGTCCGCCGGATCGGTCGTTGAGCTGGAGCCGATGCTCGACGAATACTACGCTGCCCGGGGCTGGGACGTCGGGACCGGGCTTCCGAAGAAGGAGAAGCTTCGGGAGCTCGATCTGGGAGGGTAGATGTACGAGCTGTGGATCGAGGTGGAGCGCATCGAAGGGGCATGTTCGGGACCGGTCCCGATGGCCCCGGGGACCGGCTTCCTGGTGCGAAACGGGAGTCTGGTCTTCCCGAACGGCGGCCCGATCTGCCTGTACGCGCTGCAGAGCGTCCTCCCGATGGTCGCCGCCAAGGAGCGGCTGGCCGACGGCGACCCGACCGCCGACTGGCTGGGGCGCGTCCGTCATGTTCAATGTCCCGATCCGAAGGGGAGGACGATCTGGCGGATCGAGCAGAGGACGCTTGGCTCAACGGACGCTGAGCCAAGCGCGGGCGGCGAAGGGAAGCGACTCCCTTCACCTGTGCCGGGAGATCTGAGGATCGCGGTGGAGCGGATCGAGGGGCGATGCATCGAAGGGATGTGCGTCGGACGGACGGCCCTCGTCCGCGGGAGCAGCCTCTATCTGCCGCAGCCGTTCTGCCTCTACGCCCTGCAGGCGGCCCTCCCGCTCCTCCCGGCGATGCAGCGGCGGCTCGATCCGGGCGACTGGATGGCGACGGAGAACGCCGTCGTCTGTCCCGACCCCCTCGGGAACGTGATCCTCCGGATCGAGAAGGTCGGATCGGATTAGTCCGCCGCCCGGGCCAGCAGGATCGTCTCCTCCGCGATCGGCTTCCTGGGTTTAGCTAACGGGCGATGTTTCCGCGCTCTGTGAGACGGGACCGAGACGCCGGAGCCGAAGACTGTGACGAGATGAAGGGTTCCGAGGAGTTCGAGAGGTTCCTGAGGAAGGAACGCCGCACGGCGAGCACGATCGACGCTCACTTGAACGTCGTCCGACGCTTCGCGGCATTTCAAGAAACGCATGGGAAACCGGCAGACATCGATCAGGCAAGTCCGGATGACATCACGTCATTCGTCGAGGAGCTCTCGAAACAGGGTGGATCGGCGAAGGCCTTGCTCTGGAGCCTGCACAACTACTACCGCTTTTCGAGAAACAAACTCCTTCACGATCATGCACTCGGCCTCCGTATGGAGGCGATGGTGCCTGAGAAGAAACGACGGCCGGTGCCGAAGCTCTCGCTGCTCGCCGATGCATCGCAGAGAGCACTCGAGAGGCTGCGCGAACGGGGCATCGAGACCACCGAGCAACTTCTGAAACATGCTGCGAGTGCAGGGGAGCGCGAGCAGCTGGCTCGCGACTGCGATGTCCCGCAAACGGAACTCGACGAGCTCGTTTTCTTCGCCGATCTCTCGAGAATCACGGACATCAAGGGGAAGCGCGGCCGCTTCCTCCTCGATGCAGGCATTCGGACCGTCGCCGAGCTGCGGGCGTGGGACCCAGAAGAACTGCGGTCGCATCTGGCAGCGGCGGCCGCCGATTCCGGCCGGCGGGCGCCGACGCGCACCGAGACGAAGTACTGGGTGAAACAGGCGAAGCAGCTTCCCGATGTGCTACTTTCGGACTAGGCGTTCGCCCTCCCGCAGCTGACCCTAACTGCCTCGAGAAGGTTGGCTCCGTCTAGTCCGCCGACCCGGTCACGCGGAAGCCCGCCCGCTGCAGGTTTGCGACGAGTCCCTTCGTCTCCTGTTCGGTGAACGCCTCGGTGTAGTGGCCGATTGTCCACTGCTTGGCACGATTGTCGATCCCGCGCTCGAGGAGCTTCCTCCGCTGCTCTTCCGACAGCTCGTTCTCGAACCGATCCCGCCACGCCGCGTCGCCGTCGCGGTACCATGCGGCGACCTCCTCGTCGGACGGGATGCGATACCCGTTCCGGTGCACGACCGCCTCGAGCGGCAGCCGCGGGCGGAGCCCCGGTTCCTCGTCCGGATAGCCGAGCGTCACCAGCCCCGCCGGCACGACGTACTCCGGCACGCCGAGCGTCTCCTGCAGGTTCTGCGACAGGATCATCCCGATGTAGACGCCGCCCAGCCCGAGCGACTCCGCCGCGATCACGACGTTGTGCAGCGCGATCGTCGCGTCCCAATAGGAGATGAACAGGTTGATCGCCCGATCGTTGTAGAACGGCGCGCCGTTCGACTCGTAGTAGCGCTTCACGCGGTACTGGTCGACGACCGCGACGATGGCGATCGGTCCTTCGATGTAGCTCACCTTCTTCAACACCGTCGGGTCGTCGATCACGATCAGCGCGTACGGCTGGATCCCCCCGGCGGTCGCGGCCCGGATCCCGGCGCGCAGGATCGTCTCGATCGTCTCCTCGGGAATCGGTCTCGGCTTGAACTTGCGGATGGAACGGTGGTTCATCAGACAGTCGATCACGGGGTTGTTTGCGGTCACCTCGATCCTCCTTCGTCGGCCGCCCTCTTCGGGTGGCGATGCGCACCGCGGATCCTTGTGGATCCTCTCCTCGTCGTCGGATGATACCGGCTCGCTCCCCGCGGACGCGACGCCGGCGGCCCCCTCCGACCGCCTCGTGAGCCGAACCTGCCGGCGATCGTCCGGGGCCTCGTCGAAGGGGCTTCCGGGACGGATTCGGCCTGGGCTCCAGCCCTTCGCGGGGGCTCGGAGGATTGCGTACACTCCGGGCCGACCGGAAGGAGAAGGGAGATCGATCGACGTGCCGAGTGCCGGACCCTCCGCCCGAGCAGGGGAGGAGCGACCGATGATCGTGGCCGACCGCCTGTCGAAGGCGTTCGGCGGGCGGGCCGTCCTCCGCGGGGTCGACTTCGAGGTCGGCGAGGGGGAGGTCTTCGGGTATCTCGGGCCGAACGGCGCCGGGAAGACGACGACGATGCGCCTGCTGCTCGGCCTCCTCCGACCGACCGAAGGCGCCGCCCTCGTGGACGGCCAGGACGTGGGCCGATCGCCGGACGCCCGCCGTCGCATCGGCGTGCTGTTGGAGAGCAACGGCCTCTACGACCGGCTTTCGGCGATCGAGAACCTATCGTACTACGCCGAGCTGTACGAAATCCCTCGGCCCGGAGAGCGGATCGCCGAGATGATCGAGTTCGCCGGCCTCGCGGACCGGCGTCGCGACAAGGTCGGAACGTTCTCCCAGGGGATGCGTCGGAGGCTGGGCCTCGCTCGGGCCCTGCTGCACCGGCCGACCGTCCTCTTCCTCGACGAGCCTGCCGCCGGCCTCGATCCGGAGGCGCAGAAGCTCGTCCGCGATCTGATCGCGGACCTCTCCTCCGGCGAGCGGATCACCGTCTTCATGAATACGCACGACCTCGATGACGTCCAACGGATTTGCTCTCGCGTCGCCATCCTCTGCAACGGACGGATCCGCGCGGACGAGGAACTGGAAGTGTGGAACGCCCGGTCGGAGGCGAGCGGGCTCGTGCTGACGCTGGTCGAGGAAGAAGCGGTCCGGGAGGCATCGAGCGCTCTCGAGGGACTGCCCGCGGTCGCGGCCTGCCGGATCGAAGGACGGACGCTCACCGTGTCGACGCATCAGGAGCTCCCCACAGCGACCGTGATCGGCCTGCTCGAGGAGCGCGGAATCGCGCTGCACGAGATCCGCCGCGCGCGACAGTCGTTGGAGGACCTGTATCTGGAGACGGTTCGGGAGGCGGGCGACGATGCGTAGGCTGCGGGCCGTCGTCAGGAAGGAGTTCAAGGAGATCCTCGCCAACCGCTACACCGTGGTGGTGAGCGTCGCGCTCAGCCTGTTCTTCGGCATGATGTACGCCCTGCAGGGCGCCGGTGCCAGCCGATCCCCGTCGCCGGCGAGCCCGGTCTTCGTCCTGTCGTCGGTCGTGGGGCTGTTCCTCAGCTACACGTTCGCCGGCCAGCTCTTCTACCGCGAGAAGGTGAGCGGGACGATCGAGACGCTGTTGTGCAGCCCGATCGGCCTCCGGATGCTGTGGGCGGGGAAGGTCGTCGCCGTCGCTCTGCCGGCGTCGGTTCTGGCCCTGGTCGCGAGTGCCCTGGAAGTCGTGATCGTGTCGGTTCGCTCCGGTGCCGCCGCGACTCCCTCCGGACCGGTGATCCTTCACGTGCTGATCGTCGTTCCCCTGTTCAACGCGACGCTGGCCGGCCTCCTCGGCTTCGCTCAGATGCTCCTCGGGATGCGGGAAAACCGGCTGATCGGCTTCGTCGTCTTCATCCCTCTGTTCGCCGCCCTGTACGGGATCGGCTTCAGCGGCGCCGGGCAGTTCGCGTACGGCTGGTCGTCGTTGGGGGCCCTCGTGGGGATCGCGGTCATCCTCCTCGCCGCCGTCGGATTCTTGTCGAGGTTCTTGAGCCGCGAGCGGATCGTGATCACGCTCCCCTAGGCCGAGGTCGAGCCGGATCCGCCGACGGCGCGCGTTCGAACGAGGTCCGCGGGGGCGATACCATCCATTCGAAGGGGCGTAACGGCGGGGTCACTGCGGCGGAGACGGACAAAGGGAGTGGAGATGAACAAAAGACCTTTCGGGGCGGATGGAATTCGGGTCAGCGAGGTGGGGCTCGGGTGCTGGCAGTTCGGCGGCGACTTCGGCCCGATGCGCGAGGAGACGGCGCTCGAGATCATGCAGACCGCGGTCGACGGCGGGATCACGTTCTTCGACACCGCCGACGTGTACGGTGCGGGACGCAGCGAGCGGCTGATCGGCCGGTTCCTCCGCGAAACCGAAGAGCCGATCTTCGTGGCGACGAAGTTCGGCCGCGAAGGGCACGTCTATCCGGACGGCTACACCGAGCAGGCGTTGCGCGAGTGCGTGGAGGAATCGATGAAGCGCTTGGGCGTCGAGCGTCTCGACCTCCTCCAGCTGCACTGCGTGCCTCCTGCCGTCCTGAAGGACGGCGCGATCTTCGACTGGCTGCGGCGCCTGGTCGACGAGGGGAAGATCGCGCGGTTCGGCGCGAGCGTGGAGACGGCGGTCGACGAGGGAATGCTCTGCCTCGGTCAGGAGGGGATCTCTTCGCTGCAGACCATCTTCAACGTCTTCCGGCAGAAGCCGGCTCGCGAGCTATTCCCTGCGGCGAAGGAGAAGGGCGTGTCGATCATCGTCCGGCTGCCGCTCGCCAGCGGCCTGCTCGCCGGGAGGTACACCCAGGAGACGACGTTCGCCGCCGGGGACCATCGGACCTACAACCGCGACGGGCAGGCGTTCAATGTCGGGGAGACGTTCGCCGGGCTCCCGTTCGAGACCGGCATCGAGCTCGCCGACCGGGTTAAGCCGCTTGTCCCGAAAGGGATGACGATGGCGCAGATGGCGCTTCGCTGGATCCTCGATCACGACGCGGTGTCGGTGATCATCCCCGGCGCCAGCTCGCCGGGACAGGCGAGGGACAATGCCGCGGCGACGGATCTACCGCGCCTGTCGGACGAGCTGCATCGCGCGCTCGCCGAACTCTACGAGGAGAAGGTCCGACAGCACATCCGCGGCCCATACTAGAGCAAGTCTTGTCCGACCGCGCTCAGCGGTCGGCCCACGGCTCGGCGTAGGCGGTCCGGTTCTCCAGGTCGACGAACACGAGGTGCGGGTCCTCCCCCGGCTCGCCGCCGAGGACGACCGACGTCGGCGCGATCCGCACCAGCACCATCCCCGGCTTGTCCCTCCACCGCTCGACCGTCTCCGGGAACCGCTCGTCGAACAGCCTTCGGATTGCTGCATGGGCCGGGTCGAACAGCCCGCCGAGGATCTGTGCGGTCCCCTCGATCTGGACCCGGTCCTTGCACAGGGCCACCCGCGGATTGGCCCGGATCTGCTCGCACTTGCGCGATCCTTCCCACGTAAAGAAGTAGATGTCGAGGTCCTCGCAGGTGACGAGGATCATTCGCGCGAGGATGCGGTCGTCGGCGCCCGTTGCCAGCGCCATGATCGCGTTTTCCCTGTCGGCGAGGAAGTCGACGATCTGCTGCCTCTTCGCCTCGAACGGCAGCTCCCGGCGCCGGGCTTTCGTTGTTTCCTTCTCCACGTCGACGGACCTCCTCTCGGTCCGGCGTTCCACCGGTGCCCGCGGTCGATTATCCCGAGGAACGCGATGTCAGCCCACTCCTGCTCGTTTCACCGTGCGCGCGTGGATAGTCCCGCGGCGGTCGCGTTCGGCAACAAGGACGTCAAGAACCGGATGCGAAACCCCGTCGACGGCGTTGCCAAGGAGAAGCTCGGCGAGCTGCTCGCGTTCCGGAAGGGGAGCCGTCGAGGGCAGCCGCCAGAGAATCGGCTCCTGAATGCAAAACCCAAGGCCTGACCTGGGCCTCCCCCTGTGCGCTTCGACTCCACCTCGAGCTGAACGATGGCCGCGTCGTGCATCGAAGGGAAAACATCGTTTTTCGGACTTTACGAGACCATAGATGAGCTGTAGAATACTGACATCTCACTATATAAGGAGGGCAGGAATGACCCGCCATGGATATCGAAGAGTCGTGCCGATCGTCGGAATGGCGCTCGCCGTGCTCGCTCTTCTCGGGAGTGCGACGCAGTTGGCAAGATTGCAAGCTCGATTCTTCGACAGAGCCGAAGCCGGAACGAGGAGCTCCATCTTTCCACAAGGCGAGACCGATCTTGCGATTTCTGGCGTGAAGGTGAGCAGCAAACCCTATCTGAAAGGAGGCACTTGGCGAATCATGGCAACGGGTACTCACCGTTCCCGGACGAATGTTCCGATCATGGCGATCTACGTCGACGGTGAGTTAAGTCTGACTGCGGGTGGCGAGACTTATGAAGACAGCGAAAGCGACGGCTGGCTCAATGGCGATGAAGCAGTGGCTACAACGCGAGGTACGAGCGACGAGGTGTTTGGCTCGGAGCCCTTCGATGTCGCAGCAGCGGCGTCCTCGGACCACGAGTTCTATGACACCGAGCTTGGAGGCTGGGTCTTCTTGCACACGAGCGTCTCAGGGTTACTGTAGCTCGTCGCACTCAAGAAGGGAGGGAGAACATGCCGGTTCTTGCCAATGATCCGTTGACCTGGGCAATGATCTCGATGGGATGGATGTTCATCGGCTCGTGCTTCGTCGTGCTCGCAGCACTTGTCTTGAAGCTTGGCTTCCGCATGTTGGGGATCCTCGGGAAGGGGAGATGGTGGCCTCTTCTGATCGCCGAGCTCATCCTTTTGATCGGGCTTATCGTCGTCAACGCTCAGGGTCTTGTTGCATCACCAGGATCCTGGCCTGACATCGCGATAAGCTACGCGCCACTAGCCGTTGCACCGCTTCTTGTCGGATTGACCTGCGTCGTGGCGTCCTGCGGGAGTGGACGCTCGGTTTGAATCTCGCGAGGACCACAGGAATCCGATTCGCATCGGACGTCGTGTTCGGCAACAAGGACGTCAAGAACCGGATGCGAAACCCCGTCGACGGCGTTGCCAAGGAGAAGCTCGGCGAGCTGCTCGCGTTCCCGAAAGGGAGCAGCTGAGCGCGACGGCCGAGGAATCGGCTCCTGAACGCAGAAATAACGGCCTGGCCTCACATCTCCCCCGTTGGAATCGCCCAACGGACGCGCCTAGCGTACGCCGCCGAGTTCGTTCGCCTCGTTCTCCGGCCACTGGTCGTAGTAGCCGTCGGCAAGCGCGGGAAAGACCGTCGCAGCGGCCGCCCGGACGAAGGACGTCATGCCCTCGAGGAGCAGGTAGAACGGACCGTGTTTGTAGCCTTGCATGGTGTGGCCATACTCGTGCCGCACGGTCTTCTCGCTCAGCATGGGCGCGGGGACGAAGATGTATCGCCCCAACGACGCGCCGAACGGAAGTCGGGTAACGACGACCGTCGTCTCGTTCATCTCCTGGGTACACAGGACGCTCCCGGTCACCTCGTTGAGGGCGTAGTAGAGGACCCCGAGCAGGTTCTGCGGAAGACAGAAGGTCGCTTGCGCGAGGCTTCGGCGCAGGCGTGTCTCCTCGGGAATCGACGGGATCCTTCCCACGATCTCGGCGAGCGTCTCCGCGCTTGGCTCTTGGGGCGCGGCCTGGCTCACGGCGTGCGGATCGACCTGCGCGCCCGCGGAGATCGGCTCCGAAACCGCCAGGAGCGTCATCGCGGAGACGGTCAGCCCGAGCAGGATGGCGGCACAAGCGAGCCGCGTCGTCGCATTCATGCGCAGAGAGTAGTTGAGAGCCCTCGCCCGTGTGTAGGCGTCGCGGACCCTCAGGGGCAATCCAGAGACACACACCTGGTTCGCTTGCTTGGCGGTGGTCGAAATGGGGTATGTGTCCCTCGATTTCCCGAGACCCTCATCTAGA
>CAZGXU010000020.1:0-37996 GCA_964530075.1 uncultured Thermotogae bacterium
TCTTCATGAGGCAACGAAGGGTCGCTCGAGTACATTCTTACGTGAGGCAACACGCGCGTCAGGCGGCCGGCCCAACAGTGGTCAGGTTCATGGCGTCCGGCCGGAGGTACTTCGCGACGACCCGCTGGGCCTCGCTCTGGTCGACGCGGTCGAGCCGGGCGAGCAGATCGTCCGGAGAGAGGATCTCGCGATCGTGCATCGCCGCGTTCCCCAGCCGGCTGGCGCGGTTGCCGTTCGTCTCCAGGCCGAGGATCAGGTGCCCGCGGAGCTTCGCCTTCGCCAGCTCGAGTTCGTCCGCTGGGATGGGATCGATCCGCAGGCGCTCGAACTCGGAGGAGACGAGATCGATGACCTGGGAGACTGTCCGCGGCGCGACGCCGGCGTAGGTCAGCCAGAGACCGCAATCCGAGTAGCACGTCAGGCTGCTCGCGATCGCGTAGGCGAGCCCGCGGTCCTCGCGAATGGAGCGGAAGAGCCGGGAGCTCGGGCCGTCACCGAGGACCGAGTTGACGACTTCGAGGGGGAACCGATCGTCGTCCGAGGAATCGAGCCCCGCGAGGCCGAAGTAGACATGGGTCTGCCCGGTCGCCCGCTCGTGGTGGGACCGCCCCGGACGGAAGGACGCCACCGAGCGCCCTCCCGCGGTCTCAGCGGTTGCCTCGCAGGTCCCGAAGAGCCCGACGGCCTGTTTCACCAGGTCCCGCGCGTCGACGGCGCCGCATGCGACGAGCGCCGTGGTCTCGGGGCGGTAGAAGCGAGCGTGATGCGCCGCGATCCGTGCCCTCGTCGCTCCGGCAATCGCCTCCTGCGTGCCGAGGACCGAGCGAGAGAGCGGGTGGCCGTCGTTCCACAGGCCGGCCGCGAACAGGTCGTACGCCGACTGCTCCGGATCGTCCAAGTGGCCGCGGATCTCCTCGAGGACGACGTTCCGCTCGAGCTCGATCTGGGCGGCATCGAACCTCGGCGCGAGCGCGAGGTCCGCGAGGACGTCGACGGCGGTCGGGAGCCCGTCGGCCGGAACGTCGGCGTAGTAGAACGTCGATTCCTTGCCGGTCGCGGCGTTCAGGTGCCCACCGACCGCGTCGATCTCGCGGGAGATCGCCTCGGCGCTCCGATGTACGGTCCCTTTGAACGCGAGGTGCTCGATGAAGTGAGCGATTCCGGGGGCGTCGGGAGGATCGTCGCGGCTTCCGGCCCGTACCCAGAGTCCGACGCTGACGGAGCGAGACTGCGGAACCTCTTCGACGAGGATCCGCAGTCCGTTCTCCAGCTTCGCTTCGTGGGCTCCCTCGTAGAGCTCGCGTGCTACCAACGATCCTCGAATTCCGGCGGAGCTTCCTCCTCCTTGGCCTCGCGCTCCGGCTTCGGGGCTTGGACTTCGCGCTCGGTCTCGACTTCCGCCTCCGCCTCGGGCTCTTCGGGAGTCTCCGGAGCCTCCTCGGCTTCGCGGCGTTCCTCTCCGGGGACGATTCGGCGGAGCTTGTACCGCCCGCGATCGTCGATGTTCATCACCTCGACGGTGACTCGATCCCCGCTCTTGACGACGTCCGTGACGCGTCGGACGTACTCGTCGGACAGGGCCGAGATGTGGATCAGGCCGGTCACCTCGGGCGTCAGCTCGACGAACGCGCCGTAGTCGGTCGTGTTGGTGACGACGCCTTCGATGATGTCGCCCTCGTGGACCGGCGGTGATGGGGCCGCCCCCGGTTCCTTCGCCGGGGCTCCTCCCCTCTTGCCGCGATCTCCGCCCCGGTCTCTTCGGGGCCTCCGGTCGCGGCCGCCGCGCTCGCTCTCCTCCCCTTCGGGGGGGATCCGCTTGAGGTCGGGGCGCCCCATCTTGTCGGTCCCGATCACCTCGATGGTGACCTCGTCACCGACCTTCACGTAATCGGTGACGTTGTCGACGAAGCCGTCGGCGAGGTTCGAGACGTGGACGAGACCCTCGCCTCCACCCTTCAGCTCGACGAACGCGCCGAAGTCGGCGATCCGCGTGACCTTGGTGGTGAAGACCGTGCCGACCTCCAGCTCGGAGGTGAGGTCCTCGATCCGTTCTTGCGCAGCGGCGACCGCGGCCGCATCGACGGCGGCGATCTTGACGGTACCGTCGTCTTCGATGTCGATCTCCGCTCCGGTCTCCTCGATGATCTGCCGGATCATCTTCCCGCCGGGCCCGATGACGAGTCCGATCTTGTCGGTCGGAATCGTGATCGTAACCAGCTTCGGTGCGAAGGGAGAGAGTTCCTCTCGCGGACGCGGGATCGCCCGTTCCATCTCGTCGAGGATCGCCAGTCTCGCGCGCCGCGCCTGTTCGAGCGCCTCGCGCATCGTGTTGCTGTCGATGCCGCCGACCTTGACGTCGAGCTGGAAGCCGGTGACGCCGTCCCGCGTCCCGACGACCTTGAAGTCCATGTCGCCGTGATGGTCCTCGGCGCCCTGGATGTCGGTCAGGATGACGCGTCGCCCGGTCGCGGCGTCCTCGATCATCCCCATCGCGATCCCCGCGGCCGGCTTCTTGAGCGGTACGCCGGCGTCCATCATCGCCAGGGACGCACTGCAGACGGTCGCCATCGACGAGGACCCGTTCGACTCGAGGATCTCGGAGACGATGCGGATCACGTACGGGAACTCCTCTTCGCTCGGGAGGACGCTCTTCAGCGAGTTCTCCGCCAGGTACCCGTGGCCGATTGAGCGGCGGCTCGGGGAGCCGATCCGCCGGACTTCACCGACGGAGAACGGCGGGAAGTTGTAGTGGAGCATGAACCGCTTCCGCCCTTCGGACATCATCTGGTCGATGATCTGCTCGTCGCCGCGGGCGGCGCCGAGCGTGATGATCCCGAGGCTCTGCGTCTCGCCGCGGGTGAACAGGGACGAGCCGTGCGTCCGCGGGAGGACGCCGACCCGGCAGCTGATCTGCCGGATCTCCTCCGGCCGCCGGCCGTCGAGCCGCACCCCGCGCTCGAGGATCTCCGCGCGCATGTACTCCTCGAGGAGGGATTCGACCGCGGCCGCGACCTCCTCGGTCAGCGCGGCGGCTTCCTCCTCCTCGAGGCTCGGACCGACGATCGATTCAGTCGCCCGGTCCTTCAACCCCTGGACGAACTCGCCTCGTTCCTGCTTCGTCCCGGCCGAGTGGATCGCCGAGAAGTCCGACCAGACGATCTGGCGCACTCGGTCGAGGAGGCCCGGCGTCCCCTCCGACTCCTCGACGACGAACTCCGCCTTCACCGGGCTCACCTGCGAGACGAACCGCTCCTGGAGGGCGATTAGCTCGCGGATCGCGCTGTGCGCGTGCTCGATCGCCTCGACGACCTCGGCCTCCGGCAGTTCGTTCATCATCCCCTCGACCATGGTGACGGCGTCCTTCGTCCCGGCGACGGTGATCTCGACGCCGGTCTCCTCCACCGCCTCCGGGTTCGGATCGACGACGAGCCGGCCGTCGACGCGGCCGATCTTGACGCCGGCGATCGGCCCCTGGAACGGGGCGTCGGAGATCATCAGCGCCGCCGAAGCGCCGAGGATCGCCAGGACGCTCGGCGAGCAATCCGGCTCGGCCGATAGAATCGTGGCGATGATCTGGACTTCGTCGTTGTAGCCCTTCGGAAACAACGGGCGGATCGGTCGGTCGATCATCCGCCCGCTCAGTACCGCAACGTCGCTCGGTCGTCCCTCTCTCTTAAAGAATCCCCCCGGGATTTTGCCGCTGGCGTAGAAACGCTCTTCGTAGTCGACGCGCAGCGGGAAATACCCGATGTCCTCGCGCGCCTCGGCCGTGACGACCGTGACGAGAACGTGGGTGTCCCCGTGCGTCGCCAAGACGGCCCCACTCGCCTGCCGGGCGATCTGCCCGGTCTCCAGTGTGAGTTCCTTGTCGTTGAACTGAATACTCTCTCGAATGTACATGGAATCTCTAGACTCCTCTGATTTGCAGTTTCTCGATCAGCTCTCGATACGTTGCCAAGTCGTGACGTTTGACATACTTCAGCAATCGGCGGCGCTGGCCGACCATCTTCCTCAGTCCGCGCTGGGAGCTGAAATCCTTCTTGTGTTGCCCCAAGTGCTCGGTCAGTTCTTGAATCCGCTCGGTCAACAGAGCGATCTGCACCGACGCAGAACCCGAGTCGTTCTTGCCCTTGCCGAATTCTCGAATGATCTCCGCTTTCCTCTCCGTCGTCAGTCCCATGCGATCTCCTTCTCGCCCTCATCCGAGAGGCGGGTTCTCCGTCCTCCCAGACGGGGTCGGGTTACGTTCCGTACCTGCGTCGCAGGCCCTCCACCTCGAATCTTACCCGCTCCGCGTCGATTGTGCGCAGTTCCCGATCCCTCATCAGCCACCGGCCGTCGACGAGGACGTCGGTGACGTCGAGCGCGTCCGACGCGAAGACGAGCGTCGCCAGCGGATCGTGCCGCGGAGCCGCGTGAAGCGGATCGCGGTCGATCAGGATGAGATCCGCCCTCCCACCCTCCGCCAGCGCCCCGGGCTCGAAGCCGAGGGCACGCCGCCCCACCTCCGTCGCCATGTCGAAGACGTCCTCGGCGCTCGGCCGCATCGGATCCTCGTACCGCGCCCGCTCGAGGATCCAGACCGTACGCATCTCCTCGAGCATGTCGAGGCGGTTGTTCGATGCAGCGCCGTCCGTCCCGATGGCAACCGGGATCCCCGCTTCGCGGATCGCTCGCATCGGGGCGAACCCGTTCCCCAGCTTGGCGTTGCTCTTCGGGCAGTGGGCGACCGTGACGTCGTGGCCGGCGAGGATCTCGATGTCCGCGTCGTCGACGTGCGCGCAGTGCGCGGCGAGCACGGGAACGGTGAACGCTCCGATCCTCTCCAGATAGCGCACCGGGCTCGTACCAGTCCGTGCCCGCCATCCCTCGACTTCGGATCGGGTCTCGGCGAGGTGCGTGTGGATCGGCACGTCGAACTCGGAGGCCGCCTCGATCGCCGCGCGCCAGACGTCCTCGCCGCACGTGCAGACCGAGTGCGGACTGATCGCGGCGAGGACCCGCCCGTCGGCCGCACCGTCCCAGCGCTCGATGAAACCGGTCGCCAGGTCGATCTCGGCCCGTCCCTTCCCCTCCATCGTCGGCGCGATGATCCCGTAGGACAGCAGACCTCTCGCGCCGCTCTCCTCCAACGCTCGACCGACCTCGTCGGTATGGAAATACATGTCGGCGAACGCGACCGTCCCGCCGCGAATCCCTTCCGCGACCGCGAGCAGACTGCTCCAATAGACGTCCTCGGGGCGCAGCTTGGCCTCGATCGGCCAGACGTACTCCTCGAGCCACGTCTGCAGCGGAACGTCGTCCGCGAGGCCGCGGAAGAGGACCATCGCCAGGTGCGTGTGCGCGTTGACGAATCCCGGCGCCGCCAGCTTTCCGCCGCCGTCGATCACTTCGTCCCCGGGCCGCGAAACGATCCCCGTTTCGGAGATCGCCGCGATTCGCGCGCCCTCGAGTCGGATGTCGACGGGGGCCCCCACCCCGATCGGATGAACGTTCTTCAGAATCGTACCCATTCCGCCTTCATTCCGTGCGATGTCGGGAGGGATTATACCGATCGGAAATCCCCATCGCAATTGAAAAACGCCGAGTCGCTGGCAAGTATCCGTCGTGCAAGCTAATATATGAAACGCGGTGAAGAGCAATGGTTTGAGTTCGGGACGAGCGGCGGAGGAGAACGCGTGCCGGTTTCTCCGGAGCCGCGGGTACGAGATCGTGGCCCGGAACTGGCGGACGGTTCGGGGAGAGATCGACGTCGTCGCGCGCGACGGGTCGACTCTCGTATTCGTCGAGGTGAAGTCCCGTTCGCGATCGGACTTTGGCGGGCCGGAGGCGGCGGTTCATCCGGCGAAGCAGCGCCGCTTGATCGCTGCCGCGCGCGACTTCCTGAGCCGGACCGGATGCAGGCTTCCCGTGCGGTTCGACGTCGTGGCGTTTCTCGAGGGAGAGCCGCGACTCTATCGCGACGCCTTTCAGGTGGACGAGACGTGTTCGCGCGACTCCTGAGCGGCGCGGTCCTGGGGATCGACGCCAGGCTGATCGAGGTTCAGTGCGACGTCAGCGGGGGGCTTCCGCTTTTTCACGTCGTCGGCCTGCCGGAGAAGGAGGTCTCCGAGAGCCGGGAGCGGATCCGAAGCGCGATCAAGAACTCGGGGCTTCGATTCCCGCCCGGACGGATCACGGCGAACCTCGCCCCGGCGGATCTGCGGAAGGAAGGGGTCGGATTCGACGTCCCGATCGCCGCCGCGATCCTGATCGCGGCAGGACAGATCGCTCCGCCCTCCTTGAGATACCTGCTCGTCGGCGAGCTCGCGCTGAACGGCGAGATCCGCGGCGTGCGGGGCGTCCTCCCGATCGCCGTCGCAGCATCGGAACGCGTCGACGGGATGGTGGTGCCGCGGGAGAACGCCGTCGAGGCGGCCCTGGCCACCGATTCGCCGGTGTACCCGGTGAAGACGCTTCGCGACGTGAAGCGGTTCTTGAGCGGCGAAGAGGAGATCGCGCCGGTCTCCATCGATCGCGGGGAGATCCTCCGATGTGACCCACCCCCGATCGAATACGACTTGGCGGAGGTGCGCGGACAGGCCCAGGCGAAGCGGGCGCTGGAGGTGGCCGCGGCGGGGGGACACAACCTGCTGATGGTCGGCCCGCCCGGTGCCGGGAAGAGCCTGCTTGCGCGCTGTCTCCCCGACCTTCTCCCCCCGTTGACCCTCCAGGAAGCACTGGAAGTGACGAAGATCTACAGCTCGGCGGGCCTGCTCGAAGGGAGCGCATCCCTCATCCGACGACGCCCGTTCCGCGCTCCGCATCAGACGATCTCGTACGCCGGGATGGTCGGCGGGGGGCACGGAGTGCCCGGGCCGGGGGAGATCAGCCTCGCGCACCATGGGGTCCTCTTCCTGGACGAGCTGCCCGAATTCGATCGGAGGGTCCTCGAAACGCTCCGACAGCCGCTCGAGGAGCGGACGATCCTCCTCTCACGGGCCGGCGTCTCCGTCCGATATCCCGCCTCGTTCACCCTGGTCGCCGCGATGAACCCGTGCCCGTGCGGGTACCTGGGCGACTCGATGCTGCCCTGCCACTGTACGGCTCACGACATTCGCCGATACCGCAGACGCCTCTCGGGACCGTTCCTCGACCGGATCGACCTGTTCGTCGAGGTCCCGCGGCTCACCCCCGACGAGCTCCTCGCAGCCAGGGACGCGGTCGGTTCGCTTGAGGTGCGGTCGAGAGTGGCCGATGCTCGGAGTCGTCAATGGGAGAGGCTTCGCGGGGAGACGGGATGCTTCTCCAACGCGCAGCTCGACGGCGAGCTGCTCGATTCGCATTGCGAACTGAAGGGCGAGGCGAGGAGCCTGCTGAAGCGTGCGGTATCGCGCTTCGGCCTGAGCGCACGTGCGCACGTAAGGATCGTCCGGGTGGCGAGGACGATCGCCGACCTGGAAGGAGCGGAGAGGCTTTCTGCCGAACACATCGCCGAGGCCGTCCAGTATCGGGCGACCGGCGAACCGATCGGGGAGTGACCTCGGGAAGCGCCGGCGGAGTCATCGATTCATGAAAAGTACACATCGGGCGGGTAGAGTCTGGGTTCACTATCGAAGATCCATGCGGTAAAATTCCCTTCCGTGGTGGCATAGAGGAGGAACGGGGTATGAACAGACAGGCGCTCGGCGCGGCCTTGGTCCTGCTGGCGGGGCTCTCGGTGGCCGGATGGGCCGTCCAGTATCCGATGACGGTGACCAGCATCGATATCGACGGCACGATCGAGATCAAGGACAAGGACGTTCTGGAGGTTGTCGGTTTCCAAGTCGGAGACGAGGTCTCCGAATCCGACTTAAAGGCCGCGTCGAGAGCGATCTTCGATCTGGGATGGTTCAGCGAGGTCGCCCCCGAAGTGGGAGAAAACGGCGGGGTCGTCTTTCACGTCGTGGAGAATCCGGTGATCCGCGAGATCGTCATCACCGGGAACACCCACCGCAGGTGGTATTCTGTGTTTGGAGTCCGGCTGTTCAGCCTCCCGATCGTCCCGACATCGAAGATCAAGCAGATCCTCTACCAGGAAGGCGTCAAGAAGGGGAAAGTCTTGAACCGCGTAGGACTTGAGACGGCCCTCAACAACGTCATCACGGAGTACAACGACCGGGGCTACCTCCTCGTCACACTCGGCGACGTGGAGTTGGGCGAGACCCTGGGGATTGAGATCATAGAGGCTCACGTCACCGCGAACACGATCTCCGGTCTCGAGACGGTTCCCGAAGGAGTCGCTGAGAAGCTGATCGATTTGCCGTTGGGAGAGCCACTTCGGAGGGCCGATCTTCAGAAGGTTCTCACACGCTTGAGGCAATCCGTCTACTTCACGGACGTGGAAGTAGTTCCTCAAGCGTCGCAAGAGTCGGATGGTGTGATCCTACAGTGGAACCTCGAAGAGCGAGGTCTCATTGCGGAGCCAATCCAGATCAAGGAGATCGTCCTCACGGGTGTGACCTGTTATCCGGAGGACTCCGTGTACGCCGAGCTGGGCGACATCCCAGCTGAGCCGATGGACAACTACGGTCTCCTGCGGATTCTCGAAGGGGTGTACAACCTGTACGTCGACGCGGGTTACATGATGGTGCGTTTCGGAGTCGAGGGGATCGGCGACGGGAGCCTCCACATCCGCGTCGACGAGGGTCGGATCAGCGAGATTGCGCTCGAAGGAACCGAGCGCACGAAGGACTACGTGATCCTCCGGAAACTCGACATCGAGGAGGGCCAGATCCTCAACCGCGCCGACTACCTCGTCTCGTATCAGAACTTGATGTCGCTGGGCTACTTCAGCTCGGTCGACCTCGCCCCCGAATGGATCGACGACGGCGTCCGGCTCACCGTGACGGTGAAGGAGAAGGCGCGTCTCGGCGGATTCGAGGGATCGATGGCGCTCGATCCGAAGACCGGCGGATTGGTCGGAGAGTTGAAGCTTCGCGAGAAGAACCTCTTCGGGACCGGGCAGGACGTCTCGATCAGTTACAGCCGCGGCCTCGCCAGCGAGGGGGAGCCGAGCGCGGCGACGTGGGACCTCGCGTACACGTCGGTGGCGTTCTTTCCGGAGTTCGATCAGGTCGGACTCAGCCTGTACAGGACGTCGGAGGAGATCACGGAGTCCGAGGAGACGACGTCCCTCATCACCTACGGCGTGAAGACCACGTTTGCCTATCCCGTCGCCGACTACGTCAATTTGGGACTCACCTACAAGCACGAGGAGGAACGCACGGCGGAGGAGGCGTCCTGGACGCCGACGGACTCGGTGACGATGGCGTTGATGTACGACGACGTCAACGACCTCTATTTTCCGACCGGCGGGACACGGCGCTCGGTCAGCCTGGAGAAGGCGGGGGGATTCTCCGTCGGCCGGAAGTACTTCAACCTGGGGCTCAACTGGGTTCAGTTCAGCCCTGCTGACATGCCATTGCTCGGCGACATGAACCAGGCGGTCGGCATCCGATTCAAGGTGGGGTGGGGGGACGATTGGCTACCGACCAGTCAGTACTACGAGCTCGGCGGCCCAACGTCGGTGCGAGGGATGGATTCGCTGTCCGTGCCGCGGATGTTCCTCACGAACGTCGAGTATCGGGTCGAACTCGCCGAGGAAGGGCTCTACGTGACGACGTTCCTCGATGCGGGGCTCGACCTCGACGCCGTCCGTCTCGACGCGGTGCTGGCAACGACCGGCGTGGAGTTCGGCGTGAACGCCGCGGGGATCTACGTCCGACTCGACGTGGCCTGGTCGCTCAGCTCCGAGTGGAGCTGGGTCCCGCGGTTCGACGTCGGCTTCGGCCCGATGTTCTGAGCCCTGGCGACCGAGGGGGAGTCGTCTATAATCGGTCAGAACGGCGACACATAAGGAGGATGGTATGTCCCGGAATACGATTTTCATCGCTGGTCTTGCTCTGCTGATCGCTGTCGGTGCGCTGATCCTACAGTTCGCGATGCCCTCGAGCGGCGGCGTGAGCGATTCGGAATTCAGCGCGCTTCAGGATGAGGTCACCGCGTTACGACAGCAGGGAGCTCTCAGAATCGCCTACGCAAAGGCCGAGGATGCGTTCACGGTCTTCACCGACGCCGTCAGTGACATGAGACAGCGCGCGTCCGACAAGGCCGCGGAGATCACTCAGCTGCAGCAGCAGTACGCCGATAGTACGATCTCGCAGGAGGACTACGAACAGGAGCTGATGGGACTGAAGGCCGAGTTCCTCGACGCCCAATTCGCCGTCCAGGTCACGATGATGGACACGATGATCGCCGCCAACGGCTTCGCGGACATCCGCGCGGAGCTGACAGCGCTGAAGGAAGAGGCGCAGCCGGTCATCGATGAGATGAAGGACCTCCTTTCGACGGCGCGGATCGGCGTGATCGACTCCGCGGAGTTCGACAGCCGGTACGACCAGCTGCAGAGCGCATATCAACAGCTCGATCAACTCCTCGTCAGCGCCGCGACGGTCAAGATCGTCGCGGCGGCCAAGGAGATCGCGCTTGACCGAGGCTTCGATCTCGTCCTGAACAGCAAAAACGTCATCGTCTACTCGAATCCGTCCTCGATCGTCGATATCACCGATCTCGTCAAGGCGAAGCTGGCGACGTACCTGTAGGCGGGGCGGCGATGCTCGACATCGAGGCAATCCGCGGACGGCTTCCACTTCGCTATCCGTATCTGATGGTCGATCGGGTCGTCGAGGCGTCGAACGATCGGGTCGTCGCACTGAAAAACGTCACGGTCGACGAGCCGTTCTTCCAGGGGCACTTCCCCGAGCCTCTTGAGGCGGTGATGCCCGGGACGCTGATTCTCGAGGCGATGGCGCAGACGGCCGCGTTTCTGATCCCGTGGGGCGACGGGCGGGAGACGCGCGCGGGGTACCTGGTCGGTGTGGAGAAGGCCCGCTTCCGCCGGAAGGTCGTCCCTGGGGATCAGCTCCGGGTGGAAGCGGAGCGCGTCCGAGCGAAGGGAGGGCTCCTGCAAGCCGCTGTTCGCGCCTCCGTGGATGGAGAACCGGCAGCATCGGCGACGATTTCCCTGTTGACGCGCGCCGGGACGGCCGGGGGACGTCCGTGATCGAGTGCGTCCCCAACATCAGTGAGGGACGCGATCGAGCGAAGATCGGCGGAATCGTCGATGCCGTTGCGGGATCGGACTGCCGCGTTCTCGACCTCCACATCGACCCGGATCATCACCGCTCGGTCCTGACGCTCGCCGGAGAGGAGGACGGCCTGTTCGACGCCGTCCTCGCCCTCGTCCGTGAGGCGAAGGGGCGGATCGATCTGCGCATGCAACGCGGCGTCCATCCGCGGATAGGGGCCGTCGACGTAATCCCGTTCGTCCCCCTGCAGGGGGCGACGATGGCTGACTGCGTCAGGCTCGCCCGCCGCGTCGGACGGTCGATCGGTGACGAGCTCGAGGTCCCCGTGTTCCTCTACGAGGCGGCTGCCCCGTCCGAGGCGCGCCGCAACCTGGCGGAGATTCGGAGGGGGGAATTCGAGGGGCTGGCCGAGAAGCTCGCCCGACCGGGGTGGGCACCGGACTTCGGCCCTCGCCGTCCGCATCCGACCGCGGGGGTTGTCGCCGTCGGAGCGAGGGACTTCCTCGTGGCGCTCAACATCGTGCTGGGGACCGACGATCTGTCGGTCGCGCGGCGGATCGCCGCGGTGATCCGCGAGGCGAATGGCGGGCTGAAGGGAGTTAAGGCGCTCGGCCTGCCGCTCGCAGCCCGGGGACTGGTCCAGGTGTCGATGAACCTGACCGACATCGGAGCGACCGACGTTCATCGGGCCTACGAATGCGTCGAGGGCGAAGCGGCGTCCTGCGGCGTGCCGGTGGTCGCGAGCGAGATCGTCGGGCTCGTCCCGCGTGCCGCCCTCGGCCGCGCGACCACGGAGAACATCCGGCTCGACCGCGAGCTGGAGAGCGCCGTCCTCGAGAACCGCCTGGCGTCGCGATGAGCCTTCAGCTCGGAAACGTCGCGGTCGAACGCCTGCTTGTGGTCGGGCTCGGCGTGACCGGGCGAGCCGTCTGCCTGTACGCCGCGAAGCACGGCGTCCTGACAACCCTCAGCGAGCGTCGGGTCCTGACCGTCGAGGAGCGTGCCTGGCTCGATGAGAGGGGGATCCGGTACGAGGACGGCGGGCACACCGATCGAGCGCTCGCCGGGATCGACACGGTCGTCCTCAGCCCGAGCGTTCCGGTCGCGTCGCCGCTCATCGCCAGCGCGCGACGGCGCGGGATTCCCGTCTACTCCGAGCTCGATCTCGCCGCGCTCGTCAGCGCGGCGCGCCCGATCGTCGCCGTCACCGGCACGAACGGAAAGAGTTCGACCGTCAGCCTGATCGCCGATCTCCTCCGCTTCTGGGGAAAGGAGGCCCCGGCTGTCGGGAACATCGGGGATCCGTTCATCGGCGTGGCCGACGATGTCGGGCGCTGCGATGCGGTCGTCGTCGAGGCGAGCAGCTATCAGCTCGAGCAGTCGACCGCCTTCCACCCTCGCGTCGGCGTGCTGCTCAACCTCGAGCCGGATCACCTCGCACGCCACGGGACGATGGACGCCTACGCGGAGGCAAAGGGCCGGCTGCTTCGCCTCCAGACGCCGGACGATGTCGCGATCCTTCCGAGCCACCTGGCTGAGCGCTTCGGCCAAGGCGCGGGGCGGCGTGTCTTCTACGACGACGAGCGGCTCGTCCTGCCGGACGGGGCCGAGCGGCTCAGCCCGCACCAGCGCGCGAACCTCCGCGCGGCGCTCTGCGCGTGCGAGGCGCTGCCGCCGGGGATCGATCGGCGAGAAGTCTCCATCGATCGCGTCGTCGCCGCGCTTCGGCTGCCTCACCGGATGGAGGAGATCGGGTTCGTTGGCGGCGTCCGCGCGATCGACGACTCGAAGGCAACCAATCCGGCATCGACGATCGCCGCGCTCGACGCGGTCGACGGGCCGACGGTCCTTCTCCTCGGCGGACGATCGAAGGGGGTCGGCTACGAGGCGCTGCGGTGCGCGATCGAGACGTCGGCGATCCGGCGGATCGTCCTCTTCGGGGAGGCGGCGGAGCGGCTGTCCACCCTCCTCGAGGGGCATCCGCTCGATCGCGTGTCGGACGTCGAATCCGCGGTCCGCGTCGGGCTACAAGCCGCCCGTCCCGGGGACACGCTCCTCTTCTCCCCGGCCTGCTCGAGCTTCGATCAGTACCGCAGTTTCGAGGAACGCGGAAAGGTGTTCGCGCGTGCGGTTCGCGCGCGCGAACACTTTTCCGACGCCTGAGTCCAAAGGACGCGATTCCCGCGCGCGCAGGACAATCGTCCGTCCCGCGTTGGACCGAGCGTCTCACTCCCGGCGACGCCGTTCCTTTCTCCCCCGGGCAGGTGACGCCACCATGGGGCACGTTGGCGAAGCGAGATTCCCTCCCAACGTCGAGGAGCACGCAGTGGGCGGACAAGCGGACCGACGGACGATTCTTGTAACCTCGATCCTCGTTCTTGCTGGGCTGATCGCGCTTTACAGCGCCAGCGCGCCGTTCTCTCTTCGGTACTTCGGCAGCGACACGACCATGATCCTTCGGCAGACGATCGCCGCGTTGGTCGGAGTCGCCTTCTTGGGGGTCCTCGCCGCCGTCGACTACCGCCGCTTGGCCGCGATCAACGATCTCCTCCTCTTCGGATCCTTCCTGTTAACAGTGATGACGATCCTTCCCCTCGGGATCGGCGACGGCCGATGGCTGTCCCTTGGACCGGCGTCGTTCCAGCCGACCGAGCTCCTCAAGTTCTCGCTGATCCTCTACCTGGCGACGAGCCTGGCGCGCAAGGGCGACCGAGTGCAGACGTTCGCCGACGGAGTCCTTCCGCCCTTGATCGTCCTCGGCCTGCTGTCCGCCGTGGTGGTGAACCAGCCGGACCTCGGCATGGTCCTCGTCCTCGGCGCGGTCACGCTCGGGATGCTCTTCTTCGCCGGGGTGCGGCTCCGACACCTTGGGGGGATCGTCGTGGGGTGCGTCCCCCTCCTCTTCCTCGCGATCCGGCTCGCACCCTACCGGATGGCGAGGCTTCTCTCGTTCCTGAATCCGTTCGCCCACAGCACGACGTCGGGATACCAGACGGTCCAGTCGCTGATCGCCGTGGGGGCCGGCGGACTGTTCGGCCGCGGACTCGGAGCATCGAGGGCGAAGCTCTTCTACCTCCCGCAGTCGCACAATGACTTCATCGCATCGGTCGTCGCCGAGGAACTCGGGTTCGTCGGGATGCTCGCTCTGCTCGGGCTTCTCGGGTTCCTGGTATGGAGGGCGTTCGTCATCGCCGAGCGAGCACCGGATCGTCTCGGGCGCCTTCTGGCGCTCGGCATCGGGTTCACGCTGGGGTTCCAGACGCTGGTCAATCTCGGCGTCGTGGTCGGCCTCCTGCCGGTGACCGGTCTGACCCTTCCGTTTCTCAGCAACGGCGGCTCGTCGCTGATCGTCACCCTGGCGATGGTCGGAGTGCTGCTCAGCATCTCGCGGCAGGGGGTGGATCGATGAGAGTGATGGTGGCCGGAGGCGGCACGGGTGGGCACTTCTACCCGGGCCTGGCTGTGCTCGAGGGACTCAGGGATCGCAACCCGAACGCGACAGTCGCCTACGTCGGGACGCGGACGGGGATCGAGGCCCGCGTCCTTCCGTCGTACCCGTGGATCCGCTTCTTCCCGATTCACGTCCGGGGGTTCGCCCGACGCGGTGCCGCTCGGGACCTCTGGACGATCCTCCGGCTGGCGGTCGGGCTGCTCGAGACGCTGTTGGTCTTCGCTCGGTTCAGGCCGCAGATCGTGATCGGCGTCGGCGGGTACAGCTCGTTCCCACCGGTCTTCCTCGGGGCGGTCCTCGGCCGCTTCCTCCGCATCCGAACGGTGATCCACGAGCAGAACGTCGTCGCCGGCCGTGCCAATCGACGGCTCTCCCGCTTCGTCGACCTCGTTCTGGTGTCGTTCTCGCAGACGGAGCGGTCGTTCCCCCACGCGCGCAGGCTCGTAGTGACGGGGAACCCGATCCGAGAGGAGTTCCTGCACATCAAGCGATCCGACGGGCTCTACCGGCGGTTCGGTCTCGACCCCAGGCGACGGACGATCCTCGTCTTCGGCGGATCGAAGGGGTCGACCGAGATCTCCGGGCAGATCCTCGACGCCAAGGACGTCATCGGAGCGAGCGACGGCCTGCAGATCCTGCTCGTCACCGGGAACGACCGGGCGACCGAGTCGATCCGACGAGAACTGAACGCCTCCGGAGTCGACAACGTCGTCGTCGAGTCGTACGTCGATCGGATGGGGGCCGCGTTCGCCATCGCCGATCTGGTCGTCTGCCGCGCCGGGGCCACGTCGCTGGCCGAAATCACGGCCTGCGGGAAGGCGTCGGTGTTGATCCCGTGGCGGGAGGCGGCGGACGATCATCAATGGGAGAACGCGCGCCTGCTGAGAGCGGAAGAGGCTTGCGCATTGGTCGACGGTGAGGGTATCGTAGAGCACAACCTGGTTCGGCTCATCGTGGATCTGATCCATGACGGGCTGGCTCTGGAGCGACTGGCGGAGAACGCCGGTCGGTTGGGGAAGCGTGCTGCGAAGGCGCTGATCCTGGGAGAGATTCAATCGATGATGGGGGGGGCGGGCGCGTGATCGGGACGCGGGTACATTTCGTCGGGATGGGAGGGATCGGCATGAGCGGTCTCGCCTCCGTCCTGCTCGAACGCGGTGACGAGATTTCCGGGTCGGATCTTCGGACGAACCGCCAGCTCGAGTCCCTTCGCCGCGCCGGGGCGGCCGTGTACGTCGGGCACGACGAGGAGCACGTGACGGGCGACCTGGATCGGGTGATCGTCTCCTCCGCGATCCCTCCCGACAACGTCGAGGTTCGGGCGGCACGACGGAGGAGGATCCCCGTCGTCCGGCGACTCGACGCCCTCGCGGAGCTCCTTCATGCGCATCGCAGCGTCGGGATCACGGGGACGCACGGGAAGACCACGACGACGGCGATGCTCGCCACGATCCACAGGAAGCTCGGCCGCTCGCCAAGCTTCCTGATCGGGGCGCACTGCCCGGGGCTCGGTGGGAACGCTCGCCTCGATTCCGGGGACTGGTTCGTCGCCGAGATCGACGAGAGCGACGGCCTGTTCCTCGGCGTTGAGCCGGACATCGCCGTGCTGACCAACGTCGGGCTCGATCACCTGCAGACGTACCACGATCTGGGGGAGATCCGGGACGCATTCCGCCGGTACGTCTCGGGGGCGGGCCGCTCGGTCCTCGCGATCGACAACCCGTACGTGGAGGAGATCGCCCGACAGGTCCCAAATGCGCTGACCGTCGGGATCCATCGCGACGCCGACATCCGTGCGGTGAACCTCCGGTTCGAGAGATTCGAGACGACGTTCGACCTGCTGGAGCGGGGGAGCGAAGTCGCGCGCGTCTCCCTCCCGGCACCGGGCGAGCACAACGTGGCGAACGCGCTCTGCGCCATGGGGGCGGCACGGCTGACGGGCGTCGACCTGGACGAGGCCGCGCGTGCGCTCTCCGCGTTCGTCCTCCCGCATCGACGGTTCGAGGTCCTCGAGGAGAACGGAGTGACCGTCGTCGACGACTACGCGCACCTGCCGGAGGAGATCGAAGCGACCCTCCGCGCCATCCGCTCCGGCTGGCACGGCCGCCGGATCGTGGCGATCTTCCAGCCGCACAGATACAGCCGGACTCGAGCGCTCTGTTCGCAGTTCGGTCCGGCCTTCGCGCTGGCCGACTTCGTGATCGTCACGTCGATCTATCCGGCGTGCGAGAGGCCGGTGCCCGGCGTCTCGTCGCGGACGATCGCGCGGGCAATACGGCGAGAAACGGGCGCAGAGGTGCGTTCGATCGCGAGCAAGGAGGACGCGATCGAGTTTCTCAAGGCGTGGATCGTCCCGGGCGACTTCGTGGTCAGCTTCGGTGCCGGGGACATCTGGACCGTCGCGGAGGAGCTGGCCCACTTCCTCGAGCAAGGCCAGTTCTGCGCGGCGTAGCCGGCGCACGGCGCTCGTCCTCTCCCTGTTGTGGAAGGAGGGCGATCGCGACGGCCGCGAGAGAACCGGTCGCTCGGATCGCGTGGCTCGATTCGATCCGGACGAAGGGAAGATGCGGGATGCGGTCTGTAGACGGTTTTCTACATAATTACAGATGACAATATAGGTTGCTACAAGGGAAATCGGGGCGGATCGATCGCCGCGCCGAACGCGGAGATGCGCAAGGAAATTGACATCCGCGATCAAAAGGTGTATAACAGTCTCCACGAATCTCGCTCTAGTAGGGCAGTATGGGGTTATTGACGGGTGAAGGAGGGGACATCCTGGCGCGGAAGCGCTCTACGAGTCTTCGCTGTAGGGGGGGTTCTCATTACTGCTGCTGCCATCGCTCTTTGTACGCCATGGTTCGGTCTGGTTGATCTGCGGGAGGTCGTGATCACCGGGAATCAGCACGCCGCCGCGGTGGAACTCGTTTCCCTATCTGGCTTGCAGCGAGGGCAATCCCTTCTCACCCTCTCGCTTGGGCGCGTCAGCTCGAACCTGTTGCGACATCCCTGGATCAAGAGCGTTTCGCTAGAACGGAGACTCCCTCACAGGCTGATCATCCGGGTGCGGGAGAGGGAGGAAGTGGCCTGGATGTCCGCCCCGTCGGGCGAGGGCTGCCTCACTCTGGGGGAGGGGGGCGTGATCGTCTCGACGGACTGCTCGCGTTCGGCGTCGATGATCGAGCTCCGCGGCGCCCGCCTTTCCGGCGACGGCGTGGGAGACGTCCTGCTCGACGAGGCGATCGTCCGCCTGATCGATGCGCTGCGAGGTGGCATCCTGGCCTCGCTCGGGACGGAGCGGATCGATCTCACGGATTCGGGTTCCGTCGAACTGGAGACGGGGTCCGGCCTCCGTGTGCTCCTGGGCGACATGGATGGGGCGTTGTCGCGATTGAGTTCCCTCGCGGCGCTTAGCCGCTCGCTGGATGTGGAAGAGTACGAGGTGATCGATCTCAGATTCGGGGGTGAGGCGACGCTGGTGCCTCGGTAAGGCGGTGAAAAGATGAGGAAAGAGAAGGTCGTTGTCGGGCTCGATGTGGGGACGACAAAGGTGGTTGCCCTCGTCGGGAACGTGATCGACGGCATGATCGAGGTCATCGGGATGGGGAGGTCCGAGTCGCACGGCCTCGAGAAGGGGGTCGTCGTCGACATCGGACGGACGATCTCATCGATCCGCAAGGCCGTCGAAGAGGCCGAGAACATGGCGGACGCCAAGATCGACTCCGTCTACGTCGGGATCGCGGGCAAGCACATCACATCGATCAACAACAGCGGGACCGTGTCGATCAGCCGTCCGGATCGGATCATCACGGAGGACGACGTCCGGCGCGTGGTCGAGACCGCGCAGGCGATCCAGATCCCGCCCGAGAGCGAGATGATCCACGTAATTCCGCGGCAGTACATCGTTGACGGTCAGGATGGGATCACCGATCCGGTCGGAATGACCGGCACGCGGCTCGAGGTCGACGTGCACATCGTAACCGGTTCGATCACGGCGGTCCACAACCTCGTCCGCTGCGTCGAGTCGCTGGGGATCGGGATCAAGCAGATCGTCCTCGAGCCGATCGCATCGTCGCTCGCGGTCCTCTCGTCGGCGGAGAAGGAACTCGGCGTCATCCTGATGGACGTCGGCGGAGGGACGACCGACATCAGCGTCTTCCGCGGCGGCGACATCTGGTTCTCCAAGGTCATTCCGATCGCCGGGGAGCACATCACCAACGATATCACCGTCGGTCTGCAGACGCCGATCGAAGAGGCGGAGCTCGTGAAGAAGATGCACGGGACCGCGCTCGTCGACAGCGTCGGTGAGGACGACAAGATCGAAGTGGCAACGATCGGCGGCGACGAGAAGAAGCTGGTGTCGAAGAAGCGGCTGGCGAAGATCATCGAGCCCCGCGTGGAGGAGCTGCTCGATCTGGCGATGCAGGAGGTCGAGGACGCCGGCTATCGCGACCTCGTCCCGGCCGGACTGGTGCTGACCGGCGGGACGTCGTTGTTGAACGGCCTCGCCGAGTTCGCCACGCAGCGCTACGACGTCCCGGTCCGTCGTGGGAAGATCCCACAGGGGATCCACGGGCTCCGCGACATCGTCGAATCGCCGATCTACGCGACGTCGATCGGTCTCCTCCGCTACGCCATCGAGACGAAGGACTTCAAGAAGTCCGAGTTCACCGAACGGCGGCGGGAATCGATCATCGGAAAGCTGTTCTCCTGGTTCAACCGATTCTTCCGGGGGTAGACGATGACGGTGCCTGAACAGACGAACCGCGTGTCCTCGCTGGCCAGCCTGATGGTTGTCGGCGTCGGCGGCGGCGGCGGCAACGCCGTCGACCGGATGTTCGACACGCGCGTCAGCGGCGTCGAGCTTGTCGCGGTGAACACCGACGCGCAGGTTCTCGAGGTGGTCCGTTCCCACCGCACGCTGCAGCTCGGTCGGAAGCTGACCGGCGGGCTTGGCGCGGGCGGGAACCCGGAGATCGGCCGGCTCGCCGCCGAGGAAAGCCGGGAGGAGATCGTCGATCTGCTCAACGGCGTCGACATGGTCTTCATCACCGCTGGGATGGGCGGCGGAACGGGGACCGGGGCCGCGCCGGTGATCGCCGCGCTGGCGAAGGAGGCCGGCGTGCTGACGACCGGAATCGTCACGCGGCCGTTCTCGTTCGAGGGCCTGGCGAGGGCGGAGAAGGCCGAGGCCGGGATCGCCCGGCTGTCTCAGGCCGTCGACGCGCTGATCTGCATCTCCAACGACAAGCTCCTCAAGGTCGCGCCGGCCGAGACGCCGATCACCAAAGCGTTCGAGATGGCCGACGAGGTCCTCCGCAAGGGCGTCGAGGGGATCTCCGATCTGATCACGATCCCTGGGATGATCAACCTCGACTTCGCTGACATCGAAGCCGTCATGCGCGGGGCCGGGACCGCGATGATGGGGATCGGCGAGGGGGAAGGCGAAGGGAAGACGAAGGAGGCGGCGCGGAGCGCGATCTCGTCCCCGTTGCTCGACGGATCGATCCAGGGTGCCCGGAAGGTGATCATGAACATCACCGGTGGGTCGGATCTGACGCTCGAGGAGGTCACCGCCGCGGCGAACCTGATTCGAGAGGCGGTCTCGGATCGCGCCGACATCATCTTCGGGACGGCGATCCGCGACGGGCTGGAGAAGGTTCGGCTGACAGTGATCGCCACCGGGTTCTCGGTCGAGTACGGCCGCGACGACGACGAAGGGCCGCCGCTGTCGAACGAGACGATGCTCGCCAAACTGGAGAACGAGAGCCGCGTCGGGGCCGACGACTTCGACATCCCGACGTTCCTCCGCCGGAGCCGCCGGAGCCGCGAGGATCGCCCCCGGCCGCCGTGGGGAGAGCCCCAGGGCGCCCACACGAACGCGACCGAGTAAGATCCGCGCTGCTGAAAGCCGCCGATGAGAAGCCCCCGGACACCGGGGGTTTTCGATTGCCAGAGGTGGGAGTCGAACCCACACGTCCCAGAGGGACACGGAATTTTGAGTCCCGCGCGTCTGCCCATTCCGCCACTCTGGCTGGGTGAAGGCATGGTAGCGGGATGTCCGTGACCCGTCAATGTGGCGGCCGTCCCATGATGAGGTCGACCGTCCATCTACGCTCGGGACGGACGGACGTCGGGGAGATGCCGACGTGACGAAGTTCCAACTCCTATTTGCTTGAAGAATGTTCACAGGTAGGTATCTATATGATAGACTGAGAATGAGATGTGCGGCAAGATCAAGACGGGAAGAGGGTGCATCCGACAGCCGCGACTCGATTCTGCTAGGCACGTCCTTCCGTCGATTGTGCTACGGAGGCGGGTGCGGCGATGCAAGGCGGCGGACGCTCTGCCGAACGCCGGGAAGCGCAGATTCATCGGCATTCTCTGTGGAGGACTGATCGCCGGGCTCTTCTCGGTCGGCGCATGGACGCAGCCTGAGATCGATGTGCAGCGCCCGGTCGGGACCTCGATCGCCGACGGCGGGACCGACGCGCAGGGGTACAGGATCCCCGACGAGCAGGTGGCGCTGACCTACACGGTCCGGAACACCGGCACGGCGACGCTGAACGTAACGGACATCGCAAGCGCAAACCCGAACAACGTGACCGTCTATTTGCTCGACTGGACGAGCTCTCCCATCGATCCGGGCGCGACTCAGACGTTCGAGGTTCAGTACGTGCCGCTCCCGTGCGACGGTCCGTTCAGCTTCGATCTCTGCATTCGGAACGACGACCCGGACGAGAACCCCTACGAGATCACAGTCTATGGAGGCGTCGACCTCGTCCCGCCGGCGTTGAGTTCACCTGGCCCTCCGGCATCGAGCCCCTACAAGACCGGCGACAGCTTCGCGATCTCCGTCGACATCTTCGATCTCGGAAGCGGCGTCGACGATGCGACAGTCGTCGCCGATCTGTCACAGCTCGGCCGTGGAGCCGCGGAGCCGTACGACAGCAAGGTCGACCACACTTACCAGTGGGAGATTACCGTCGGGGCGCTCGCCGACGGGCTGAAGACGTACGCGATCGACGCGTTGGACAACGTCGGGAACGCGGCGGAACAGGCCGAGGGCGCCGTCCGGATCGATAACACCGATCCGAACGACCCAACGCTGCTGAGCAGGAGCCACGCGGTGGACGTCTGGTCGAACGACGGCACGGTCGACATCGAGGTCTCGGGCGCGAGCGACCCCGGTGGGAGCGGCGTCGACGGATTCGAGATCGAGTGGGATCAGAGCTCTGCGTGGCAGCCGACGGAGACGAAGGAGCAGGAAAAGACCTGGTCCGGCGCGACGTTCACGGCGACGGCGAACGGCAATTGGTACTTCCACATTGCCACAGTCGACAACGCTGGCAACTGGACGAGCACGCAGCGTCTTGGACCATTCCGGATCGACATGAGCCCGCCGTTGGCGCCGACGGAGCTGAGCCCGACCGACGGAGCGTATACTAGCGATTCGTCACCGACGTTCTCCTGGGACCCGCCGGCCGACCCCGGGGGGAGCGGCCTTCGCGAAACCGACACGTACCGATACGTCGTATCGGGGACGCCGAGTCGAGCAGGCTACACCGCGAACACGACCTACACGCCGACGCTCGCCGAGGGCGAGTTTACGTGGAAGATCTACGCCCGCGACAACGCGGGGAACCACAGCGACTACACGAGCGATGTCACCCTGTACATCGACACGACCGTGCCGAACGATCCGGCGCTGGGGAGCACGAGTCACACTGTTGGCGTCGTTTCGAACGACGATACGGTCGACATCACAATCGGCAGCGCGTCAGATCCGACGTCCAACGGCGTCTCGTCCGGCGTCGACGGGTACGATACCGCCTGGGACCAGAACCCAACGTGGGCAGCGACTGAGGTGAAGGATCGGGGGGAGACCTGGGGCGGCGGCACATTCACCGCGCCGGCGAACGGCGACTGGTACTTCCACATCGCGACGGTCGACAACGCCGGCAACTGGACGACCTCCGAACACCTCGGGCCGTTCCCGATCGACACCCATCCACCGACGGTGGCTCGCGTGACGGTGAGCGATGCGCAGATCACAGATTCGGATGTGGGGACGGCGGCGTTTGAAGTCACCGTTGAGTTCGACGAGCCGATGGACGCCGAAGTCGGCCCGACGCTCATCTTCGACCCAGGTGTTGGTTCGACGCTCGTCCTGAACACTGGGCTGAGCGGGTGGACCGGCGACGACACGTACGTGGCCAAGTACGACGTGACCGACGCGAACGTCGACGAGGACAGCGTAACGATCGACGCGACGGGTGCACAGGACCTTGCAGGGAACGTGCAAGAGGACTACACGCCGGAGCACGAGTTTGCGATCGACACGCGGAATCCATCGGCGACGGTGACGACCGATCATACGGTGGTTGAGGCAGATTCGCCGATCTACGAGGGCTCGCTGGTCCTGACAGTGACGGTGGCCTACGACGAGGCGATGGACACCGGCACGACGCCGTCCATCTCTCTGGTCGACGGTGGGACGGTATGGAGCGGTCCGATCGACCTCGGGTGGAGTGGCGAAACAATCTACCGCGCGACGTTCGCCCATGACGGGACCGAGGAAGAGGTCGACGGAGTCATCGCACGGAAGGCGAGCCGAAGCGGCGCGACGGACGTTGCCGGGAACACGGACGTGGGGGGCGACTCGCCACGGTTTGGCGTTGACACGAGGAAGCCGACGGTGACGATCGACCTCAGCCAAACGCTGGTCACGGACGCGGACGTTGGCAGGACCCTTACCGTCACGCTCGACTACGACGAGGCGATGAACGCGTCGATCGTGCCGACGCTCGCCCTCGATCCGGGGCTCGACACGACCCTATCGCAGAGGGGCGCTGGTTGGACGGATTCGGACACCTACGCCTTCACCTACACGATCCTCGACGGTGGGGTGACAGTGAAAGGGGACGATGTGCAGATCTCGGGGGCGCGCGACTTGGCCGGCAACGTACAGGCCCCGAAGAATCGGGATGACCTCGACGTCGACACTGAGAATCCGATCCTCAGCGGACAGGTCGTCACCGGCGGAGCGGTCGACGTCTCGTGTCTCCGGGTCGTGACGTTCAGCGCGACGGCGACGGACCCGAACGGCTGCATGAACCCCGACGACGTGGCGATTGCAAGTGCTACGGTGGTTACCGGGAACGCGTCGATCGGCAGCCCGTACGACATCGTCCGCGGCGGCGCGGGGAACACGGTGACGCTCAGCGGGAAAGTGGATGTCCGGGATTTGAGCGGGTGCCCGGCGACGGCGCGCATCGTCTTCGATGCCACGGACTGCGTCGGGAATCCGGCGGAGCAGGTCTGGGCGGAGGGTGATGTCGTCGACGAGATCGAACCGATCCCGCGGGACGACCCGCGGCAGGACGTGGTGCTGGACGAGAGCGCGATCATCGATCCATTGGTGGAGGTCCGTCTTGACGGGTTCGGCGTCTATCGGCTGCTGGTGCGGGAGGACACGCCGGTCCGACTCGACGTTCTGGCGAACGACGCCGACAACTGCGACTGCGGGATGCTGTACGTCCAGGAGATTGTCGCACAGCCGACGCACGGGACAGCGACGATCGAGGATGGCGAGGGCGACTGCAACGGTGAGTCCGTGATCCGCTACGCGCCGGACCGGGGGTACACCGGACCGGACGAGTTCACGTACCGGATCCGCGACGCGTGCGGGAACATGTCGTCGGTGATCGCGACCGTGTACGTGCAGACGATCGCCGAGGTGGCGATGGAGGACGTGTACGTGACCGCCTGTTCAGGGGAGCCTGAGTCGTTCACGGTGAGCGCGAGCGATCTGTGGGTGGACTACGACCCGACGGTGATTCCTTTTCTGTTCTCGATCGTGGACGGCCCGGAGCACGGGATCGTCACCGGCGACCCGACGCGGGTGACGTTGACGCCGCCGAGCACGGTCGACGTCGGCGGCGAGCCAGTGTTGACGCTCGACTTCACTGAGGCGGCGGAGATCGCGCTCGTGTACACGTCGGCGGTCGGCTACACCGGGTGGGACGCCGTCACGATCCGGTTCGCCGATCCGTTCGGAAACCACACGACGGGGCGGGTCGACGTCTCCGTGATCGAGTGCGCGGGGGATGTCGGACTGGCCGACGTCGTGGTGAGGCAGGGAGAGATCCTGCCGATCATCGCGCCGGAGGGATTCGAGTCGGTGGTCGAGACGGCGTGGGGCGGGGTGCTGCTGATCGATCTCGCCGACGGAACGGAGTATTCGTCGGCGCTCTCCGCGGCGTTCAGCGAGGAGATCGACCGGTACGTGGTCTACGCCGACACGGAGTCGCTGCCGATCGGCAGACATCTGCTGGTGATCCCGCTGGGCAACGGGGAGACGGTGGAGCTGACGATCGAGGCCGAGGCGGGATGAGGCGCAGGGGACCGTGGCTGGTCGGGCTGCTGGTGGTGATGGCGGCGATCGCCGCGGTCGGCAACGTACCGCCGACGATGGAAGACCAGTATGTGACGACGGTGGAGGACACGCCGGTCGTGTTCGAGCTTCGTGCGCAGGACGAGGACATCGACCCGAACGATCCGGAGGCGCACCCGCTGCGATTCGTGCTGGTGGAGGGCCCGAACCACGGGGTGTTGATCGGGGACACGGCGGAGTTGTTGTACGAAGGGCCGCACGACGTGGTGATCGAGCTGACGTACGTGCCGGCGGCGGGGTTCGTGGGGGCGGATCGGGTGACCATGGCGGTGTACGACCCGTTCGGCGAGACGGCGTCGGGAGCGATGACGATCCGGATCGAGGCGGCCGAACAACGGGCCGAAGGGCTGCTGTCAGGGAACTGGTCGACAAACGCGACGTGGGAGTCGCAGTCTGGTTCACTCACCGTGTTCGAGACGCAGCTGACGGAGGTGTACCGGATCGGTCCGCTGACGGTGAAGGGGACGGCGGCGGTGCGGAAGGTGACGGTCGGCGGAGTGGATCAGATCGTGTTCGACGCGCTGCGATTCGACGGGGACGTCAAGCTGGGGACATTGTCGCTGTCGTCGACGCTGGCGTTCGATCCGGACGCTCCGGCGGATCCGTTCGATTCCTGGCGGACGTCGGTCGGATTCGCGCTGCAGGGGGTGAGCTTCCGGCACACGTTCTACCTGGCGGCGGACGTGACGTCCTCGTACCAGTCGCTGTTCGCGCAGGGGAACGTCGGCGGCCTGAGCATCGCGAACACGCTGCGGATCGACGTGAACGAGGCGTGCAACTTCGTGTTCGGGCGGAACGACGCGGCGGTTTCGTGGAGCTGGTGCGACCTGGAACTGCTAGCGCGGATGTCGGTGACGTGCGGGGGATTCCAGGAGGCGTCGTTCGACCTGTCCGAGCTGCCGATCTCGAAGGTCCTGCCTGGGTTGACGTTGGACGCGGGACTGACGTTCGCTGTGGACCAGAAGCGGCTGTCGACGACGCTGCAGTGGCGGCCGCTGACGGTGGGCTGCATCCGGCTGTACGGGGAGTTGGAAGTCGGTGGGACGCGGGACATGATAGTGAACGGGTTCACGATCTACGGGCTGCGGGTGGAGTGCGATGTCGGGGACGTGAAGGTGGTGAGCGCGACCTCGCTCGACCCGGTGAAGAACTCGGTGCTGACGGGGCAGACGGACTACTGGGAGGTGCTGCGGGCGTCGGGAACGCTGCTGGGGTGCTGCGGTGTGCCGGGGAGCTGGGGACTGGCGACGTACTTCTACGCCGGGTCGGCTCAGCTGTTCGACTGGGGGATGACGACGGGGCGGTTCGACCTGGCCCTGAACGACCACGCGAGCGTGAACTTCGAGCTGGTACTCCGATCGGGGGAGCTGGGGGACCCGAAGTTCGAGCTGTCGTTCGGCTGGACGGTGCGCTGGTAGGCTGCGTCTTGCCTTCGGCAAGCCGTGGCGGAAGGCACGAGAGGAGGCTGCCTTCCGCTGGGGGATGACCGAGCGAAGCGCGTGCCCGCTTCGCCTGGTACGGCTGCAGAGCGAGGATCTCATCGATCCCACTCTTCGCGAAGACGTGGCGCCTCCCTTCTGCGTTTGTCGAATCCGAGTCGTTTGAGAAGAGCGCACGGCCCGCCGAACGGAACGTTTGCGTCCGAGCCGGCCTCAGGGGAGCGGCCGGAGCCCCTTCTCCGAGCCCTTGATGACGGCATGCACCGCCCGCTGGGCCATCCATCCCTTCCCCACCTGCTGAGCCATCGCGAGCCGGTCGAATACCGTCAAGATGCGGCGAATCTTGCCGTCGCTGAGCTCATACGAGCAGAGCATTGGCAGCTCCCACTTCCTGCCCTCCATCGTACCGCGGACGGTGTGCTCAAAGGCGGCCTTGTTCCCCGCTGCGAGGATCCCGATCCCGGATTCCTCGATCTCCAACTCGGAGTTGGCCGCGAACATCCAGCGAAGATACCTTCGGATCTCCGCGGTGCCCTTGAACTCCCCACTTGGGTTCAGATACACAGCGTCCGGTGAGAAGAAGCTGAGAGCTTTCTCCAAGTCCCTACTCGCGAGCGCCTGTGCGAAGCTCCGCAGAACCTCGTCGCCTCTTCCTTCTTCCATCATCGCCCTCACCTCCTGGTTGGGTCGATGCGGCTTCAAGCACCAGTCATCGCGTGCTCGCCACCGCCAACGGGAAGCCTAGCACGGATCGGCCGAGACGAGCAATGGGCGATTCATTGACCGGCGCGCCCGCCAACAGCGGCACGTTCCGGACGACAAGTTCGCGGGCCCGCCCTCACCACTTGGGGGAAGGCCTTTGTCAGAACCGGCGGTTTGGAACCCGGGTACTGAATGCAGGACGCGTTTGGAGGTGAGTCACGTCGAGGAAGGACGTCGGAGGTCGCGCTGCGACCACGGCTCGAGCGTTGCAGACGCGACATCGAACAGGCGGACGGGACAGACTACGTCGTAGGGAACGTTGGCTTGCTGAAGTACTTGTTCGATCGCCTCTTTGCTTGCCGCCTCCCATTCGCAGAAGCTCTTGTTGTCAGCGTAGCCGCAGAACGTACGCAGCTCAGGAGACGCCCTCTGGAAGGGGTTGCTCGGCCATCTCCTTGTCGGCGCTGGGCCACCACCGACCTGCGCTTTGCAGAAGCGGACGCGCTAGTTTTCCTGGGGGAACCAACCCTCTCTGCCGAGGAACTCCGCCGTGAGCATCGTCCCAGGCACGTCGCCGCGAGCGACATTCACCGCGACCCTCTCGCCTACCGCATTCTTGATCTTCGCCACTGCCTCATGTGTGAACCCCGGGCAGAGAAGGACAGCCTGGATACCCTCATCCCGGACGAGCTCCTGAGCCACGTCCGCTGCTTGATCGAAATTGAACAGCTCAACGAGAACTGCGGTGAACTCCAACGTGTCAGTTTTGATGGATGCTCTATGCCGACCGGGGTCTACGCCGGGAGCCATGACGATGGATGCTGCCTTGAAGGCCATGTCTTCACCTCCTTTCGATGGCTCTATCATATCCATCTGTCATCCACAACAGAACTGTCGCCTGTCTGCGTCCTTCAACAGGGGGCGGTAGACGCGTCGAGTCGGCGATCCATGGGGGCACCTTGGCCGTGAGTTCGCGTCGTTCGGCATCGGGCGTTCGACGGATGTCAAGCAACAACGGAAGGAAAGCCAGTTTGGAGCCTGGGGGACCGAATGTGGAGCGCTTTCGTTGGCGGTCTCGTGGTGAGCGGTGTCCACTTGCGTTCTATTGAGCTGTCCAGATACTCTGTTGGGATCTAGTAGTCCGAGGGATCCAGATCGGCTCCAGAAACGGAAGGAGCCCAGGGGGTGGGTCACGGATATCTGGAGCGGGAAGAGGGACGGCATGGGGAAGTGCGAGAATTGCAGGATATGCTATCCTTCTGCAATCGATAGGGTGCTTCTCCTGTCACTCACCTGGCTTATGACGCTGCTTCTCCTCTGTAACGTGGAGCCGTTCCCCAAGCGGTGTCCGATCTGTGGCCATCCCCTGAAGTATCATGACAAGCGCACTGCCGTATGATGCGGCGCAGTCAGGCAAAGACGTGGGCGCTGCCGGCATCAAGGTCGCGGTGTAGGGTCTGGCCCAACGGACACCGAGGCACCCGCCTTTGCACCGCTTGACGGAACATGACACGTGCTATCCACTCGCGATCCTTCGCACGATCTCCCTCAGACGTGGCCGCTTACCATACATCAGCAGATAGATCTTCAGAAGCCTCGCTGCAAGCAACAGCCCTCCGACGGTCGATACCACCAGGACGGCCATGCTGGTGGCCAGTTGCCACACCGGAACGCTCGTCAGACCAAGCCGCAACATCACCAGCACGGGCGCACTGAACGGGACGATGCTGAAGACGATCCACACCGGGCTGCGGGGGAAGAGCATCAGCAGGGAGATGAACCAGAACGGCGCAATGGCGAACATCGTGAAGATCGGCGCCAGCCCCTGCGCTTCTCGAACTGAGGAGCTAACCGCGGCGACGCCTAGCGACAGAACGGCGAACAACGAATAGCCGAGGATGAAGTACAGAACGCCAATCAGCAAGAGCGCAGGAGGTAGTTGGATGGTGCTGGCGACCCCCCCGATGGATGAGGAAGCCAGTTTCAACAGCAGAGGAATGGACGCCACCCAGACGAGCACCTGGGCCAGCCCGGCGACGCCCCGTCCCAAGATCTTGCCTGTGAGCAGCTGCCGCGTCGAGACCGCGGACAACAGGATCTCCATCAGCCGATTCTCCTTCTCCTCGCTGAGGCCTTGCAGGACGTAGTTGGAGGTGAACACGAGGGCGAGGCACAGCAGCACGCTGAAGACCGCCGGGATGATGAAGTTCCCGTATCCTCCTTGGTCGGCCGCCACGGCACCGGCTGAAGTGAGTGTCGTCGTGACCAGGGCTAAGGGCGCTTCGACCCGTGCGATGGTGCTCGCCGGTACTTCGCCAGCGAGCAGATTGCTCGACAGGAAATCCTTGATCGCCGCTGCAATCGCCGGGGGCGCCGAAAGCTCCTTCTGCGTGGTGTATCGACCGATCATCCCCGTCGCGACGAAATCGTCCGGAATGGTGAAGTACTCCTCGATATCCCCGTCGATCAGGGCCTGGGTGGCCGCTTCCCGGGTGTCGAAGCGAACGAAGGTGACGTTTCCCTGGGTCGTAAACTGATCGAACCCGCCGAGCTCATCGACGTAGCCAATTCTGGTCACTTCTGCCGGTGGCGTCGCGACTCCTGACGCGATATGGAGAATCCCGATGCCAAGGAGAGCCAGTACCGGCAGGGCGAGGGTCACGATCATGAACCCGACCTTCCTGACCGTGTGCAGAAATTCATGCCGGAAGATCAGGAGGGTCCTATTCATCGCTCTTGCCCACCGCTTGCAAGAAGATCTCGTTCAGTGAAGGCGTGGCGACTTCGAATCGATGGATCCCTACGCCGGCGCCCACCAATCGCTCCAGAACCACCTGTGGAGCCGTATTCGCATCCAGGACCAGCTCGACGTAGCCCTTGCGAGCTCGTCGTTCTGCAATCCCCGGTATCCGCGGCACCTCTCCCTCCACATCGACAAGGACCGAATGACCCCTGTGCTCCGACTTGATTTCCGCGAGATCCCCGTACAGGACGGCACGTCCATCGTCCATCATCAAGATGCGGTCGCAGACTTCCTCGACCTGATTCATCTGGTGGGTGCTGAGAACCACCGCTTTGCCCCGGTCTCTCAGATGGTCGAGCAGCCCTTTGATGAGTTCGGTGTTCACCGGGTCGAGACCCGAAAACGGTTCATCCAGGATGACGAGCTCCGGGTCATGGATGATCGCCACGATGAACTGGATGATCTGTGCCATCCCCTTGCTCAATTCGTCGATCCGCTTCCTCTTCTGAGGGAGCATCCCTGTCTGACCGAGCAACTCGTCAGCTCTCGCCTCGATGGAACGCTTGTCCATCCCCTTGAGGGAGGCCAGGTAGACGATGGAATCCATGACCGTCAGCCGTTTGTACAATCCCCTTTCCTCGGGCAGATAGCCGAGCTTGGCCTTACTGGCTTCACTCAGCCTCTCGCCGAGAATCGTCACCTCGCCTGAGTCCGGCTTGATGATGTCCATCATCATCCTGATTGTGGTCGTCTTGCCCGCCCCGTTCGGCCCGATGAGACCGAAGACATCGCCTGGAGCAACGGCGAAAGAGAGGCCCGCAACGGCCACTTTGTCTTCGTATGACTTGACTACATCGTTGACTTCAACTGCGGGCATACAGGGAACGCCTCCTGAACTTCCGGTTACGCAGTGGTTTCACTCTGTTTGTCATCCAAGATCTGTGGACATCTCCTTCACCTGATCGATTGTAACGCCTCATTGTCGGACCTGGAAGTGCGATGACCAGGATGGATATACGGTGCCGTCGCATGCCACGCCGGCGCGCGATTCCCGCGGCAAGGAATCCGGTCAAGCCGCCGCCTTGCCGCATCGAGACGGTTGGCGAAGGAGGGATCCTGGACCAGGGAGCCTGGGGACCGAACGTAGGAGCGTTCGTTGGCTGCCCGGTGGTGAACGTGTCCCTCACCTACCGAAGGCTGCTGTTGCTCCTGGAGCGAGCCCAACGCCATAGCCCGATGAGCGGGTTCCATCGCGGGACCTGCTGCATGTACTCGCCGTACGGTTCGCCGAACTTCTCGACAAGATCACGATCAGCCTTGATCATGGTCAAATGGTTGGCTCCGATGCCAACAACGCCAGCAAGATAGACTCCCCAATGCTGCGTAATGCACATCACGGCCGCGGCGAGGAAGTCGGAAGCGAGAAACTGCGGGTGCCGGACGATGGCGTAGAGTCCGGACGTGACAAGCTCAGTCGTGTGGATGTAGCTTCTCCCCTTGGCGACACGGCCGTGTCGGCGAAACGCGAGGATGGGGAACCAACCGAGAATCGCAGAAAGCGCGAATAGCGCCCAGCCGACGTGGATGAGCCATCCGATGCGACCAGCGGGAAGCAAGAACAGGAGACACAGCTGCGCGACCATTGCGACGCCATAGACGCTGTAGAGGAGGATCCAATACGCGCCTCCACGTCCGGGCCTTCCTTCATGCACGGGGACCTCCTTGGTTCTCTCGGTCACCGTTTCGGGCAGTTTCTGACAGGGGTTCGGACCGGCCGATGTTGAGTCCCTCCCCAGCTGGCGCTACAAACCCGAGGAGAGGAAGGATTCGTGCCAACGCGCTCGCAGTACCGATTGGATACAGACGGACGCGGGGATCGACGTGTTCTTCACCCGCCACAAGGCAGGCTCCTTCCTCCAGCAGCTCCGCGAGACGAGGTCTGCGATCAGGCCCTCGAACCACCTGCATCTCTGTCAGCCCAACGATGCCCCGCACCTCATCCAGTAGCAGAATCCTCGGCTCGCCGCGTAGGCGCGCCCTGTAGACAACGATCCGATACAGACCGCCCGCTCGCGGGGTCCCCGGGGGATGGATCATCTCGTACAGAGCGAGCGGCCGCGGCCGATCGCGGGGCTTCAATCTACGGATCGTCCCCTGTTGTGGGACGTACCAGGTGATCGATGAAGAGAGGATGTCGACTTCGGTTCCGGTTTCCTCTTTCACCTCCCGGTGCACACACACCAGCCAGTCTTCGCCTCTTTCTCGGTGCCCGCCGATGCCTGCGTAGAAAAGCTGGCCAGGAGGACATTGACGTTGATGGCGAGTCCCTGCCAGAAAGAAGAGATAGCGGCCGCTATCGTCTTGCAGGGCCAGCGCTACGCCGGTCTCTGTCCCTTCTGGGGCGAATTCCTCTATCGTGCTGAACATGATTCTCGGGTACGAACGCGGATGCACGAGATGCTTCTCTCTACCCGTGAATGCTGGTCGAGGCGCCGTGAGCAGAGTAGTCCGTCTGGCCGCTGCTCGGCAAATTCGAAGCCGTGCACAATGTTGGCGGACAGGGAGCACGATCGTCGTCCGTAACCGAGCTCTCCCGAAACCGTGGCGGTCGGCGTACGGGCCGAGAGCGGCGGATCCAGGATCCGTTTGCCGGCTTGCGGCGCGTCGTGGGTTTGGCAGGTCATTCGTGGTCGGCCCTCTTGCCAAGTTTCGATCGCGTTGCCATAAACGATGCGGGTAGAATGGCGTTCATGGCCCGAAGACGAATGGTGGCGACGTTGTTGATCCTCCTTGTCGCTGTCAATGCCGCGTGGGCGGCCGTCACGGGCTTGACAGGGCCGATCCTCGGCGCCGTGGGCTATGGTGTGATTCTTGTGGCCGTCGCACGGTGGAAGGACTCCCGGGCTGCACTCGTTGGCTGCGGGGTCGGAGCTGCATGGCATCTGATCAAGCTCATCCGTCCTGGCGGCCTGGTCCGTTCGGCCGATGGTAGCTTCTTAATTGCAAACACCGCTCTTGCTGCAGCCGCCGTGCTGATTGCTGCTTCAGGCCTTTATGCCAGTCGGGCGCGGAAGTGATGCCACGCACGTGATTGACTCCCCGATGTTCCGGCGATCGTCGCCGATTCACGCGCGCAAGGGCAATTGGGCGCAGCCGTTGCTGCCTGCGGCGTTGGACCCTGGGGGACCGAATGCAGAACGCGTTCTTTGGCGGTCGGGGCGACGGGTGTCAGTCTGTGCAGCTTCTCGACGTCGAGAAGTCTGTGACGCCCGTGAGACGTATGCCGGCCAACGATCCGCGTAACCACTTATGGAAAACCTCTGCACTGCCCTGCGATTCGAGAGAATAGGATCTTGACAAGGGCAGGCGACCCCGCTATACTGCGTGTTGGCAGTCGGATGGTGAGACTGCTAAATCAACAACATGGAAGGAGGAGTTGACAATGGTTAGCAGACTACCAAGCCTGCTGGACGACTCGGTGTTCTCGAACCTCGGTATCTCTAATCTGATCGATCACTTCTTCCGCGACTTCGATCGGATCGGCCTCGAAAGCTTCTCGGGCTTCGGACGTGCTGACGTGTACGAGAAGGACGGGAAGCTCATCTACGAGACCGAGTTGCCGGGAATGAAGAAGAAGGACCTGGAAGTCAAGATCCATGACGATCAACTGGTCGTCAGTGGCGAGGTCAAGCGCGACGAGTCCATCGACCGGGAGAACTACTTCCGAATGGGACGTCGGTACGGCCGCTTCCAGAGGGCCTTCCCGGTTCCAACGGAAAACCTCGAGACCGGCAAGGTCAAGGCCCAGTTCGAGGATGGCGTTCTTCGCGTGTCGATTCCGCTAAGGGAGTCGATGGTGGAGAGGAGGAAGCCCATCGAGATCAACGTCGAGTAGGCAGGATGTGGCAGGCGTCCACGGTGGGGCGCCTGCTGCGCTGTTCGCAGACCCTGCTGATCTCAAGGAGGATTCCGATGTCCGAGAAGAACTGCCCTGTCTGTGGCCAGATCCTCGCACGCTCAGAGGAACGGGATCCGAGCGCCGGTGGAGTGCGCGGCGGCGGCAGCTTCTAGATTCTCTTTGCTGGAGCGGCGAGAGTGAGAACGCAACGTGCGCGGGAGATTCCTGGTGCCAAGCCGTTCGAGCCGCTTCTCGAAGATCGGACCGCGAGTGCCCGTCGGCCGCACGCCCTTGGGAATCATCTCAGTAGGCGATGAAGGAGCGGACGCCATGAGTGGAGACAGGTACGCAAGCGCCTCGTGGAACCGCTTGGCAAGGCGCTGCGTTCTGGGAAGGGGTGCGAAACGGAGAAGCCGAAGCGTGAAGGAGGAACGCGGTGAAGATCAAGCCTCTAGGGAATAGGGTTCTTCTGAAGCGAATCGAGGCCGAGGAGAAGAAGAGCCCGGGTGGCATCGTTCTGCCCGACAGCGCGAAGACTGAGAAGGCTCTCCAGGGCGAAGTGGTGGCCGTGGGATCGGGCGAGAAGATCGCCGTCAAGAAGGGCGACACCGTGCTCGTCCCTCGATACGGCGGCGCGGAGCTCGAGCATGGCAAGGAGAAGCTCCTGATCGTCAAGGATTCGGACATCCTAGCGATCGTGGAGAAGAAGTAACGCGAGGAGAGACGCATGGCCAAGGAAGTGGTGTTTGGAGAGGACGCCCGCCGAAGGATGAAGGCTGGGGTGGACAAACTGGCAGAGGCGGTCCGGATCACGCTCGGTCCGCGCGGGCGAAACGTGATTCTGGGCAGGAAGTGGGGACGGCCGGAGATCACCAACGACGGTGTGACCATCGCCAAGGAGCAGGAGTACAAGGATCCGTACGAGAACGTCGCGGCGCAGATGGTCAAGGAAGTGGCGTCCAAGACCAACGAAGTTGCCGGCGACGGCACCACCACGGCGACGATCCTCGCCCACTCGCTGATCGAGCAGGGGTTCAAGAACATCACAGCGGGAGCGAACCCCGTTGAGTTGAAGCGGGGGATTGACAAAGGGGTCGAGAAGGTCGTCGAAGCCCTCAAGAAGCAATCGCGGAAACTGAAGACGAAGGACGAGATGGCCCAGATCGCCACGATATCCGCGAACGATGCATCGATCGGCAAGACGATCGCGGACGCGATGGAGGAGGTCGGTGAAGATGGGGTCATCACGGTCGAGAACTCGGACACGATCGCCACGTATTACGAGGTTGTGGAAGGAATGCAGTTCGACCGCGAGTACGTCTCGCCGTACTTCGTCACCGATCCCAAGAAGATGGAGGCCGTGCTGGAGAAGCCGTACGTCTTCGTGACCGACCAGGAGCTGAAAGTCGCTACTGAGCTCGTCCCGCTACTAGAGCGGGTCGGACAGGCGAGCCGGCCGCTCCTGATCGTCGCCAAGGAGGTCACAGGGGAAGCGCTGGCGACGCTTGTGGTGAACAAGCTGCGTGGAGTCCTGTCCGTCTGCGCCGTCAAGGCACCGGGATTCGGGGACCGACGCAAGGCGATGCTTGAGGACATCGCCGTGCTGACTGGGGCGACAGTCGTTGCGGAGGACGCCGGAATGCAGGTCAAAGATGCGACGTTGGACCTACTCGGAGAAGCCGAAAGCATCCGCGTTGACAGCAAGAACACGACCATCATCGGAGGCAAGGGCTCGAAGTCCGCGATCCGGGGACGAGTCGAGCAGATCGAAGCTCAGATCGATACGACGACATCGGACTACGACCGGGAAAAGTTGGAGGAACGGAAAGCGAAGCTTGCGGGGGGCGTTGCGGTCATCAAGGTCGGAGCGGCGACTGAGACCGAGCTAACGGAGAAGAAACACCGGATGGAGGACGCTTTGGAGGCCACCAAGGCGGCCGTCGAGGAGGGGATTCTTCCTGGAGGCGGAGTTGCGCTTGTCAGCGCCGGTAGGTCGCTGAAAAGCCTGAAACTTGAAGGCGACGAAGCGGTGGGCGTCGGCATTCTTCGCAAGGCCCTGGAAGCGCCCGTGGTACAGCTTGCTGCCAACGCGGGCTTCGAGGGATCGATCGTCGTAGAACGGGTGAAGGCGTCGGAGCCGGGCGTCGGGTTCGACGTTGTCTCCGAGGAGTACCGCGACATGGTTGAGGCCGGGATCATCGACCCGACCAAGGTCACCCGCTCTGCCCTTCAGCATGCGGCGTCGATCGCGGGAATGATGCTCACGATGGGCGCCGTGGTAACCGAGATTAAGGAAGAGAAGAAGAAAGTGCCCGCTGCAGCGTCCTACGGGGACGAGGATTGGTAGTAAGAGCGCGGGCAGAGCGTGAGGTGAACGCATGGCATACGCGTCGAAGAAGGATCTGATCGAGAAGATGCGCCCTTTGGTCGATCGGCTGAAGCGGGCCGCGGAGGAGATCGAATCCGCACTCGACGAGCTGGGTGACGTTTCGCGAGACTTGGACGAGGCGCTGTCCGAGGCCGAGGACTGAAGCGATCGGGATGACCTTCGGCCCGAGACGCGGTCCGCGGATACGATGAGAATCGCCGCGGTTCACGCCTACGGGGACGTCGGCCGGCACGCGGAAGTCAAGAGTCCCCGAGGCGAAGCCACGAAAACGTTTCGGAGTCTCGGGGACTGAACGTAGAACGCGTTCGTTGACTACCTTGTGGTGAACGGACGTCGATTCGTGGCGCGGGGCTCGACACAGTCGGGCCCCGCGCCTCTGAGCACAAGGAGAAGTCTCTCCTCTACTGAAGCGGCGGAACCAGCCCGATCTGCGTCAGCAGGCTCAGCATGTCGTTCAGCTGCCAGAGCTCCACGATCTTTCCATCCGCGATCCGACGGATGACGAGCGCGTCGACCGTCCATGGCAATCCTGTGGCCGCGACGGGCCCGAAGGGACCCAGATGCGTGGCCGAGGCGGTGGCACGGAAGGCAACGAGGTTGCCTTCCGCGAAGATGTCGTGGATTGTGACCCGGAAGTCGGGGAACGCCAGCAGGTTTCCGGGGATGTACTCCTGAAGAGCCTCCAGACCGACGACAGTGCTCATGTCGTAGTGACCGACAAAGCCTTCGCCGAACACATCAGGGATGACGGAGAAGTCCTTCTGATTCCAGACTTCAAGCGGATCGCGCGAAGCGATGACCACATTCTCCTCAGGCGTACCCGGATCGCCGCTCGCAGTCGAGGGCGTCCCCCAAGTGAAGTTCGGGGGGCCCATGGGTGGGATCAATCCCAGTTGAACGAGCAGCCCCAATGCGTCGTACTGCATCCACCCTTCAACGGCCTTCCCATCGCTCATGCGGTAGATCACGATCGCACGTTCGCTCACAGATGCGCCGGTCGGCGGGATCCCGTTGAGATCCCCCAAGTGGGTCCCCGTCCTGAGCACGCGGAGCGCGATCATGTCTTCCGCGGCGACCACGTCCTCGATCGTGAAGTGGGTGTCGGGAAATGCCGAAAGGCTCCCGATGGCAAACATGGTGTATCCCACAACGCCGGGGAGATCGCCGACCAAAGGAACGCTGTGCAGGATGAACTCCGGAGCGATGAAATCGCTGATGGCCTCGAGATCGCCTTCGTTCCAGGCAGCTTCGATGAGCCATCGAGTGACCACCTTGTTCTTCTCGGTGGAGGTCGCCACCCAATAGGCATCGCGGACGCTTGCGGCTCCGCTCAGGCTGACCAAGAGGGTACCTCCAGGAGAGACCGCGGCGTCGATCCAAACCGTTCGAACCCCGACATCCAGGCGGGTCACGGCCCCGCCTCCGACCGCGATGACATCGCTCGTACAGAGCGTCACCGGGCCGTCGAAGAGAATCCCGAGCCGCACGACATCGCCTCCCGTCTCGTTGTCGAACAGGAGTATTCCCTCCGCAGCCCGCGGCGTTACCGCAGTCTGCGCGAGCCCGACTGCACCTGCTGCAAGGATCGTCAGCAGGAGCGCACCCAGAACCCTAGACATGTTGACCTCCTTCCAGCCATTTCGCGCCCGTTGCGCTTGGAGTGGCTGGTTCCGCCACAGCCTCTTCGCGCGAGTTCCGGTTCTGTTCCGTTTCGGTTCCGCAATCGCTTCAGCGGCGGAAGGGGGGATGCAGGAGCACAGGTGAGCAACCATGTTGCTTGTCAAGGCGGAGAGGGTTGGGGTTGCCAGTCAGT
>CAZGXU010000021.1:0-35825 GCA_964530075.1 uncultured Thermotogae bacterium
CAGCCTTCTTATCCCCGCCCTTCCGGGCGGGGCATGCGAAGGCTATTCCTCGTCACGACGAGGTTCGTTGACGATTTCCACAGTCCGTCCTCCTGGCAGGGCTTGGTGGAGCTGACATACGGTTGATCCATTGTCTTCAGGGCAGGGCGCGGCGCAAGCCACAACGGGAAGTTCCGGGGTTGGCACTGGCTGCTTGCCTTGCGACAAGCAGCTTGGCTGAAGGCGCCTTGCGAGGCATCGGGGTCTGATCTCTTGATTCTGAGCATTTCGGTGGGCCCTCCGAAGCGAAGTTCCTGGACCTCAGCCACGTGCAAGCTCTTAAATCCGTGTTCACTGCCAGCGCTTCCAGCTCAAACCATAAGAATCAAGATCTGACGTTTTGAACGGGCACGACGAATGGCTCGTGAAGCTGTAAGTCGAACGGGGGCGCCGCGGGGTCCTGCATGCTACGTTCGGACCTACCCTTGGATCGTGTAGGGACGGACGGGAGCTGCTCGCCTTCGCGAGTAGCTCGGAAGCTGCTTCACAACTCCTCCGGCAACGGGTGACGCACCCCGTGGAAGGTCCAGCAACGCGGGCCTTGTCTGCGCGTGAGTTGGGGTCTGCGTTCCACGGGCCTCGGAATTGACGCTCGCCGCTCTTCACCATAGCATGAGTGGGCGGCGAGATGGCTCGCGCGATGTCGTCAGGCGGTAGCCGCTTGATCTCGACTTCGACGATTCGGAGGGAACGGCATGAGGCCGAAGCTACTGATCCTGGAGAACCCGTGGGCCAGCGACTTGGCGGACAATACCACCGTGCGTCCGTTTCTCGACGGCTGGGCGCAGGTGACCAGGCTCCCGACGAGCTATCGAAGATACCACGACGCGGAGGACCTCTCCCTCTGGCTCGAGGCGTTCGTGCGCGACGCATCTCTGAAGATCTGCTACATCGCCGGGCACGGAACACGCGGCAGGCTGGCCGGTCTGACGAAGGGGATCAACCTCAAGGGCGTGGCGGCGGCGACGAAGCGGCGCGGCCCGGCCGGCCCGAAAGGAAAGGGCATCCTATTGGGCGCCTGCGAGGTCGGCACGAAGCTGGATGAGTTCCTGGCCAACTGCGGCAGCCGGATCGACTGGGTCGCTGGCTACGCCCGCGACGTCCCATGGATCGAAGCCACGCTGTGCGACCTCCTGTTCATCGAGTACATAATGAGGGGTCGGACGGTCCGAGACGAAGCCGGCTTCAGCTACAAGAGCGGCAGCCTCAGGTCCCGCCGCCCGTCCTCCGCGGTCCAAGCGGTCGATTGGGTCAAGCAGGACTACCCGCTGGCGGCGCTCTGCGGCTTCGACGCCCGGGATCGCGGATAGGGGCAGGCGCATACCACACCTCTCAGCACACCAGCTCGGACGATCGTCCCAGGTCTACGTACTGCCCAGGACGACCCGGGCTCCGCCTTGACAGCCAGCAGCAAGGCGCGGAACCTATCCCCATGACCAAGCAAGTCGCTGCTCTTCTGCTGATTGTACTGCTGGCCTTCGCCTTCCTGGCATGGTCCCAGGAGGGACCGGGTGAGGTCGAGTACAGCTTCCTGCGGGATCCCGACTTCTGGCTGGCGACCGGCGCGAACCTCATGGGGATCGGCCTGTTCGTCTCCCGCGTGCACGCTCCGGAGGCGGCCCGATGGTTCGGCTACGGCACGCAGCTGCTGGGGATCCCCGCCCTGGCGCTCGGGCTGTCAGATCTGGCGGTGGGCACGGCGGATCTCTCGACCTGGGGCAACCTCGGATACGCCGCCTGGGCGCTCGGCGCCGCCGTGGTCGATCACGTGTTGAACATCGACTACCGAGATCCGGTGAACCCTGCCATCCTGATCCCGTACGTCGCGACGTACTACCTTGCAATCGGAACCCAGGCCACCGTCCTCCTCGACAAGGGCCTCGCACCGTGGGCCATCGCCGGAACCGCTTGCATCGCCAACGTCGCCGCCTCGTTCTACGCCCGCGCTCACGAAGGCGACGGACGCACACCTGAGGGCAACTGCCGGCCGTCCGCTCAGAGATGGCGCGTTCATCGATCGTTCTGACGAGCTGACGGGACGCCCTCTCCGCTCCAAGGATCGCGGGCCGAAACCAACGAGTCGGGCACTGTGTGCTCCCAGAACCCTCCTTCCTGCCTCGCCCCCTGAATCGGGGTTGCGTTCTCCCCCAGGTTGCGGTCGGCCTACGATCCGCGTATCAATGGCGATGATCCAAGGAGGAGCGGTGTCGTACACGCGGGAGGATGTGCTCAACGCTACGCAGAACCTGACCGGGAAGACGATTCCCGTCCACGCACGGATCGAGGCGACCCAGGTCGTCCTTGCGCAGCCGGAGATGCGCGAGCTGCTCGCCGCCGCGGAGATGATCGCGGTCGGCAACTGCGTCTGCCGGGAGAAGGAGAAGAACTGCGATCGTCCACTCGAGGTCTGCCTCTCTCTCGATGCCGAAGCGCAACAGAAGATCACGGATCGGGAATGGCGCGAGATCTCACTCGAAGATGCCCTCAGCCTTTTGGAGGAGACGCACCGACTCGGGCTCGTCCACATGGCCTACCGGCGCGGAGACGGCGAGATCAGCTTCGTGTGTTCGTGCTGCACGTGCTGCTGCTGGCCGTTGACGGGCCTGAAGCAGTTCGACTACCACGATGCGATCGCGGAGTCGGCCTATCTCGCACGATACGACGAAGAGAAGTGCATCGGCTGCAGGACGTGTGTCGATCGGTGCCCCTTCGACGCGTTCTCGCAGCACGAGGGCGCAGACCGCGTCGCGCACTCCGAGGATCGATGCTTCGGCTGCGGCCTGTGCGTCAGTGCCTGCCCGGCCGGCGCGATCCGCTTCGTGAAGCGTGGCGGCTGAAGGGGAGGCAATCCGCGGTGTCTGGACTCGGATCGCCCTACTCCCACTCGATCGTCGCCGGCGGTTTACTGGTGACGTCGTAGACGACGCGCCCGACCTCCGGGATCTCGCGGGTGATCCGCCGCGCCGCCTCGTCGAGAAGATCGTGGGACAGGCGGGCCCAGTCGGCGGTCATCGCGTCGACGCTCGTGACGGCCCGGAGCGCAATGACGTGTCCGTAGCGTCGATCGTCGCCGGCCACCCCGACCGACCGGATCGGCGTGAGGACCGCGAGCGCCTGCCACACGTCGTGATAGGCGTTGTGCTCTCTGAGGGCTGACAGGAAGATCTCGTCGGCCTTGCGGGCGATCTCGATACGTTCCGGCGTCACCTCGCCGAGGATCCGCACAGCGAGGCCGGGGCCGGGGAACGGGTGCCGCAGCCGGATGGTGTCCGGTAGGCCGAGGAGCCGCGCGACTTCTCGCACCTCGTCCTTGAACAGGGCCCGGAACGGTTCGAGAAGCTCAAACCCGAGCTCCTCCGGAAGGCCGCCGACGTTGTGATGGCTCTTGATGTTCGCCGCTCCTTCGCCGCCGGCCGACTCGATCACGTCCGGATAGAGCGTCCCCTGCGCGAGGAACCGGAACGGCCCGCGGCGCTCGGCCTGCTCGAGAAAGACGGCGATGAACTCGCGCCCGATCACCTTCCGCTTCTCCTCCGGGTCGGCGACCCCCGCCAGGGCGCCGAGAAACCGCTCTTCGGCGTCGATCGTCACCAGGTTGACGCCGAGCGAGCGAAGGCTCTCGTCCACCTCCTGTCGTTCGCCCTCCCGGAGAAGCCCGTGGTCGACGAAGACGGCGAGATGGTCGATCCCCACCCGGGCGAGGAGGAGGGCGAGGGCCGACGAGTCGACGCCGCCGGAGACGCCGAGGAGGACGCGGTCGTTCGCTGCGCGTTCTCTCACTTCGGCCGCGATCCGCTCGAGGTTCCGCTCCGGCGTCCAATCCCTCGGCACGTGGGCCAGGTCGAGGAAGTTCGCGAGGATCCGGGCGCCGCTCGGCGTGTGGACGACCTCGGGGTGAAACTGAACGCCGAATGTCCGCCCGTCGGGCGAGGCGACGGCGGCGTTCGGGTTCGTCGCCGTCGACGCGGCGCTCGACCAACCGTCGGGCAGCTCGGAGACGGCCGTCGAGTGGCTCATCCAGACCGGCAGCGGAGCCGCCAGTCCGTCGAACAGCGGGCCGTCGGCCCGCGTCAGGCGATCCGACCCGTACGAGTGTTCGCCGGTGTCGAAGGCCCGTCCTCCGAACCGCTCGGCGAGCAGCTGCATCCCGTAGCAGATCCCCAGGATCGGAATCCCGAGCTCGTAGACCGCTTCGTCCGGCTTCGGGGCATCCTCGTCGAAGACCGACCTCGGCCCGCCGGAGAGGACGATCGCCGCAGGCGATTCCTCGCGGACCCGCTCGATCGAGGCCGTGCCGGGGAGGACGATCGACAGGGCGTTCAGCTCGCGGACGCGCCGGGCGATAAGCCTTGTGTACTGGGATCCGAAATCGAGGATCACGACGCTCATTCCGGCCCTCCGGGTCGAATTCTACCTGTACTTCTCCTCGCTCCCCTTGTACGCCAGTCCGACCCGCTCCTCGTTTCGATCGGTCGCCGGGGGTGGCGTCGGCGAGAGAGCGGACAGCTCGGCGTAGGTCTCCTCGTCCATGGCGAAGTCGGCGGCGGCGAGTGATGGCTCCAGCTGCTCGACGTTCCGCGCGCCGATGATCGGGGCAGTGATCGCCGGATGGTGCGCCACCCAGGCGATGGCCAGCGTCGCCGGATGGACGCCCCGTCCCTTCGCGTAGGCGGCGAGGCGATCGGCCGTTTCGTAGTAGGACTCGGCGCCGTAGCGGACGCGATACACGTCGTTCTCCACCAAACGGCCGCGCTCCGGGCGCTTCTCGACGCCGTACTTCCCCGTCAGCAGACCGCCGCCGAGCGGGCTGTACGTGATCACGCCGAGCCCCTCCGCGCGAGCGAGCGGCAGGATCTCCACCTCCGCCTGGCGCTTGGCGAGGTTGTACATCGGCTGCGCGCAGGAGAAGGCGGACAGATCGAGCGCCGCGGAGATCCCGAGCCCCTTCGCGAGCTGCCACGCAGCCCAGTTGCTCGCTCCGGTGTGGAGGACCTTCCCCTGACGGACGAGGCGATCGAGGGCGCGGAGCGTCTCCTCCATCGGCGTGTCCGGGTCGAACGTGTGGACGAACAGGAAGTCCAGCCGATCGGTCCCCAGCCGCCGGAGGCTCGCTTCAACCGACGAGCGGATGTGCCGGGGCGAGAGGCCTCGATCGTTCGGGTCGCTCCCCGTCGGGAAGCCGACCTTCGACGTGAGGACGATCCGATCGCGCTCGCCGGCGATCAACGAGCCGAGGATCTCCTCGGATCGGCCGGCGGAGTAGACGTTGGCGCAGTCGAAGAAGTTGATCCCCTCCTCGCGACACCGCCGGTACATCGCGGCGGACGTCGCCTCATCGGCGACGTCGCCGAACGACATCGTTCCGAAGCAGAGCCGCGATACGCGGATCCCGGTCCGCCCGAGAAGTCGATCGTCCATCTTCCGTCCTCCTCCTTCGATTACGCTCCTCGTTCGTAGACCGTCTCCCCGTTGATCAGGACCCGCTGCACGCGCCCGTGCGCCACGTCGAGCGGGTGGGCCGACAGGAGGACGAGGTCGGCGTCCTTGCCCACCTCGATGCTCCCAACGCGATCGTCGATTCCGAGGATCTCGGCCGGCGTCAGCGTGATCGCCCGGAGCGCGTCGTGCTCGCTCATTCCCTCGTTGACGGCGATCGCCGCGTCGAGGCGGAGGTACCGGACGGCCGACATCTGGTCGGTCTGGATCGCGACCTTGACCCCGGCGTTGGCGAGCGCGCCTGCGTTCTTCGGGCTCATCTCGCGCAGCTCAACCTTGCTCCGGGAGAAGAGGATCGGACCCGGGACGCACGGAATCATCTTCTCCGCAAGGATATCGGCGATCTTGTAGCCCTCCGTCGCGTGGATGAGGACGAGGTCGAGATCGAACTCCTCGGCGATCCGGATGGCCGTCATGATGTCGTCGGCGCGATGGGCGTGGATGTGCGCCGGTATCTCCCTGCGGAGGACCCGGCCGAGCGCCTCGAGCTTCAGGTCGACCTCGAACGGCTCCGGCTCGGTCGCCCCCTCGACGCCGGCGCGGAAGTCGGCGAGCTTCCTCTCATGGCGCGCTCCCTTCTCCAGGTAGCCCTGCGCCCTGGTCAGCCACTCGCGGAGGGTCGCCGCGTTCCCCATCCGGGTCGACGGGGTCTTCTTCTGTTCGCCGTAGACGCGCTTCGGGTTCTCCCCGAGGGCCATCTTCATCCCGACCGGAAACGCGACGAGCATCTCGTCGACCGTCCGGCCGGCCGTCTTGACGGCCGCCGTCTGCCCGCCGATCAGGTTCCCGCTCCCCGGCCCGGTGTTGATCGTCGTGACGCCCGCCTCGCGGAGGTCCTTGAACGCGATGTCCTCGGGATGGATCGCGTCGACCGCTCGAAGATGCGGCATGATCGGGTCCGTGATCTCGTTCCCGTCGGAATGGATCCAGCCGACGCCGTCGCCGAACACCCCGGTGTGGCAGTGGGCGTCGATCATCCCCGGCATGACGACCAACCCCGACGCGTCGATGACCTCCGCGTCCGCGGGGACCTCGACGTCCGCTCCCACGGCGACGATCTTCCCCCCGTCGAGCAGCACGACGCAGCCATCGATCCTCTTCTCCGGCGTCAGCAGCGCGCCGCCACGAATCGCAATCACTCGATCTCAACCCCTTTCGTCTTCCACGTTGAACTGCCTCACGCTGTCCCACGCGAGTTTCGCCGGGCATTGGAGCGAAACTCGCCCGCCTCGCGCGCGACACGCAGTATATCGAACCGGCCTCGGCCCCCTCACAGCAGCTCGTGGATCGGCTTCCCGAGGGCGGCCTTCGGAATCCTCGCCTTCGCCGTCCTGTTCGGATCGACGAGCTGACTGATCCCGACGTCGACCGCGAGGCTCGCGAGCATGTACGCGTCCTCGTGCGACAGGCCGCGGGCCGCCTGCAGCAGTCTCACCGCCTGGCGCGTCGCCTCCTCGAGCGCCTCCTGGATCGTCGGGAGCGAGACCAGAGCGTAGACCGCATCCTCGTCTTCGACGAACGGCCACTCCGCGCGTGGACCCCGGATCACGTCGACCTCGACCGTCACCTGCGCGTCCACCTCGCAGGCGGAGACGCAGACCTCTCCGTCCCCCTGCAGGGCGTGGACGTCCCCGAGCGCGAGGAGCGCGCCCGGCTGCGCCACCGGGAGGTAGACGGTGCACCCCGCCACGATCTCCTTCGTGTCCATGTTCCCGCCGTGGCGATGCGCCGTCCCCGTCGGATGGCGCCCCTCGCTCGGCGCGACGCCGATCACGCCGATCATCGGACGCGCCGGAAGGCGGAGGCCGTCGAAGAACACGGCGCCATCCCTCACCGGCAGGATCCGCGTCGCGTGCCGCGCAGTCTCATCCCCGAGGACGCCCATCCCCGGCCCGGTGACGATCGCCCCCGAATCGGCCGGTTCGATTGCCAACACGCGGACGACGAGCGTGTCGCCCGGCTCGGCGCCATTGACGAAGACCGGGCCGGTCGCCGGGTTGATCCGCGAGAAGTCGAGATCGGTGAGGACGTCCGTCTCCCCCCTCACCTGACCGCCGAGCGCGTCCTGCGTCTCGAAGACGAGCGTTTCCCCGAGCGACGCGTGCGCCGCCGGCGTCATTCGGGGCGAGAACGCGTAGATCTGTCGATCGGCCGGAATCGTCTTCATCCCGCTCCTCTCACCAGACCATCGGCACGTACCCGTCGCGGATTGCGCGGGAGATCGGCTCGCCGACGTACTCGACCTCGCAGCCAAGTTCGACGAGCAGATCGCTGACCGAGTACTCGTCCGAGCAGTACTTGCACGCCATCGGCGTCGTCCCCTCTCCGATGATCGCTTCGATCATCTCGCGTAGCTTCGGGTCGGTTGCGATCTGCGTCTCCGATGGCCCGAACAGGAAGAGCATCGTCTCCTTCATCCAACCATGCTTCACGGTGTTCCGCGTGTACGTCAGTCCCATCTCGAGGACGCGCGGATCGCCGCTCGCCAGGATCACCGCGAGCTTCTCCGGCACGGTAGGCCTCCTTCACAACTTCTTTCGCGTTCCTCCAGAGTGTACTCTCTTCCTCCCGGTATCCACGTTGGCTCGGTCGGGGGAGTCCCCCTAGACTGGGCGTGTTCAGGAGGAGAGCATGAAGAGCGACAGTCAATTCTGCCATTTGCGCGGGGAGCGTTTCCTCGAGACACGCGAGCTGACGAAGACCTACCGGATGGGAACGGAGACGATCTACGCCCTTCGCGAGGTCGACTTCGCCGCGGACCAGGGGGATTTCGTCGTCATCAACGGCCCGTCGGGAAGCGGGAAGACGACGTTTCTCAACCTGATCTCGGCCATCGATCGACCGACGTCCGGCGACGTTCTGATCGAGGGGACACCGACGAGCACGCAGACCGAACGGCAGCTCACGGCGCTCCGCAAGTCCCGGATCGGGCTGATCTTCCAGTCGTTCAACCTGATCCCAGTGCTCAGCGCCGCGGAGAACGTCGAGTACCCCCTGTTGCTCCAGAGGATCGACAAAAGCCAACGGCGACAGCGCGTCAGCGGATTGCTGTCGGAGGTGGGTCTGGCCGATCTGATGAAGCGCCGTCCCGGCGAGCTGTCCGGCGGGCAGCGACAGCGCGTCGCGATCGCCCGCGCCCTGATCACCGAGCCCAAGATCGTGCTGGCCGACGAACCGACGGCGAACCTCGACTCCGAGACCGGCGGATCGGTGATGGATCTGATGCGCCGCCTGAACGAGGAGCACTGCGTAACGTTCCTCGTGGTGACCCACGATCCCGCGGTGTCCGACTACGGCAAGCGACACGTCCGCATCCTCGACGGCAAGCTACAGGAGGCCCAGTAGGATGTGGCTGTGGATTCCACTTCGTAGCCTCTGGCGGAACCGGCGCAGGACGCTCCTCTCGCTCGCCATCATCGCGTTCGGGACGGCGATCTCGCTGTTCGTGCTCGCCTTCCTCGACAACGCACGGATCCAGATCCGCGACACGAGCGTCGCCGAGTACGGGAACCTGCAGGTGGCGTCGCCGCTGCTGTTCGATGACACCGCCGAGGGATACGAGTACCTCCTCGCCCCTGACCACGTCGCGACGGTCGTCGATCTGCTCGGAAAGGAGCCGTCGTACGTCGGGAGCACCGTGCAGCTCGAGTTCCCGGGACTGGTCGCGTCCGGCGAGCGGACCCAGGTGGTGCGGGTCCGGGCGATCGAACCGGAGAACGGGCTGCTCGACTTCTCCGACTACGTACTCGAAGGGCGCGGCCTGCGGGGTGACGACCTGGCCGCGGTGCTCGTCGGCCGGTCGCTGGCCGACCGCCTGTCGCTCGAAACCGGAGACGCGCTGACCGTGACACTGACGACCGTCGACGGGGCGTACAACGCAAGCCCGTTGATCATCGAAGGCGTCTACCGCTTCTCGAGCGAGCAGGTCGAGTCGCAGGTGCTGTTGGTCCCGCTTCGGTTCGGCCAGCTGCTGCTCAACACAAACGGGGTCGACCGTGTGATCGTCGGACTCGATCGGATCGAGGCCACCGACGCCGCGGCCGATCGGATCGCGGCCGGCCTTGTCGATGCAGGGCTTCCGCTCGAGGTGCGGACCTGGGAGGAGCTCAGCCCGATCTACCAGCAGCTCTCGTCGTACTTCGACCTGTTGTTCGGCTTCCTCTCGCTCGCCATTTCCGTGCTCGTCTTCTTCATCATCCTGCAGGTGCTGACGCTCGCCTTCCTCGAGCGGACGCGGGAGATCGGCACGTTGCGCGCGCTCGGCACGACGCGCGGGGAGGTGTTCCGCCTCTTCTTCTCGGAGAGCGCGTGGCTCGCCGTCCTCGGAAGCGCTGTCGGGATCCTCGCCGGAATCCTGCTCAGCCTCGGCTTCAACGCCCTTGGCATCGAATGGCTCCCTCCCGGAACCGTCGAGCCGTCCGTGCTCGCGACACGGATCGGCCCGCCCACCGTCCTTCTGCCGTTCCTCGTGAGCCTGGTCGCCACGCTGCTCAGCGCGCTCTACCCCGCGCTGCAGGCCGCGCGGCTTCGGGTCGTCGACGCTCTAAGGGTGGAGTAGGAAGTGCGAATGCAATTCAGGATCGCGCTGCGCAACGTCTTCCGAAACCGGCGCCGCACCGCGTTCAGTCTCGCCGTGATCGTGGTCGGCACCTCGGTCTTCCTCTTCCTCCTCGGCTTCATCGGGGAGGCGCTCGACTCGACCAAACGGTCGCTCGCCTGCGAGACCGGAGCGGTCCAGGTCGCGGACGCGCGGCTGTTCGAGAACACCGCCGAAGGGTACGAGTACCTGATCCCGCCGGACGTCCGAGAACGGGTGGTCGGCCTGATCGCTGCGCAGCCCGGCGTCGTCGGCGTCACGTGGGAGCTGAGCTTCGCCGGCCTCATCGGGGACGAAAGCGGCAGCACGCTGATCATCGGACGGGGCGTCGTTCCGTGCAATTGCGTGCAGGACTACGAGTGCGTCGTCATCACAGGGGAGCCGCTGCCCGGCGACGCATCAAGGCAGGCGATCCTCGGCGCCGCCTTGGCCGGGAAGTTGGGCGTGGGGCCGGGGGACCGGATCAACATCGCCACCGGGACCGTATCGGGCAACTTCAACGCCGCCACGGTCGACGTCGCCGGTACGCTGCGGTACAGCCTGGAGGAAGTCGAAGCGCAGCTCGGCCTCTTCCCGCTCGGTTTCGTCCAGCGGCTGCTGAAGACCGACGGCGTCGAGCGGATCCTCGTCGCGCTCGAGGATCTCAATGAAGCCGCCGCGTTCTCCACCCGTCTCCGGACGGCGCTCGACGACGGCGGAATCCCGCTGACGACGCGTACGTGGGAAGAACTCAACGCAAGTTACGAATCGCTACGCTCGTTCTACACAGCGTTCAGCGGGCTTGCGGGAATCGCGGTGTTCGCGCTCGTCTTCTTCTCCGTCGTCGAAGTGCTGACGCTCTCGTTCCTCGAGCGGACGCGCGAGATCGGCACGCTGCGAGCGTTTGGCACGTCGCGGGGGCGCGTGTTCAGGACGTTCCTGCTGGAGGGGACTCTCCTCGGACTGATCGGTGCTGTGCTCGGCGTGCTGGTCGGCTCGCTGATCGCAGCGATGTTCAACGGGATCGGTTTCCAGTGGACGCCGCCCGGCGCGCCGATCCCGCAGCCGCTGCGCCTCGCGCTGGGCGTCTCGACCGCGACGGCGCCGTTCTTCACGGCGCTCCTCGCCACGCTGACCGGCGCGCTGATTCCCGCGTGGAAGAGTTCGAGGCAGCGGATCGTGGAGGCGCTGAAGAGCGTGTAGCCCGATCCCCAAGAAAGGAGATTCATGAAGACAGTTGTGGCACTCATTCTCGGTACCGTCTTCGTCGTCGGCTTTGCCGCCTACGGTCAGGACGCGTTCAGTGATGAGGAGATCGTCGCCGCGCTCGACGCCGCGCGATTCTTCGACGCCGATGTTACGACGCTGCGCGTCCGCATCCACGCCGTCACGCCGGACGAGGAGCGGGACGCCGAGATCCGACTCCTGTTCGGCGAGTCCGCAGCCGGCACGTCGACGCGCATCGAGTTCCTCTCGCCCGACGAGCTCGCGGGGCAAGTCTACCTCAGCACCCCCGAGGGGACCTACTTCTTCGGGCCGGATCTCGACTTCCCGATCAAGACGTCGGCCACGACCGAGGTGTTCGGCGACGCCGCCGTCGCGCAGACGAGTGGGATCCGTTTCCTCGACGACTACACCGTCTCCGACAGGCGCCTCGTCGAAGGTGAGGACGAGACGTCCTTCCTCGAAGTCGATCTGGAGGCGGTGGACTCCTCGGTTGCCTTCCAGGCGGCGACGGTGACCATCGATCCGGAGTCGCTCCGGCCGGTCTCCGTGATCCTCTACGCGCTGAGCGGGATCCCGTTCTACGAGGTCTTCTACGAGATCTACGAGACGCGGAGCGAGGACGACACGTACGTGGTCCGACAGCGGATCGTCAACCTGTTCCTCGTCGGCCGCGAGACGACCTCGGAGATCCTCGAGATCACCGACGAACCCCTCTCACCTGAGCTGTTCGACCCCGAAGCGCTCGGTTCGTCCGCCTAGCCGCTTTCGCCGCGGAAACGGGCGGGGTATCATGATCGCTCCGCGGTAAGCGGGCTCGACTTCGCGCTCCGCCCGGGCCGTCCGCGGACGGAGGGCATCGGACCATGGACCACAGCTCCCAGCTCGGAACCGCGCCGATTCGCCGGCTGCTGATCCGGATGTCGGCGCCGGCGATGGTCGGCCTGATCGTCCAAGCGTTCTACAACCTGACCGACACGATCTTCGTCGGACGGGGCGTCGGCTCCCTCGCCATCGCCGGAATCGCGATCTCTTTCCCCGTTCAGATCATCGTCATGGCGTTCGCGCAGACGTTCGGCATCGGAGCGGCCTCGATCGTCTCCCGCAGCTTCGGCGCCGGCGAGCCGGAACGCGCGTGCCGGACGCTCGGAAATCTGTTCTCCGTCGTGATTCTCTCCAGTGCGGCGATCACCGTGCTCGGCAGTCTCTACCTCGATCCGCTCCTCCGGCTGTTCGGGGCGACCGAGACGATCCTCCCGTACGGCCAGGATTACCTGCGGATCATCCTCCTCGGGACGCCGTTCTTCCTGTTCGCGATGGCGACGAACGCTGTCGTCCGCGCGGAGGGGAACGCCCGCGTCGCAATGGGGACGATGATCATTGCCGGCCTGTTGAACATCGTCCTCGATCCGCTGTTCATCTACGGCTTCGGCATGGGAGTCCGCGGTGCCGCCCTCGCGACGGTCCTGGCCCAGGCGACCACGGTCGTCTACCTCGTCTACTACTTCGTCGGCGGCCGGAGCAGCCTGCGAACGAGGCTCGCCGATCTTCGACTCGTCGGAGAGATCGTCTGGGAGTCGTTCACCGTCGGGATCGGATCCGGCCTCCGCCACGCGGCGGGCAGCTTCACGGCGATCATCCTCAACAACACCCTTGCCGCGTTCGGAGGCGACATCGCGATCGCCGCGTTCGGTGTGATCAACCGAATGATCATGTTCCTCTTCCTTCCGATGTTCGGCGTCGTGCAGGGGATGATGCCGATCGTCGGGTTCAACTACGGCGCGCGGCGGCTCGATCGGGCGCGGCACGCGATCCGGCTCTCCACCGTCGTGACGACGGCGATGTCGTTCGCGACGGCCGGTATCCTCATCGGACTCCCCGGGTTGCTGATGCGCGTCTTCACCAACGATGAGGCGCTGATCGCGATGGCGGTCCCGGCGATCCGCGTCGTCGTCATCGCCTTCCCGACCGTCGGATTCCAGGTGATCGCGGCCGGAATGTACCAGGCGCTCGGCCGCGCGCTCCCGGCGATGGTCCTCGCCCTCCTCCGTCAGGTGATCCTCCTGACGCCGCTCATTTTGATCCTGCCACGCTTCCTGGACCTCCCCGGCGTGTGGACGTCGTTCCCGATCGCCGACGGGCTTGCGGCGATCGTCACCTCGTTGATGCTCGTCCCGGCGCTGCGGACGCTGCGGGACCGGGAGCACGAGGCGGATCCCGAGGTCGCCGTCGAACCGATCGAGGTCTAGCCGCCGCGGATGGGTCCCGCAGGAGACGGACAAGCGCACGGGCACAGCCGGGAGCGAGTGTGCCTTCCTTTGAGGACAGCCGACGCTTTCCAACGTTGGTTTCGCCGTGGTAGAGTTGTACGGGCACCGATAGGGATCGAAAGGGGGGTTCATGAACTCGAAGAAGCATGCGGCGGTCTACGTATTGATCGCCGTGATCTGCCTGGTTCCGCTGGTCGGAGGGAGCCAGGACGCGACGCCGGCCAGCTCCGAACCGGTGCAGGGAGCGGCGCAAACCGCCGTCAACCAAGCGCTCACCTACATCGACAGCGCCGCCACCTACCTCGGACAGGGCGTCCTTTACGTCCTCAATCTGATCACCGGCGACCGGGTCTCCGCCGATCTGGAGAAGCCGATCGGCTACCTCGCCTTCATCACGCTCGTCCTGCTGTTGTTCGGGCTGATCGACTTCGCCCGCAGGATCATCTGGATCGGGATCATCGTCGGCTGGGCGCTGCTGATCGTCCGGATCATCCTCGACGCGCTGAATCTCTGAGCGAGGCTGCGAAGCGCCGCCGGTCCGTCCGCTAGCCGCGGGCCGCCGCTTCATCCCTTTGTGACGCGATCCCCACCTTCCCTTCACTCGGCTCGTCGAAGCTGCCACCGCGAGAGAAGGAGGAGAGATGAAAGCCGTATGGAAAGGCCATGTCATCGCCGAGAGCGATCGAACGGTCCTCGTCGAGGGGAACCACTACTTCCCCCCCGAGTCCGTGGACATGAGCTTCCTCCGCGAGAGCCGTCATCGCACGACGTGCCCTTGGAAGGGGGAGGCACACTACTACGACCTCGTCGACGAGGGGAGCGAGAGCCGAAACGCGGCATGGACCTACCCGGAGCCGAAGGAAGCAGCGAAGCACATCAAGGACCTCATCGCCTTCTGGAAGGACGTCGAGGTCGTCGAGTAGGGGCGTCGTCCGATCGCTGAACGAGCCCGTCTCGAGCCGGCGCCGTGGGCGAACCGGGTCTATTCCGTCTGCGTGTACGGGACGACGAGCGGCTCGCCGGCCGACGCGGCGTCGGCGATACCGTGCACCCGGACCGGGACGATCGACGCGGCCCCGGTCGGCACATCGAACCGGACGCGGTCACGGTCGACCTCGACGGAGACGAGGGTGTCCCTCCATCGGACGGCGAACCGGATCCGATCGACCCCGTCGGGAAGCCGGGGCGTCATCGACAGGCGCTCGGCGCTCAACCGGACCCCGGCGAACCGCTCGATCACATGGCGGACCGTCCCCGCCATGACCGCGGTGTGGATCCCCTCCGGCGTCGTCCCGCCCTGAGTGTCCTCGACGTCGCTCCGAACCGCCTCGACGAAGTACCCCCAACTCGCGCCGCGGTCGAAATCGTCGAGGATCGCCGCGAAGACGAGATGGCTGAGCGTCGACCCGTGCGAGGTCCGCTGGCGGTAGTACTCGATCGTCTCGCGCCGCTTCGCCTCCGTCAGCGTGTAGCCGGTTCGCGCGAGGAGGTCGGCGAGTTCCTCGCGATCGACGACGTAGAAGAGCGTGCACAGATCGGCCTGCTTGGAGAGCTTGTATCGATCCGGGGAGTCGCCTTCCGCCTTGAGAATCCGATCCAGCCGGCCGATCCTCCCGTACTTCGCGCGGTACGAGTCCCAATCGAGTTCCACGAGATCGCCGTAGCCCTCGAACTGCTCGATCAGGCCGTTCGGCAGGATGGGGATCTTCATCCCGCGAACGATCTCACGCCATCGATCCGTCTCCCGCTCGGTCAGCGAAATCCGCTCGGCCACACCCGCCCGCTCCGTCTCGTCGAGCAGGTCGAGCGCCTCCAGCCCCCTCTCGATGCACCAGGCGGCCATCACGTTCGTGTAGGCGTTGTTGCGAAGCCCGCCCTCGGTCGCCCCGGGGTACGCTTCGTGGAACTCGTCCGGTCCCATCACCCCGACGATCTCGAACCGGTCCCCCTCGCCGCGGCTCGCCATGCTCGCCCAGAACCGGGCGATCTGGAGGAGGAGCTCCGCGCCGTACCGGGCGAGGAACCCGCGGTCGGCGGTCGTCCGCACGTACTCCCACACGTTCCTCGCGATCGCCGCGTTGACGTGCCGTTGAAGATGGCTGTGATCCGGATCCCAGTTCCCCGAGCGCGGATTCAGATGGATGACCTGCGTCTCCTCGCGCCCGCTCGACCCGCTCTGCCACGGGTACATCGCGCCGGCGCGCCCGTCCTCCGCGGCGTTCGCCTGGGCCTCGCCGAGCCGGTGGTAGCGATAGAGGAGGAGGCTCCGCGCCAGGTCGGGATCACGCTGCAGGTAGAACGGGAAGAGGTACATCTCGTCCCAGAAGATGTGGCCGCGATACGCCTCGCCGTGAAGGCCGCGCGCCGGGACGCTCGCGTCGAGCCCCACCGAGTGCGGCGACGCCGTCTGCAGGAGATGGAACGTGTGCAGCCGGAGGACCAGTTGGAGTGAGTGCGGCGCGAGATCGACCCCCGGCGAGACGTCGATCTCGACGTCGTAGCGATTCCACAGCCCCTCCCACGCGGCGCGATGCGCCGCGAGCAGCCCGTCGAAGTCCGGCGCGCGCCGGGCCGCGAGGACCGCGTCCTCGACGAGGTCTCCCACCGCCGGATCGCGCGACGTGCGAAGGGCGACGATCTTCTCGACCCGGATCGTGCAGCCGGCCTGGACATCGAACCGGAATCGTCGATCGACCGCGTCGTCGCCCCGATCGGCTTCGGCCTCCGGTGGCACCGGCTCGTCCCGGAGCCAGACCGTCGTCCTCGCGACGAGGGCCGCCTCCAGCCGGGACTGCTTCGTCCGGGCGTGCAGAAGAACCAGCCCGTCGTCGGTCCCGTCCGCGGCGATCGTCTCGATGTGATCCCCGCGCAGCTCGCGATACCGGGCGACCCCCCAGTTCGTCACGCCGCCGTCGAGGCCGGATCGGATTTCGATCGTCCCCGCCCAGTTGAGCGGCACAATCTCCTGGGAAATCGCGGCCAGGTGCGGATCCCCCATGTGGACGATCCGCCGCGCGGAGACCCGCGTCTCGTGCCCCTCCGCATCCCGGGCGGTGAACGCGCGGTGGAGGACCCCGCCGCGCAGGTCGAGCTCCTGGCGATAGTCGGCCCGCGCGACGTCCTCCTCCCCAAGCCACGCTCCGTCCGCCGGTCGAAACGACAGCGGCAGCCAGTTCGGGAAGTTGACGAGGTCCTCGTTCACGACGTTGCGCCCCGCGACGACGCTCGTCAGCCGGTCGTACCCGCCCGCGAGGTACGTGCCCGGATAGTGAACCTCGTCGGCGCTCGATTCCTCGGCCGCGCCGCGGGTCGCGAAGCGACCGTTCCCCAACGTGCAGAGCGCCTCACGAAGCGGCTCCTGCGCGGGATCGAAGCCCTCGTAGACAAGCCTCCAGCCATCGCTCATCCGGCCGCCCCTTTCAGGCCGAGGAGCCGCTCGAAGAACGCATAGACTTCCCACGGCGCCTGCACCCAGTACGTCGCCTCCGTCGGCCGCGGCGTCTCGGAGACAAGGACTCCGATCCCGCGATCCCGCAGGACCGCGAAAGCGTCCTCGTCGGTGACGTCGTCGCCGATGTAGAACGGGACAACGTCCGTGCCGTCCAGCCCGAGCGCTCCAAGGAGGAACAGAAGCGCCTTCCCCTTGTCCCAGTCGAGGTCCGGACGGACCTCGAAGACTTTCTTCCCGCGCGCCTTCTTCAGCCGCGCGTCGCTCGCCACCGCTTGGTCGACGATCGACTCGATCCGCGGCACCAGCGCCTCGTCGACCAGGCGGTAGTGAACCGCGACCGAGAATCGCTTCTCCTCGACCAGCGCGCCGTCGATCCCCTCCAGTTGAGGCTTCACCATCTCCGCGACCCGCTCCATCACCGGCTCGATCCAGTCGGCGACGGCGTGCCCGACGGCCGCTCCCCGTGGACCGACGATGTCAAACCCGTGGCTCCCGGCGTAGGCGAGGTCCGGCAGACCGACGAGCCGTTCCACGTCGTCGCGCCCTCGCCCACTGACGATCGCTGTCGGGTACGCGGCGGCGATCCGTCTGAGGACGGAGCGCCCCTCGTCGGAAAGGACGGCGAGCTCCGGTCGGCTGACGATCGGGGTGAGGGTCCCGTCGTAGTCCAGGAACAGCGCCGGACGCTTGCCTTCCAGCCTCCGACGTATCGTGGGCCACTCGCGCAGCGCGGACGGTCGCCTCTCGTCTCGACACGCGAACCACGCGCCGATCACCTCGAGCGACCGATCGTCGAACGACTCCAGGACGAGATCGGCCCCGTGCTCCCGGAGCGCCGCCGCCGCACCGACCCGGTCGATCCCGATCACGAGCCCGAACCCGCCGGCGGACCCGGCCTGAACCCCGGAGAGCGCGTCCTCCACGACGACGGAACGCTCCGGCGGAGCATCCACCCGCCGGGCCGCCTCGAGGAAGATGTCCGGATCCGGCTTCCCTTTCAGCCCGATCTCCTCCGAGAGGATGCCATCGACGCGCGCGTCGAAGAGGTCGGCCAGCCCGGCGCGCTCCAGGATCGGCCCGCAGTTCTTGCTCGACGACGCGACGGCGACCCGGATCCCACCCTCTCGCAGTTGGTGGATGAACGCGACCGTCCGCTCGTCGACCTCGGCGCCCTTCTCCTCGAGAATCCCTCGGAAGTAGTCGTTCTTCCGGTTTCCGAGACCCCACACTGTCGACTCCTCCGGTGGATCGTCGGGAGTCCCCTCGGGAAGAACGATCCCCCGCGAGGCGAGGAAGCTCCTCACCCCCTCGACCCGCGGCCTCCCGTCGACGTACGTGGCGTAGTCGTCCTTGAAGTCGAACGGGACGAACGGCTCTCCGGTCTCCTCCGCCCTCCGTCCGAGGACCTCATCGAACAGCCGCTTCCACGCGGCCGCGTGAACCGACGCAGTGAGCGTCACCACACCGTCCAGATCGAAGATGACGGCGTCGAAACCGGATCTCATCAGTTCCCCCGATCCCTCCATCGCTCCCCATCCGCCGGCCGATCCTCGGTCGGCGCGACCGAGCCGACGGCCCGTAAGGGTATCCCCTTTGGTCCTCCCTCTCACTCCCCGTTGAGGACGGACAGCAGAGCCGCCGGGACGGCGAGCGACCAGAGCTGCAGATCGCATCCCTGTCCGTCGACAGCGGTCGCGCCTTCCAAGCCGGTCGCCCGGTCCCAGTAGAAGAGCTCGTGGAAGCCGAGCGTCTCCAGTCCGTCGACGACCCGAAAGGCAACCTCCCGCGCACTCGAAAGCCCGTGGCGGGCAGCCCCCTGCGCGATCAGCGCCTGCTCGAAGGGCCAAACCGCACCGAGATGATAGGCGCGCGGATCGTAGTCGACCTGCCCGGGAGCGTACGTGCGATATCCGAACGGGGTGACGAGGGATTCCGCTCCCCGGGCGATCGCCGCGAGATGCCCCTGGCGCACGTCCCCCGGGGGCAGGTACCACAGCATGTGAAGCGCGTCCGAGGAGACGCCACGGATCGGGCCGTCCCGGTCCAGCGCGATCAAGGGGTGGTCGGATATCGGATCCCACAAGTCGGCGAACAGCCGCTCGGCCGCCCGGCTCGCACCGGCGATCAGCGCAGTCCGCGAGGCCGGAGCTCCCGGTAGGTGCTCCGCAAGCTGCGCGGCCGCGCGGAACGCGGCGACGGCCTGCGCCTGTACGAGCGTGTAGGCGACGGGGTACGCGGGATCCTCCCGACCGGGCAGGTGGCTGTCCTTCCAATAGGTTGCCCGCAACGCGTAGCGCTCCGCGCCGCAGATCGCCGGATCCTCGAGAAACAACCCGTCCTCGCAGCGGCGCAAGAGGTACGAGACGGCCGCGTTGAGCCCTCCCGCGATCTCATCGATGAATCCGACGTCCTCCGTCTTCGCCAGATGCTCGGCCGCCGCCACGACGAGCAGGAGGCTCACTTCCGAGGCGTTGTACCGCGTCGACAGCCCCCGCAGCTCCACGTCGTCGAACTCGTGCAGGCCGCGTCCCGGCTCCTCTCCGGTGCGAGGATCAAAGCGGCTCCCCAGGGTCGCGCTCACGAATCGAAGCGCCTCGCGAGTGAATTCGGGCTCCTGGAGGAGGAGGGCGGTGATGAGCAGGTCGCGCCCGAACAGACCGAACCAATCGCGCCCCTTCCTCAGCCCGGCCCGGTAGAGCCTGAGATCCTCGCCCCCGATGCGGACGACCGTCTCGAGCCGCTTCCGGCCCGCGGCAGCCGTTGCGGCCAAGCGTTCGAGTCTTCGGCGGAAGCGCCGGCCGCGTCGACTCATCCCTTGACGGAACCGGCGAGGATTCCGCGCACGAAGTAGCGCTGCAGCGAGAAGAAGACGACCAGCGGGAGCGCCATCGAGACGAACGCCGCCGCCGTGAGGACCTGCCAGTCCTGGCCGCGCGATCCGACCAGGTTGGCGATCGCGAGGGTCACCGGCGCGACCTTCGCCGACCCCCCGAGGTAGATCAGCGCGACCAACAGGTCGTTCCACACCCAGACGAACTGGAAGATCACCACCGAGGCGATCGCGGGCACGGAGAGAGGCACGACGATGCGAGCGAACGTCTGAAACGTCGAAGCGCCGTCGATCGCGGCCGAGTCGAAGAGGTCGCGCGGGAGGCCGGCCATGAAGTTGTGCAGCAGGTAGACGGTCAGCGGAAGCCCGTACCCCGTGTGGGCGAACCAGATTCCGGGGAACGTCCCTGAGATATGCAGGAACTTGAACAGACGAAGGATGGGGATGAACGTCATCTGCAGGGGAATGACGAGCAGCCCCACGACGACGATGAACAACGCGGTACGACCCGGGAACTTCATCCACGCGAACCCGAAGGCGGCAAACGCCGCGATGAAGACGGGAATGATGGTCCCCGGGATGCTGATGATCAGGCTGTTGACGAACGCTCTCCCCATCCCTTCCTTGAAGATGACCGAATCGTAGTTCTCGACCGTATACTGGCTGAACTGGAACGGGTGTTCGAAGACCGTCCACCAGCCCGTCTGGCTGATATCGTGGGCCGAGCGGAACGAGGTGATGAGCACGCCGAGAGTCGGGAGCATCCAGACGATCGCGATGACGATGAGCACGACATGAATCGGCGTACGGGCCAGGACGCGTCGGACCCCCTGCAGGATCATCGGATCGCCTCCTGCCTGCGGAAGCGCCGGATGTTGATCACCATCATCGGAACGATCAGCATCAGTAGAATGACGGCGATCGCGGCCGCGCGACCGTAGTTGGAGAACGAGAACTGCTCCTTGTACATGCGATTGGCGATGACCTCCGTCGAGTAGTTGCCGTTGGTCATGACGTAGACGATGTCGAAGATCTTCAGCACGAAGACGACCATCGTGGTCATGACCACGGCCACCGTCGGCCAGAGCAGCGGGAGAATGACCTTCCGGAACACCTGCCACTCGTTCGCCCCGTCGATGCGAGCCGCTTCCATCAGCTGCCGCGGGATGTTCTTGTAGGCGGCGGACAGGAGGACCATGCAGAATCCGGTCCACAGCCAGACTCCGACGGCGATGAGACAGAAGTTGTTCACCCACGGACGCTCGATGAGCCACCCGACCGGCTGCCCTCCCAGCGCGACGACAATCCCGTTCAGCAGGCCGATCTGCTGCGCGCCGGCCGGCCGGAAGGCGTACACGAACTTCCAGATCGTGGAGGCTCCGACCATCGAGATCGCCATCGGAATGAAGATCACCGACTTGACGATCCGCTCGTATCGAACCCGGTCGAGGAGCACCGCAAGGAGCAGACCCAAACAGACGGTGAAGACCGTGAAGAGGAGCACCCAGATCGCGTTGTTGCGGAACGCGGTCAACATCGTCGGGTTCGTGAACGAGTAGATGTAATTCTGGAACCCGACGAAGCTGCTGACGCTCCGGTCGTAGAACGAAATCCGGATCGTGTCGATCGACGGGTAGACAAGGAACAGGGTGAGCAGCGCCAGAGCGGGAGCCACGTACACCCACGGAGTCCATCGCTTCGTGCGCAACGCGCCCTCCTTCTCTCAAAAGAGAGGCCTTTGGGGCCGCCGCATCGACGGCCCCAAAGGCCTCGAAGTGGCTACCTCATTCTACTGCGGATACGCATCCACGGCACTCGCTTCGATCGACTCAAGGACCGTGTCGAGCGGAATGCCGTTGATGTAGTCCAGGACGCCGGACCAGAAGGTACCCGATCCGACGGCCGCCGGCATCAGGTCGGAACCGTCAAACCGGAAGATCTCCGCGGTGGCGAGCATCGAAGCCGCCGATGCGGTGATCGGATCCGGATAGATCGACGGGTCAACCTGGGTGTTCACCGCCAGCTTGCCGAGCGTCCCGCACCAGATCTCCTGGGCCTGGGCGGAGGCCAGGTAGTCGGCCAGCGCCATCGCTTCGGGCGTGGGGTTGAACACACCGACCAGGTCCCCGGACCCCAGGAGCGGCGTCCCCCAGACCGGCGAGATCGGCGGGAACAGGAAGATGTTGTAATCCTCCACCGGCACCAGATCCGGATTCGCCGTCAGGATGAAGCTCTGGATGAACGTCGCCTGCTTCAGCATGTAGGCGTCCGGCGGAACGGTGAACAGCGCGTTCGGAGCGTCTCCGAAGTTCGTCGTCAGTTCGCCCGTCGTCCCACCGTAGACCATGTTGTTGTTCAACGCGATCTGGCCGAAGTACTGGAACGCCGTCTTGACCGCGGGATGGGTCCACGGAATCTCGTGGGCCACCCACTTGTCGTAGAGGTCCGGGCCGGCCGTCCGGAGCATGATGTCCTCGATCCAGTCCGTACCCGGCCAACCGCTCGCCGCGCCGGATTCGAGTCCGATCGACCACGGCGTGTCGCCGTTGGCGATCATCTGCTGGCTCAAGGCCACCAATCCCGCCCAGCTCGTCGGAACCGCATACCCCTTGGCGGCAAACGCCTTGGGATTGTACCAGACCAGGCTCTTGAGATCGGCGCCGATGAACAGGCCGTATACGTGGCCGTCCACCGACCCGAGGTCGACGAATGCTTTCGGCGTGTCGGCCAGGTTCGACAGGTCGTCGAGCTGAGCCAGCGCGCCTTGTGCGACGAATTCCTTCATTTGTCCGGGGTTCGGGAGCGCCGCAAGATCGGGCGGGTTCCCTGCAGCCACACGAACCGGCAGGACGGTTGGAAGATCCCTGCCGACCGCATCGATGTTGACCGTGATTCCGGTTTGCTGTTCGAACGGGGCGATCGTCGCCTTGAACGCGTCGAGCTCGTTCCCGCTCCACACGACGGCAATCGTCACCTGCTGCGCGACCGCTCCGAGCGATAGGAGTAGCACCGCAGCGAGGGCCAAACACCATCTGCCTTTTCTCATCTGAGTCCTCCTTACTGTTACGCTGTTACAGGGGTGGTACGACTCCGCTGTCGTCGATCTAGCCGGATACCTCCTTCGACTCCGATGACTACTTCAGGCCGCAGCAGCTCACGAATCACCGCGACGGCCGCCTGCTGTGCTCCACTTGCTCCGCACACCGCAGCCGACGTCACCTGTGACATGCCGACGTATTCGCCCTGCAGTGCAACCTCAAGGTCTTCCGTACACCGTTGAACGAGAGGCGTCTCAAGCGAACCCAGGGACTCCGCGTGCACGACAACCCAATCGGGATCGACAAGCGGGATGATGTGAACCAACGAGGATTCCACTCTTTCCGCGATACGCTCCACTCTGTCGGCTTCCGACAGACCGACGAGCTCCTCCGCCTGAATGATCGCCCGGTGCAAAGTGCCTGCGGTCCCATGACTTCCGCGATACGCGCGACCACGAACGCAGAGGCTCGCCCCGATCCGCATGTCCCCGCCGACCCCGGGGCGAATCGAGAGGTAGACGACGACCTGATCCATCCACCCTCGCGACTCGACCTCCCCGAGGGCCATAAAGTGTACATCGTGATTGACCAGCACCGGGAGAGAGAGTGCACTCTCCAGACTGCTCTCCACCGGCACCTGCTGCCAGTTCGGCAGATGTCGGCCGATGAACGTGACTCGCCGATCGACGAGAAATCCGGGGATGCCGACGCCTAGACCGACGACGCGATCCGCCGGGATCTCGAGGCGGATGAGCCAGTCCCGGATGAGCTCCGCGACCCGAGCCAGAGTCCCACGGGGACTCTGCAGCCCCTGTCCCAATTCGAGACGGGTCTCGTGGAGAACCTCGCCCCACGCGTTGACCAAGACGAGGTCGGCGTTCGGCAACGCAAGATCGAGTCCGAGCGCGACCCACGCGGACTCGCTGACCCTGAAGACCTCCGCCGGACGGCCCTGCTGCGGAGCTCTCGTGCCTTGATTCTCGACCAGGCTAAGGGAACGCAGCCCCGCCAGGGCCTTGTCCACCGTCGGTCGCGAATGTCCCAGCTCTTCCGCGATTTCTCGACGGGTCAGACCCGGAGACGTCCACAACACGCCAAGGAGCGACATCTGTGTCCCCGTGAGCTGATTTTTCAAATTCATTGTCCAAAACTTTACAATAACTGAATGCTTTTGTCAAGCTGACGTCGGGCGCCCGCGCGCGCAAAATCACGTCCGGAAGCGAGGCAGCGTCGCCGTCGTTCTCCAGCGAGCAGACCATGAGTCTCTCTGTACGTGCTTGGCTTCGTGTGCTTGCATCCGCGCGATCCCCCCCTGTATGATGTCGCGTACGTTTCAGAAGGGGGGACAAGGAGCGACGATGGCCGAGGTTACGCTGGCGAATGTCACGAAGCGGTTCGGCGATTTCACCGCGGTGAAGGAACTCACCATGGAGATCGAAGACGGGAAGTTCACCGTGCTCGTCGGTCCTTCAGGCTGCGGGAAGACGACCACGCTGCGGATGGTCGCCGGCCTCGAGGAGATCACCGAAGGCGAGGTCAAGATCGGAGAGCGGGTCGTCAACCGCGTTCCCCCGAAGGACCGGGACATCGCGATGGTCTTCCAGAATTACGCCCTCTATCCCCACATGGACGTCTTCAACAACATGGCGTTCGGCCTGAAGCTGCGGAAGACCCCCAAGGCCCAGATTCGCGAGCGCGTCCACGAGGCGGCCGAGCTCCTCGGGATCACCGACAAGCTGAAGAGCAAGCCGCGCGAGCTCTCCGGCGGACAGCGCCAACGCGTCGCGGTGGGACGGGCGATCGTCCGCAAACCGAAAGTCTTCCTGTTCGACGAACCTCTATCGAACCTCGACGCGAAGCTGCGCGTTCAGATGCGGACCGAACTCGAGCAATTGCACCACAAGCTGCAGACGACGACGATCTACGTGACCCACGATCAGGTCGAAGCGATGACGCTCGGGGATCGGATCGCGGTGATGAAGGACGGCGTCGTCCAGCAGTACGCGCCGCCTCAGGAGACGTACGACCACCCGAACAACCAGTTCGTCGCGGGGTTCATTGGAAGCCCGGCGATGAACTTCCTCCCGGCGCAGGCGGCGAGCGAGAACGGTCGCGTGGTCCTCACCGGCGCGGGCTTTCGGATCGTCCTCCCCGAGGAGAGGTCGGGGCAGCCGCTTCCGTCGGACGTCGTCGTCGGCGTCCGCCCCGAGGATCTCGACGGCCCGGCCGCCGAGGCCGAGAACACGATCACGTTGTCCGTTGCCGTCACCGAACAGCTCGGCCACGCGCTCCTCGTCTACGGGTATCTCGACGAGACCCAGGTCGTCGCGAGCCTCGATCCGCACCGCCACGTCGAGGTCGAGACGACGATCCACTTGACGCTCAACCTGAAGTCGCTGCACGTCTTCGATCCGGAATCGCAGGAGACGCTCCTCTAGACGCCGCTCCCGGGTGCGTTTCCCCTCGCTTGCCCTTCAGCCGTCGACGGAAGGTCGGCGATCCGTTCCCCGCCATCCCGGCCGCCGCGCCCCTGACGCGTGTCCCGCCTTTGTGGTATCTTCACCACCGGACTACGAACGACCAGAAGAGGAGGGAGGACGCATGCGGATGATCCGCGCGAGCCATCTTCCGGATCGCTACGAAGAGCTGTTGTCCCAGTTCGACAGGGATCGGATTCTCGCCCGCCTCTGGGCCCACGACCACACCGTCTGGAAGCCGAGGCCCGAGGAGATCACGAACCGGCTCGGCTGGCTGCACGCTCCGTTCTCGATGAAGGGAGAAGTGGAGCGGCTCGGCGCGTTCGTGAGCGGCGTCCGCGCCGAGGGGTTCCGCCACGTCCTCCTCCTCGGGATGGGCGGCTCCAGCCTCGCTCCCGAGACCTTCGCGCTCACGTTCGGCGCGGCCCCCGAGTTCCTCGACGTGACCGTCCTCGACTCGACCCATCCCGGTGCGGTCTCGGCGGTCGAACGGCGGCTCGATCCGTCGCGGACGCTCTTCCTCGTCGCGACGAAATCGGGGACGACGACGGAGACGCTCTCCCTCTTCCGCTACTTCCACCGCCGCGTTCTCGAAGGCGAGCCGGAGGCCGGGGCTCGATTCGTCGCGATCACCGATCCGGGCAGCCCGCTCGTCGAACTCGCGGCGAGGCACCGATTCCGCGAGACCTTCCTCAACGATCCGAACATCGGCGGCCGCTATTCTGCGCTCTCCCTCTTCGGCCTCGTCCCGGCGGCCCTCCTCGGCATCGACATCGGGAGGCTCCTCGAGCGGGCGCGGGGGAGGGCGATCGAGTTCGCCAGGGACGCGCCGCCCGGCGAGAACCCCGCCGTCCGACTCGGGCTGATCCTCGCGGCCTGCGCGACCACCGGGCGCGACAAGGCGACGTTCCTCCTCTCCCCGGGGATTGCGAGCTTCGGCGGCTGGGTCGAGCAGCTGATCGCCGAGAGCACGGGGAAGGAGGGGACCGGGATCCTTCCCGTCGTCGACGAGCCCGTCGGCCCGCCGGCGGTCTACGGGGCCGATCGCCTGTTCGTCGCGCTGACGCTTCGCGGGGAGCAACAGGACGAAGGGGCGATCTCGGAGCTCGATCGGGCCGGACATCCGGTCGTCCGCATCGAGGCGCGCGACCTCTACGACCTCGGCGATCAGTTCTTCCTGTGGGAGCTCGCGACGGCCGTCGCCGGGCACGTCCTGAAGATCAACCCGTTCGATCAGCCGAACGTCGAGTCGGCCAAGATCCGCGCCCGCGAGGCGGTCGACGCGTTCCGCCGGACCGGGGCGTTGCCGGTGAGCGAGGCGGCGCCCCTCACGTCGGGCGGACTCGCCGCGTTCCTCGACGGGATCGGCCCCCCGGGCTACCTGGCGATCCAGGCCTACCTGCCGCCGAGCGATCGACTGACCGACGCCTTCGTCGCGCTGCGAAGAGCGCTCCGCGACCGGTTCGGCGTCGCCACGACGTTCGGATACGGCCCCCGGTTCCTCCACTCCACCGGGCAGCTTCACAAGGGGGGCCCTGGGAACGGCCGCTTCGTCCAGCTCGTCTCCGATGCCGGGGCGGACCTTCCGATCCCCGATGAAACCGAGGGGCCCGCGCCGGCGCTCACGTTCGGAACGCTCATCTCGGCTCAGGCCGCCGGCGACCGAAGGGCGCTCGTCGACGCCGGACGGGCGATCCGCACGTTCTCCGTCCCGGTCGACCCGACCGAGCTGGTCCGGCGGGTCGCCGACGAGGTCGCCCGGCCGGGGCGCGGTTGAATCCGTTGGGAGGCCGCGTTGGACGTCGGTGAGCTGAAGCGGCAGGCCGCGTGGCGGGCGGCCGAATTCGTCGAGAGCGGGATGACCGTCGGCCTCGGTCACGGGTCGACCGCCGCGTTCGCCGTCGAGCGGATCGCCGAGCTCCTTCGCACCGGGAAGCTCACCGACGTCGTCTGCGTCCCGTGCTCGGAGGAGGTCTCCCAACACGCGGAGCGGCTCGGCATCCCCCTCACGACGCTCGACGAGCACCCTTCGATCGACGTCACGATCGACGGCGCCGACGAGGTCGACGGGGAGCTGAACCTGATCAAGGGCGGCGGCGGCGCCCTCCTCCGCGAGAAGATCGTCGCCTCGGCGAGCGCGAGGGAGATCATCGTCGTCGACGGCTCCAAGCTGTCGCCCCGACTGGGGACGCGATCCGCCCTCCCGGTCGAGGTCGTCCCCTTCGCCTGGACCGTCGAGGCGGCGGCCCTCGAAGCGCTCGGCGCCCACGTCCTCCGGCGGGGGGGCGAAGATCCGTTCCTCACCGATCAGCGGAACTACATCCTCGATTGCGATTTCGGTCCGATCGAGCGGCCGGGCGAGCTGGCGGCGCGCCTCGACGCCCGCCCCGGAGTCGTCGCCCACGGGCTGTTCGTCGGCCTCGCCACCGATCTCGTCGTCGCGACGGAGCGGGGCGTCCGCCACTTCACGAGAGGATCGGACCTGCCGGAGTGGATCGCACGATGAGACGGCACCGCGACGCATCCGCCCGGGACGTCGGGCCGAAGATGGAGGGGAACGGGTGAAGCTCGTGCGGTTCGATACCCAGGAGGCCCTCGTCGATCGTGCCGCCGAGCGGGTCGTTCGGATCGGCGCGGAGGCGATCCGCGAGCGGGGACGGTTCCTCGTCGCCCTCTCCGGCGGCGATACCCCGCGACCGCTCTACGAGCGGCTCGCCGCGTCGGCGGAACTCGATTGGGCCGCCATCGACTTCTTCTGGGCCGACGAGTGGTGCGTCCCGCCGACCGACCCGCGGAGCAACGTCCGGTCGGCCCGCGAGGCGCTCCTCGATCGCGTCCCGATCCCCGCGGACCGGATCCATCGCATCGCCGGGGAGCTCGATCCGCTCGCCGCGGCCGACGCGTACGAGATCGGGCTCCGCCGCGTCCTCGGAGCCGACGGCCGGCTCGACCTGATCCTGCTCGGGATCGGCGCCGACGGCCACACCGCGTCCCTCTTCCCCCGCCACCAGGCGCTGACCGAGACCGGCCGATGGATCGTCCCGGTCCACGCCTCCGCGGACCCGCCGTGGCGGGTGACGATGACGCTCCCGCTGCTCAACGCCGCGCGGCACGTCCTCTTCCTCGTGGGCGGCGCGGAGAAGGCGGCCGCCGTTCGGGATGTCGTGGACGGGAAACCGCTCCCCGCCTCCATGGTCCGCCCGACGGACGGGACCGTGACGCTCCTCGTCGACGAGGACGCCGCGTCCCTGCTTGGAGAGTAGCTATGCTAGCAACAGCCAACGAGGACTCCCATGGAGAGTACGCGGGTTCACGGACTACGCACTCATGCGCTGGCCCGCTGCGTTATGATCGCGCAGCCAGCACCAGGGAGCATGCGGGACAGCTGTCGTGTTCTCCGAGGAGGGGCGCGCTTGGTCCTCATGACTGAGATTGCATAGAATCCCATCAGCTGCGGGAGGGGAGATGTCTGGTGCAATTGGCGAACTGTTCGGTCAGATTGGTTCTCGGGAGTTCCACTCTGAAGAGGAGTTCCGGCGCTACCTGCTGATTGAGACAGATCTCGCACAAGTTCTACAGCACGACAACCTGTATGTGATAGTGACGCTACTTGGGTTTTCGGTTCCGCGGAGGCTCGAGCAGGCTCTTCGGAGAGAGGAATTCCAAGTGACGTCAGTTCACGGAGCTGTCTGGGAGATCACGCACGAGGCGATCGACCCCGATGATTCCTCCTCCACGCCTTTCTCAGCATATGTTGCACTGGACTGGGAGAGCGGCCTGGCAATGTACTACACGAACTTCCGGAAGACGGCTGAGATCGACCGCCTCCTGGTTCCAGCGATCACGAAGGGTTCGTCTGAGATGGACCTCTTCGTCCTGCACCCGAGCCTGATGCACAGGATGCTCGATTCGCTCTTCGCAGAGTATCCCGAAGCGAGAGTCACAGAGTTCACTGCCAGAACTTCATTGCATAGCTCGCAGGGAAGTGTAAGGAGGCCTCCATGCAAGCGAACTATCCAGTACTGGGGGAATGACGGTCGCGATGCCTACCCAGAACTCCGCGACAAGTACGGCACTGCAATCTCCCGTGCGGTCATTGAGCTTCCGAGTCAGGACACGAAACTTCGAGTAAGCCACACCGGGACTATTGCGTTCTGCAACGGAGACCCAGCCGTGTTCTCACACATCTTGGATGAGCACGTGCTGCCTGAGGCGCGGCTGCAGCGCAGCATCGTCTACCGCGCGAAGCGTGAATACGTCGAGATCGGGACTAGCACTTCGCGACGTCCTCTTCCCGTTGTCATCCCGCTTACGATTCGACTGGATTCCCCACTCCAATACTACGAGGCTAACAGGGAGCTTCCGAGCGCGCTGGAGAGCCGAGAATTCCAGGTGCTCGCGTTCATGGCTGACGAGGGGAGCCTGTTCCTGAAGGCATCTCTCTTCGATAGCAGGTCGCTTTCAAGGTTTGACATCTGGGCAAACGAAGGCTTCATCAAGGTCCTGCCGGGTGACCGTACCCGCTTGTCAACGCTATTGAGGTTCTACGACTTCGTGCTAAGCGACATTGATCCATATGCGGTCCTCGAGGCATGAACGCCAGTGCCGAGAAACCTCTTGCTCTCGAAATCTTACTCAGCGAGAACGAGAGAGCTCGTGAAGTCTACGCCGAGGTTCGTGATCTCGAGCAGACGAACCAGCTCGAGCGGTTGAAGCGTGAACTGGGGATCAGCCACGAGCACGACGACCTTGTTCACTTCTGTGGTTCCTCCTTCTTGCCTGGCGGTGATCTACATCAGGAGACCGGATTCGAGCTCATCTGCTTCGAGCCTCTATGTGAGTTGGAGTTGGACGAGGAAGTCGAGGCGCCGCCGAAGTGCTTCGACGTCCTGATCGTCAACGAAGCGGAGAAGTCGATCGTAGCTGTTGAATGCAAAATCTCCCACACTCATGAGCTCCACGGATTTGAGGGCTTCATCCGCGACACATGGCGAAAAGCAGATGACTTGGTTCACTGGATGGAGTACCTCTCGAGTCGCCTGGGCTTTGAGATTGAGCACCACGAAATCGTGCTCTGCGCGCGAGGCGGACAAGAGCAACGCGCAGCCGAGTCTCTGCAGAGGCTCGAGAGCCAGTATGGGGCAGGAACCCGCCCGCCCCACATTGTCAAGCTATGGTACTGTGGGCTCCATCATCGTGGCAGACTTCAACTCAACTCGACTATGGCGCGGACCGACAGATCCTGGAATCGGCACCGGAATGCCGAGCTAAATAGGAAGCTTGCAGTTGATGGACACGTATTGGGGACGAGCGAGATCGGAACCCGACTCTTCTTCAAGAGCCCCACTGTCTGGCTCGCCTCGGAGTTCGTGGGCCATCTTGTCGAATCATGGGCAGAGGCTGAGGAGATAGTTGACCAAGGTGGAGTCGCCTACGGCACGTTCTCGCTAACCTCGATTGAGGAGTTCCTAAAGGCGAATCTAAACCACTACGATGCACCGAAGCTTGCGGTGACGCTTGCCGAGAGGGTGCTTTCTGCACTGATTGATTGTGATCTCGTTGAGACGGTCACCAACGGCACATACGTCTTCCAGGCGAAGATGAAGCGGCCGAAGACAGCTATCAAGGCGGTTCGAGACGCAATGCTCGAAAGGCGAGCCGAATACGCAGCCGAGCAGAAGGCTGCTCAAGAGGTCCTTCGAAGGTTTGGAGAAGATCGGCTCCCTCTGTTCGAGGACCTAGCCTGAATGCCGGCGAAGACGCCGCATTGCTTGCTTCGTCTCATCGTCATACACATGCGCGCAGATCATCGTCGTTAACAGATCGGAATTCCCCAGCGCCCTCTGCACAAGCCGAATCCTCCCCGTCCCGTGGTACGGATCAGTCGCAAAGCTGTGCTAGTTCGAAGGCCTTTCTGGTCTGGCTCGGTCGATGGGACACTCCTCGAACCGGGTGGTCCGATCATCAGCAAGTTGTAGTCATCTGCAATAGACTGCTCGCATGAACCCAGTGCGCCCTTCGGCGGCCTCGACGCGAAGACGCTCATGTAGCCGTTTCCACCATCTGGCCCCCATGTCGCAGACCCTGTGTCAGCGCATGCTAGATTCAAGCACATGCGACTTGACAGCGAGTCCATGGTCTCTGTACTCTGCGTACTAAAGACTCATTGTTTGCCAGCGAAGTGCCATGAATGCGTCAATGGCAACGATTTGAACGGGCTGGCCACAGGAATCGGAGGGTGCGCGGGTTGCGGAAGACGTTCTTCCAATGGTTCGGGGTTGTCGGCGGTATCGCAAGCATTCTTGGCTTCTTCGTGGGTATCTACAGCCTACTCGTCTTCGGATTGCAGATCGAGCTAACCCCTCTGTCCTTCTTTTGGAAGTGCTTGTGGATAGTCGTGTTCACTGTGGGTATTCCCGTCATACCGATGGTCTGCATGGGTCTCATGTCCCTGGGCTTTGATCTTGCGGACAAGCTCCCATTCCTGTCGCTTGCAATCAAGGCCGTGGTACTCTTGATGGGGGTAACAGTAATCGCCATGGGAATTGGCTTCTGTGCCCTAGCAATCCAGTTGGTCATCCAAGGCCATTTCCCGTACTGTGGCGCTGGAGGCCTATGGCCTGCCGCTCTTGCTCTGATACTCAACGTAGCTGCTGCTTGTGGAATCGGTCTCACCGGTGGGGTCGTAGTGGATCTTGGGAGGTCGTGATGCGTAGCATCCTTCGAAGGTGGCGCAAACAGACTATGGTTTCAGTACTCATGCTGCCGTGTGTTGCCGCAGTCGTCTATGTTGGATTCCAGGCTCGGTCAAGGATCGATTTCCTCATTCTCCTTTTCGGCGTCGCGGGGATCTTGGTCTCGGCAGTCGCGCTGCTTCTTTGGTCCGCACGAGGAAGGAAGACGCTTCGCCATTCGTTGCTGAAGATCCTCACTAACCAGGATGTCTTCTCGACGATTCTCAGCAGCAAGGCCGAGATGGGCGACGGAATGTCCCAGCTCGTGGCTACATATCACAGTCGCTACGGCCCACCAGATGACATCAAGAGAGAAGTCGCAAAGGAGATCGTTGAGAGACTCAGTCGCCCGCTCAGAGAGAACTACGAGGTTAACCTTTCCTTATACCCCGATGAACGAGGATTCACGTCGCTGGAGAAGGAGGTACGTTACGACCAATTCAGCTACGACGAGCCAGATGCATTCATCTTCGGGACCAGGGAATTCTTCAAGACCAATGTCGAGTTCTCCCCGGCGATGAAGGACGCGGGCGTCTCACCCAGCGAGGTCTTCAGCTTTGTGAGCCTGGAAGTCAATGGTACCATTCTCGAACGCGGACGTGACTACGAGATACACCAGAGGATGGCCGACGACGATGTCCTGCAACTGACGGTAGCAAGCAATCTTCGTTTCCCAGACGACAGGGACAAGATCAACGTGGCTTTCAGAACGCGATCCCTGAACCAGCCATCAGACTACTCCGTATCAACGATGATGTGCGTCGTGAGATCACTTAGGGTGCTGTTAAGCTACGATGAGCGCGTGTTCGAGACGATGTTGTTTGGGATGGTCCCCATAGACTGGGACGAACCTAGGACAGGCCACCTGGTCGGCACCGGAACCAGGCTTCTAGAATTCAGGAATCGCGTGCTGCTACCAGGTCACTCTGCACTAGCCACGTGGCGGCGCTGTTCGTGAACCCTCATCCCACCCAGTTCGCCGTAGACGCTCAGTGAACGGAACTCTCCGCCGCGCAAAGCGGCTTGATGAGCTTATCAATCATTCTCTCGGGACTCATAGCGTGATGATAGCAAGGCGCGATCAACCTTGTCAAGTGCGGATGCACATACGCCATGTGACGAGCGCTTCACGCAACATCTACCTCACATCCGACATCTCGAACCGCAGCACAACAGCAGTGTCGTTGTGATCACAACCTGAGGAGGTTCGAAGCGCAATGCATGTCCGTACGGTGTCAGTTCCGTCCCCCCAGTGACTCAGCCGTCGGTTCGAGACCAGTCCACTTGTATGTTGCAGCTTGCAGGGTTCCCGTGGAGTCTGGAGCAGGCGGGACGGGAGAGGCCGTCGTCCACTGGGTCTTGCATCAAGACCGTGCCTTAGCTCGGCTCCTCCCGTCCCTGATGCTCGTGAAAGCCCGGATGGTTGAATGGGCTGTCAAGCCCGCATCATGCAAGGCCGGGCACAGCCACGAGCCTACCGCAAGGAGGCGAGGATGAGCAAACGGGTCGTTGGTGGGGCAAAGACGGGGTCAGGGCAAAGACGGGGTCAGGTCTTGCAATCACGCAAGAGCTGAGGGCAAAGACGGGGTCAGGTCTTGCAATCACGCAAGAGCTGTGTTAGGATGCTTCATGGCTCGCCCACTGCGCATCGAGTATCCCGGTGCGGTGTACCACATCACCGCTCGGGGAAACGCAGGCGAGAAGGTGTTTCTGGTTGATTCAGACCGTGAGCTGTTCCTCGAAGTGCTGGCCCTGGTCGTCGAGCGGTTCAACTGGCGGTGCCATGCGTACTGCCTGATGACGAACCACTACCACCTGCTCGTCGAGACGGTCGATCCGACTTTGTCGCATGGCATGCGGCAGTTGAACGGCGTCTACACGCAAGGATTCAACCGCTGCCACCAGCGAACGGGGCACGTCTTCCAGGGGCGCTTCAAGGCGATTCTGGTCGAGCGGGATGCCTACCTCCTCGAACTCGCCCGCTACGTTGTCCTGAACCCTGTGCGAGCCAAGATGGTCCGTACCGCGCGCGACTGGCGGTGGTCAAGCTACCGTGCCACCGCCGGGTTCGACGAATCGCCCTCTTTCCTCACGACGAGCTGGATCCTGGAGCAATTCGGGGCGACGGAGCTGACGGCGCAGAAGGCGTACCGCGGCTTCGTCTCGGCGGGACGTGGTGAGACGGTGTGGGAGAACCTGCGCGGGCAAATCTATCTCGGCAGCGACGTGTTCGTGAAGGAGCATGCGCCAGCGCATCCCGCGGGCCGAGAGATCCCGCGCGCGCAGCGGCTCGTCGATCGTCCACCGCTCGCAGATATCGTTTCCGATCCCAAGGATATCGCCGGCATCGCCCGTGCGTACATCGAGTGCGGCTACACGCAGCAGCAGATCGCCTCGCATCTCGATGTTCACTACTCGACCATCAGCCGGCGAGTTCGACAGCACGAGAAGCAGGCGTAGTCGAGGCGAATGTGTGATTGCATGACCTGACCCCGACCCCCGCTCGAGCTTCCCGTCAGCCAGACGAACATGCACATGAAGCATACCGTCCCGTCCTTCGTGCAACGCCTGCACAGTGCTGCTCCGAAGATGCTTCATCCGGACGCTTCCTCAGCCATGAGTTCAGCTTGTTGGATCACAGTGTCGGTTGCCTTCTGTTGCTTGTCGGGCGGGTATCCGTACTTGCGTAGGGTGCGTTTGACGAGGACTCGCATCTCGGCGCGGATGCTCTCCTTCATGGTCCAGTCGATCTTCGCACTCCTTCGCACGGTGTCGGCAAGCTCGCGAGCCAGCGTGCTTAAGACCTCATCTCCGAGCACAGCGACGGCGCTGTCGTTGGTTTCGAGTGCATCGTAGAAGGCGAGCTCTTCGGTGGTGAGGCCGAGCTTCACGCCGCGCTGGCTGGCTTCGCGCATCTCCTTGGCGAGCTTGATCAGCTCTTCGATGACTTCGAGAGTCTCGATGGCCCGATTCTTGTACTTGTGGATGGTCGCTTCGAGCATGTCCGAGAAGCTTCGCGACTGGATCAGGTTCGTCCGTCGTCGGACCTTGATCTCGTCCTCCAAGAGCTTCCGCAGCACCTCGACGGCCAGATTTCGATGCTCCATCCCTCTGACCTCGGCAAGGAACTCGTCTGACAAGATGGAGATGTCGGGCTTATCGATGCCGACGATCTCCAGGATATCGATCACCCGATCCGGCGCGATCGCCTTGTCGACGATCTGCCGCACGGCGGCGCTCAGCTCTTCTTCCGGCCTCTGCCGGGTGACGGTGTGCTTGACCAGCGCTGCCTTGACGTGCTGGAAGAACGCGACCTCATCGCGCGCAGCGATTGCTTCGGGTTGAGGAACTGCCAGGGCGAACGCTTTCGACAGCGCGGCCACAGCTTCGATGAACACCTGTCCGTCTTCGCCCTGCGCGACAATGTGCTCCTCGGCGAACGGCGCAAACCGCAGCTTCTCCTCCTGGCTGCCCTTCAAGTACGGGGTGCATTCGAAGTCGTGGAAGAACTCTCGGCAAACCTCCAGCTTCTCCAGCATGAACAACGCGTCGTGGCGGGCCAGGACGTTCGGCCGGCCGTCCGGCACGTCCATGACCTGCGCTTCCAGGCCGAGGCCCTGCAGGCGCTCCACGAGCCACTCAGCCGCCCGCAGGCACGAGTCCGGCTCGTCATGCACGTTGGCAATGCTG
>CAZGXU010000022.1:0-33850 GCA_964530075.1 uncultured Thermotogae bacterium
TGTAGAGCGTGAGTGCAGCGCCCTCGATCGCGTCCTGCATGGCGAAGAACTCGCCTTCGTACTTCTGCTGCATCGCCCGGATGTCCTCGATCATATAGGAGAACGCGAGGTTGGACCAGTCCTCGACGAAGTTGAACGCCCACCACGCCGAATCTCGAGAGAAGTCACGCCGACTCATGATCTGGAGCGACTCGGGAACGCTGGTCACGCCACAGTAGATCGGCATGTAGCACGTGGTGTGCGGCGTATCCGGGCCAAACCACAGCACCCCGCCGATCGCGTCGGGTAGCCAGTTGCGCGACTGCGACACGAAGCTGTACGAGCAGCGGAACATCGAGATCGCCCGCTCCCAGCCGACGCTTCCTTCCGGATTGCTCCGGCTGCTCGTCGCGTAGCGGTCGGGCGTGCCGAACGGCCCGGCGGCCAAGCCCTGGGTGAGATCGAACTCGGTTCCCGCGTAGTAGTCGCGCTTGATCGCCATCACGTCGGCCACGGACAGCTTCTCGTCCGGAACGACGGAGAACGGATACCGGCGCGCGTAGGGATCCAACTCCAGTGACGGTGCCACAAGATCGCGAACTCGCCACTCGCGCCGGCTGTTGTAGAAGTTGTCGGTCTTGTAGCCGTAGACCTCCCAGTACCGGAACGGCTTGCCGGCGTTCGGGTCCCAGAGGCCGAGTTTCTCACCGACCGAGTAAATCCCCGTCCCGGCCATGTAGTTGTCCGGATCGGACAGGTCGAGCTCGCCGATCAGCGACCGGTTCGCCCCAGCGTAGACCGCGTTGTCCGGGACACGTTGCGCGGCCCAAACCGCTCCCGGCTCTCCCGAGCCGGGCGTCCACAGCGCGCCGGGGCCGACGATCTCAAACACCCAGCCTTCGTCCCCGTCACAGACGGTGAGACACTCGCCGCCGTCGGCGTAGCCGTACTCTTCGGCCAACGCGCCCATGATCTGAATCACTTCACGGGCCGTCTTGCCCCGCTGAAGCCCGACGGCTTCCAGCTGCTCGATGTAGAAGATCGCCCCTTCGGACGCCCTCATCTCGCGCCGTCCGCCGAACGTGTGCTCTCCGATCATCACCTGGTGCTCGTTCATGAACGGATAGCCGATCAGGAAGTAGGTGTAGGTCTCGGCGACCTGGGGGATCTCGCCCATCACCGTTACCTCCCGATTGTCAGCGTGAAGCTGGTTCCTCAGAATCGGAACCGTCTCCCCCGGCTCGTGCGTTCCTCCGGGGACGACGAACAGTCGAGAGTCGTACCCGCCGTCGCAGGTGTGGGTCGTCATCACCGAACCGTCGACGGACGCGTCCTTGCCGACGATGATCGCCGTGCAGTTGCCCTCTTCCTCGAGGTCCGCCACCCACTGAGTGAATCCGACCAGCCCGACCACTCCCACCACCAACATACAACACAGCGCTATGCGCAACTTCATGGAGCCTCCTTCTTTACCCTTTTTCCGTTCGCCCACGCTGCGAGTCCACAGCTCAGTCTTCTCCGATTTCGTCTGCACAGCTCACCTCTCTTTCGTTATGTTGGAATGCACGACAGGTCATCGCCCGGATCCATTTCTTCTCGCTCGCCACTTCGTCGTGGGTTTCCCCGTTGTGCCGACGAGTTTGCGGAGGCACGCCCTTCCGCAAGTGCTGGGTTCTCCGACGTTCTGACCCCAGGAACCGGATCGCCGAGGCCGCTTTCGCCCCTGAAAGGCCGACGCCGCGGCCAAACACTTTCGGCACGCTACGCAAGGGCCCCACCATGCATACCGTGCGAACGACATCCATTCAACAACTTTACACTGCCGCTGACGCAGTTTTCCACTCTCCGTGCTAATTCGGAGAGATCTGTTCCGTTCACGGGATTCGCCCGACGGACTGCGGAGACTTAAACATCGGAGTGAATCCACATATGACAGCCTGTGATCGGTTCTCAGTTGTCTCACGCCAGTCCGCCCTTGACTCCCTCTTCCGGGTGCGGCTTAATTGGGGCGTGCTTGGAGTTCGATGAAATGCTTCGCGCACTACTCCGAATCGAAAGGCGGGGCCGTGCCCACCCGGAAACACTTGGTTCTTGATGACGATGTCTACCGGGCTCTTCTGGATCGAAGAGAGATGACCGGTCTCCCGATCAGCAGGCTCGGGAACGCGATCCTTCGATCTCACATTGCAGCCGTTCTCCTCGAGGACCTGCTCGGTAAGAAGCTGGTTGAGGCCGGGCGCCTCTCGGAGGGTGAGTACAGAGACGTTCTGGAACAAGCATTGGGCGAGCTCCGACGCTCCTTTCTGCCGGGTCATGTGCCGGTCGAAGTCATGGCCAATGGGAGGCTGATTTCCGGGAGTTGGGTGATCCAGAGCCTACTGTGTCCCTCCGACGGATCGTTTCAGCTCCTGGAGTGCTGGGCCAGGGATTCGCTCCAGCAGCCCATGGAGCAGCATTCCCACGATGCCGATGAGTACATCATCTCGATGAGCGGGAGGAGTCACTGGGTAACCGGCGGGGTGCCTGTCGTCCTGCGGAAGGGCAACATGCTGCAAATCCCGGCCGGAGCGATCCACAGCGCCACCCCGCTGGATCCCGAGTGCCATCTCCTCGTAGCGACGGTTCCGGCCACCCCCGAGTATTCCTCGTACCTCGAGTGAACCGGGTGCTGGCGCGACGGCTGCTCCTCGTATGCGGACTTCTGACGAGAGCGCTCTGGGGCTTCGGATCGGTCGAATCTCATCCCGACGAACGTCGGGGGCGATCCGCGGCCGGCCTCGTTGTTCCGCTTCCGGAGGGACGCCGCCTGGACAGAGTCCAGAGAAGCCACGTTGCCACAACGCTCAAGTAGCCAATCGGGATGCCGATCAGACCGGCTCGTCTTCCGTCCTCTCCCCCGACGACGCGGAGCGAGCCGGGCTTGGGCAGCGGCGACGGATCCCACTCCAGGTTGACCCGTTGAGCGAGCTCCTTGATGTTGAGTAGGTGGACGATCGGTACTTCATCGGCCGCCATGGCATGAAGGACGCCGCCCCTCTCGGAGGGAACGGGTGGGACGGCATGGTTCACCCCCGGTGAGAGATACAGGACGGATCCGTCGGTGCCCAGGTTTGCCCACGATCCGCCGATGTTGATGAACGCGGCAATCCGCCGATCGCCGCCGCCGGCGCGGTAGATGGACATCCGGGTTTCGACGTTGCTCGTCAGGTCTGGATCGTAAATGAAAGCAGCCGTTGATGCCTCGATTCGGGCCTGGAGCATCTCCCGTGTGTCGCGGCTGAGGTCCCGGCCGATGTCCTCGTCGCCGCCCAGCGACGCGGCAGAGGCGCGGTAGGGGACGATTCCGTCATCGTACAAGACGTCTTCGATGTCGAGCCACGTGAAACCTTGGAGGTTGGCGCCCCATTGCGATGCGCCGAGCGAGACGATCAGAGCCAGATCGAGCTTCATCGCATCCGCTGCGCACATCGTGGCCAGGATCAGACCTGGAAACGAGCCCGACGCACCGACGGCGATGAAGTCGCCCTCTTGGACCCCGGCCTCGGAGAGAAGAAAGACCACTAGTCCGGCGGCGTTGGGGTTGGTGGTCGTACGCTTGGCCTGTAGGTCTCCGATCGTGGTGGTCATCGGACTGAACTGGGCTCCGATCAGACCGGTGCCGTTGATGTCATAGGTGAGATCCACGCTCGGGCCCTGAGCCTGCCGATGTGCGTAGAGGCTCTCCACCCCTGCTTGCATCCGTCTGGACGCTTCGATCATCCGGCCCTCGTCCGCCGTGAATTCGCTTCCGAAGAACGCGATCGTCACGACGGCAGCCACTCCCATGCAGAACAGCAGCGCGAGGTCCCAACGAACCAGATGGCGTAGCCGCTGCATCTCCATCTCCTATGTGAGGACCAGCCGCAGAATGCAATACGTCGTAGCGGAGGCGATCCCCATGGCCGCCACCGTTCGAAAGAAGCCCTGTCGCTCGAACGTGTTGGCGATCAGTCCGGGGATCACCCAGCCGATGGCACGAAGCTCCAAGGATGCCGGCCACGCCAGGGGGATGACCCGAGTTCCGAGAAGCGCCCAGGCTCCCCCCAGGAGAATGAGGAGCAGGAATCGTCGTCGACCGAAGACGATGAAGAAGCGGGAGATCGCCCGATAGACCGCCCACGCCAGCAGTGCGGCGGCGAGAGTCCCGGCAAGGCGTAGAGGCTGATTGACGAACAGCGCTAAATACCCCGGGACGATGATCCCCCCGGGATACAAGCCGGTGAACTCCGTGAACAGCGCCGCCACCGCAAGCCCGATGAAGGCGGACTCAACTATCATGCCGGTTCGCCCTCACGGCTCCACCACTCCACAAGCCGGATCCCCGCTCCCCCCATGTTCCCGAACCCGAAGAGGAAACCGCCCTCCGGATGGTCCGATGCGATCTCCGCCAGGATCCGGCCGGGATCCGACGACCGCACGACGAGAAGGCGCTCGCCAAGAGCTCTGCGCAGATGTCGCTTGACCGACCATGGGACGGCCCCTACGACGGCAAGGGTGTCGAAGGGCCACGTCTCCCGACTGAGCGCGCTCGTCCATTGCCCCGTCCGATCGCCTCGGTCTTCGCGCAGGTTGAGAAGGCCGACACGACATCCACCGGGTCGATCCCATCGTTCAAGAGCACGTTCCAGCACGAGCTTCGTAGAGTCCGGATCGTTGGCCGCGAACCCGTTCACCACGTGCCACGTGCCCGGAGGCGAATCCACCCGCCACGCCGAGAGCACGCCGACATCGGGCGTAACGGAGCCCATTCCATCCAGAGCGGATTCCGGGGGGACGCCGAGACGGGCACAGATCTCCAGTGCAAGCGCCAGGTTGATCGGCCATTCCCTGTAGGGGAGCAAGGAGAGGTACGGAGCGCCTGCCTCCGGATCGACCGCGTGAACAGGGATGTGTCGCTCCATGAGGCGACGGCGAAGATCGTCGGGGGTATCCGATGGACAGATCACGACGGCTCCACGGGGGACTGCCTCGGCGAACGCCCCGATCGGGTCGGGTAGGTCGTTGAGATGGTCGGGACGGAAGCTGGTGAGGGCGACAATCTGAGGAGCGAGGATCTTCGCGACTTCGACGCGTAGGCTTTCCGCGCGGATGCTCATCGCCTCGAACACCGCGGCGTCTGCTTCAAGCCGTTTCGCTAGATAGAGAATTCGTCGCTGCTCCAACGGGCTTGGCAGCGATCGGCGCCGAACAGGGCGTTCGTCTCCGTTCGGATGACCGACGGTCGCGTAGGATCCCGTCGTCTTGTATAGGACTCGATGCCCGCCGCCCCTCAGTCCGGCAGCGATGAGACGCACAACGCTTGACTTCCCCCGCATCCCCATCACAACCACCCGCGTCGGGATCGCCCGCCGAAAGGATCTCACGAAGAAGGCCTCGATCAGGAACCCCAGAAGCACAACGGCAAGAGCAGAACCCACGATTGCAGACTCTGGCACGCTCCCCTCCAAAGAAGCTCGAGACTGTCTCCGCGTTCGGTGTATCCGCATACGACCGAGGCGTTCATTCTATAGCGGTTCCCGTCATGCGTCACATCGCTGCGCTGCGCGCAGTCCGCGACCTCGTTCGACCGCAGCTCCTCGACCCCGGCGTAACGGTCGTGGACGCCGTGATGATCCGTGACAGGGCCATCTCCTCCCTCACCCTCAAGCCCGTCGACGGCGCCGAGGAACCTGCTGCGCCCCTGGACGTTCTTGAGGTCGAAGGAGACCGATCGTCGCCGAGGGATCGGGCGCCACGGACGTGTTGGGAGGATGTGCTGCCCTCGGCCGATCGAGGAGGGATGGCGAACGCCATGGAGGGATCTCGCATCCCAACTACGCGTCCCTATCCCTTGTACCCGATCGCCCGGAGGAACTCCTTCCGTTGAGCGATCTCCGCTTCGCCTTCGATCCCCTTGGGAAGGACGCCGTCGACGACGCCGAGGATCCCGCGTCCCTGGTCGGTCTCGGCGACGACGGCCTGAAGGGGGTTGGCGGTAGCGCAGAGGATCCGGCAGACCTCGGGGACCCGCTTCACGGCGCCCAGGACGTTGATCGGGAACGCGTCCTTCAGGAAGACGATGAACGAGTGCCCGGCGCCGATCGCCTCGGCGTTCCGGATCGCGAGCCCTTCGAGCTCCTCGTTCGTCCCCGAATGACGGATCAAGCACGGTCCGGACGCCTCGCAGAAGGCGAGGCCGAACTGGATCCCGGGGATCGCGGTGACGAGCGCCTCGTGGAGGTCCTCGACCGTCTTGATGAAATGGCTCTGTCCGAGGATCAGATTCAGTCCGCCGGGATTCTCGATCGGCACGAGCTTCAGCTCCATGTCATCCTCCTCGGATCGCGTCGGCGAGCGCGTCGACGGTCAGCCGGACGTCGCGCTCCTCGCCGGAGTCCATCGCCTTCAGCCTGCCGAGGCCCGACGCGGCCTCATCGTCGCCGACCACCAGAAGATGGCGGGCGCCCAGCCGGTTCGCCTCGGAAAGCTGCTTGCGGAGCCCGCGATCGCGGTGATCGAACTCGACTGACAGCCCTGCCCTCCGCAGCCGCTCGGCCAGCTCGAAGGCGATCCGCCGCCCCTCGTCGCCGATCGACGCGAGGAACAGGTCGAGGCGCTCCGGTTCGAGCGGCGTCCCGCGCCCTTGGAGCACGAGGACGAGCCGCTCGATCCCGCCGGCGAACCCGACGCCGGGAGTCGGCGGCCCGCCGAGCGATTCGACGAGCCCGTCGTATCGCCCTCCGCCGACGAGGGAGTCCTGAGCGCCGAGGTCGGCGGAGATCAGCTCGAAGACGGTGCGGGTGTAGTAGTCGAGGCCTCGGACGAGGTGTGGGTCGATCTCGTAGGACAGCTCGAGACGGTCGAGCCACCGGCGGACTTCGGCGAAGTGCGCGGCGCAGTCGCCGCAGAGGGACTCGGCCGGTCCTGGGGCGGCGTCGATGGACGGACGACAGCTCGGCTCCTTGCAGTCGAGGATCCGCAGCGGATTGTCCTCGTAGCGGCGCCGACAGTCGGCGCACATCGAGCCGATCGTGGCGGCGAAATGAGCGCGCAGGACCTTGTGATACGCCTCCCGGTCGCTCGGGCAGCCGATCGAGTTGAGGCGGAGCGACAGCCCGCCGAGGCCGAGCCCGCTCATCAGCGTCCACGCGAAGGCGATCACCTCGACGTCGAGGGTCGGATCGAGCGAGCCGATCGCCTCGATCCCGTACTGGTGGAACTGCCGGTAGCGCCCTCTCTGAGGCTTCTCGTAGCGGAACATCGGGCCGAGGTAGTAGACCTTCTGAAACGGCGCGTTCGTCTGCAGCCCGTGCGACAGGTAGGCGCGGGCAACCGACGCGGTCCCCTCCGGCCGAAGCGTCAGGCTGCGCCCCCTCCGATCGGGAAAGGTGAACATCTGCTTGGTCACGACTTCGTTCGCCTCGCCGATCCCGCGGGTGAACAGGTCGGTCTGCTCGACGATCGGGAACCGGATCTCGCGGTAGTTGTACCGCCGCGCGGTCTCCCGGATCGCGTCCTCGACGAGGCGCCACCACCCGACCTCCTCGGGGAGGATGTCGTTCATTCCGCGGACGAGCTCGTAGCTCATTGCACCGCGCGGAGGACGTTGACCATCTCGATCAGGCTCTCGGCGGCCTGAGCCCCCTTGTTCCCCGCCTTGGTTCCCGCGCGCTCGATCGCCTGATCGACGGTGTCCGCGGTGATCACACCGAACGCCACCGGGACCGCGGCGTCGAGGTTGACGCGGGCGAGCCCCCTGCTCACTTCGCTGGCGACGTACTCGAAATGCGGCGTCGCGCCGCGGATGACGGCGGAGAGCGCGACGATTCCGTCGTACCGGCCGGTCTCGGCCATCACCTTCGCCGCCTTGGGAACCTCGAACGCGCCGGGGACGCGGCAGACGTCGATCGCGTCGTCCGCCACGTTCGAGCGGCGGAGCCGATCGAGCGCGCCTTCGAGCAGGCGCTCGGTGATCAGGTTGTTGAATCGGCTGACGACGACGCCGACGCGGAGGCCGCTGCCGTCGAGCTTCCCTTCGTAGACCGCTCCCATGGCTCCCTCCTCGGAGTTCGTTCTTCCGGACCTCGGTCAGCTGGTGTTCGAGGTCACGCCTTTCTTCCGATCCCGCTTCGTTCTCGGGCCGTGACGATTGTATCCCGTTCGAGCGCTCGATCGCTCGTCCGACCGAGCGGAGCGGCTCAGACCTTGTTCAGGTGATGGCCGAGCTTCTCCTTCTTCGTCTTCAGGTACTGGCGGTTGAATTCGTTGGGCGGAATCTCGATCGGGATCTGCTCGACCACGGTCAATCCGTAGCCGGAGAGGCCGACGATCTTCTTCGGGTTGTTCGTCAACAGGCGGATCGTCGAGAGGCCGAGGTCGCAGAGGATCTGCGCCCCGATCCCGTAGTCGCGAAGGTCGGCCTCGAAGCCGAGGTGCTCGTTCGCCTCGACCGTATCGAGCCCCTGATCCTGAAGCTGGTAGGCGCAGACCTTGTTCTTCAGCCCGATCCCGCGTCCCTCCTGGCGCATGTAGACGAGCACGCCCCGCCCCTCCTCGTCGATCCGCTCGAGGGCGTGCTGGAGTTGGCCGCCGCAGTCGCAGCGGAACGACCCGAAGACGTCGCCGGTCAGGCACTCGGAGTGCACCCGGACGAGGACGTCCTCCGCCCCCGAGACGTCCCCCTTCACCAGGGCGACGTGCTCCTCGTCCTCGATCGGGCTGGTGTAGCTGACGATCCGGAACGTCCCGAAGCGCGTCGGGAGCTCGGCCTCGGCGACGCGCTCGATCAGCCGTTCGGTCCGCTTCCGATACGCGATCAGATCGGAGATGTTGACGATCGACAGGTCGTGCGTCTCGGCGAAGACCTCCAGGTGGGGGACGCGCGCCATCGTCCCGTCGTGGTTCAGGATCTCGCAGAGGACCGCCGCCGGCTTCAGCCCGGCGAGCCGCGCCAGGTCGACCGTCGCCTCGGTGTGCCCGGCGCGACGCAGGACGCCGCCGTCGCGGGCGATCAGCGGGAAGATGTGTCCCGGCAGGGCGAGGTCGCCCGGGCGCGTGGCTTCGTCGGTCAGGAGTCGGATCGTGTGGGCGCGGTCGTAGGCCGAGATCCCGGTGGCGATCCCTTCCCTCGCATCGACCGAGACGGTGAAGTGCGTCCCGTGCAGCGCGGTGTTCTCGGGGCACATCGGCGAGAGGCCGAGGGCGCGGGCGCGATCCTCGGTGATCGGCATGCAGACGAGGCCGCGGCCGTGCGTGATCATGAAGTTGATCGCGTCCGGCGCGGCGTGCTCGGCGGCGATGACGAGATCCCCTTCGTTCTCGCGGCGCTCGTCGTCGACGAGGATCAGCATCTCGCCGGCTCGAAACTTCCGGATCGCTTCCTCAATCGCGATGAACAAACGGCATCATCCTCTCGACGTACTTCGCCAGGATATCGAACTCGAGGTTCACCGGATCCCCGCTCCTCCGATCCTGCATCGTCGTCCTCTCGTAGGTCTCGGGAACGATCGAACACCGGAACGAGCTCCCCTCGATCCCGTAGCTCGTCAGGCTGATCCCGTCGACCGCGATCGAGCCCTTCTCGACGACGTACCGGAGACGCTCCGCCGGGTACGAGACGATCGCGATCCAGTTTCGCTCCTCCCGGTACAGGGCCTGGATTCGGCCGACCGCGTCGACGTGCCCGAGGACCAGGTGCCCGTCCAGGCCGTCGACCGGGCGCACCGGGAGCTCGAGGTTGACCCGTGCCCCCGGCCTCAGCCCGCCGAGCGTCGTTCGCGAGAGCGTTTCCCGCGACACGTCGGCTCGGAAGGCGTCGTCGTAGAGCCCGCGGACCGTCAGGCAGACCCCGTTCACCGCGACGCTCGCCCCGACGTCGAGCCGGTCGCGCATCGCCCGGGGGAGTTCGACCTCCACCTCCCCGGCGCGCGACGACCTGAGGTGTCCGAGACCCTGCACTACGCCCGTGAACATCGGCGAGGCGCAGTGTACTGCAGCCGAACACCCTGTTCAACGGAGTTGCGCGCGTTTCTCGCCTACGATACCCTCTTCGAAGGAGGTCATCGTGGGAACGAAGCGAGCGTGCTATGGATTGCTGGGGATCCTCGTTTTTTTTCTGTCGTTTTCCGTGGTCGCGGCCGAGCCGGGGATCACCTTCAACGTCACCGAAAGGGAGGGGTTCCGCGAGCTGATCGTCGCCACGCCCCTCGCCAACTACCTCTTCTCCGAGGACGGGGGCACGCTCAGGAGCGTCCTGCTGACCTTCGCCCCGTATGGCTCGAAGGTCGAGGAGCTCGTGTACGGGACGACGACCGACGCGACGACCTTCGCCCGGCGGTACACGGCCGACGCGGAGTTCCCGTTCGATTTGCGCGGGGACGGGACCGAGGGGAGCTACGTGCTCGGCGAGCCCGAGCGGACCGACTCCGGTGGGCTCGTCGTCACGTTCACCGGCGAACTCGCCGAGTACACGGTGGTCAAGCGGTTCACCCTCGAGCCCGATGCGCTGTACAGCGTGGAGCTCGACGTCGAGGTCACGCCGCGGGCCGATGCGGCATCCGAGCTCGAGATGACGGTTCAGAAGTACATCCCGCAGAGCAAAGGGGGGCGTCAGCTCACCTACCTGTTCGACGGCGAGCCCTCGCCCGCCATGCTCGCCTCCGGTTCCTACTTCTCGTTCGACGGACTCGGCCTGATGGACGGGAACGTCGTCTTCTTCCTCATCCCGGACGAAGGGACGACGGTCGGCCCGTTCTCCGAGGCAACGGAGTCGGGCAGCTGGAGATTCGGGGTGAAGCTCGCCGCGCCGGAGGGGACGTCGTCCTACCGCTTCACGCTCTACGGCGGGAGGCGTCGCTTCCTCTTGATGAAGGCAGCCGGGATCGAGGCCCTCGACCAGCCGGGCGTCGGGGCGCGGGCGATGGTGGCGGTGATCCAATTCCTCGACATCCTGTACCGCTACACCGGCAACTACGGGTGGGCGATCATCCTGTTCACCCTGATGACCCGCATCGTCCTGTTCCCGCTGATGCGGAAGCAGTACCACTCGATCGCGAAGACCCAGCGGATCCAGCCCCGCCTGAAGCGGATCCAGGAGCGGTACAAGGACGACCGCCAGATGATGCAGCAGAAGGTCCTCGAGGTCTATCGGAAGGAGGGCGTCAACCCGATGGGCGGATGCCTGCCGATGCTGATCCAGCTTCCGATCATCTTCATCATCTGGCGGGCGATGCTCTACGCGAGCGAGCAGATCCACTTGTCGCCCGGCTTCCTCTGGATCCCCGACCTGAGCGTCCACGACCCGTACTTCATCCTCGTTATCTTGACGACGCTGATCATGCTCGTTCAACAGAGGTTCATGACCCCGATGCCGACCGGGGAGGCGAAGGGAATGCAGAAGTACATGGGCTACTTCTTCCCTCTGCTGATGGCCGTCCTCCTCTGGCGCTTCCCGGCCGGGCTCTGGCTCTACTACCTCCTCACCACGGCGGCTCAAGTAGGGCAGCAGGCCTTCGTGAACTGGGAGATGGCGCGGGCCGAAGGCGGGCCGATCCCCGTTCCGGTTGAGGGGGAAGATCCGGGAGTAGAGATGGAGGAGAGCGATGGAGACGAAGGCGCTTCAGCGGGAGGTTGAGGCCTACCTCCGCGATCTCCTTACCGTCCTCGAGGAGGACGCGACGTTCGAGGTCGAGCCGTCGTCCGCCCCCGAAGGCCTGTACGTCAATCTCGAGGGGAGCCTGTTCTCGCTCCCCGAGGATCGATCGGTTCTGACGGCGCTGGAACTCCTCCTCCGCGGCGCGCTTCGGCGGAAGACGGGTCAGGAAATCGAAATCGTCCTCGACGTCAACGGAACGGTGAAGCGTCGCCGGGCGGAACTGATCCGGTTCGCGCTGACCAAGGCGGAGGAGGTCCGCCGCGACCGGAAGCGGATCCGCCTGAACGCCATGCCGGCGCACGAGCGGCGGACGATCCACGTCACGCTGGCCAACGTTCCCGGCGTGCGGACCTACAGCGTCGGTGAAGGGGACGAGCGTCGGGTGCTGATCGAGCCGGACGACGCCTGATGGACGACGGAACCATCGCTGCGATCTCCACGCCACTCGGCGAGGGGGGGATCGGGATCGTCCGGTTGACCGGTCCGGACGCGATCGACATCGCCGGCCGCCTGTTCCGCTCGGCCCGGGGCGATTCGCTCCGGGATGCTCCCACGCACACGCTTCACTACGGTCGGATCGTCGTCGCGGACCGCCTGATCGACGAGGCCCTCGTTTCCGTCATGCGGGCACCGCGGACGTACACGCGGGAGGACGTCGTGGAGATCAACTGTCACGGGGGAATCGTCGCGACGCGTGCGGTCCTCGACGCCGTCCTCTCCGGCGGGGCGCGGATGGCCGAACGCGGCGAGTTCACCGAGCGGGCGTTCCTCAACGGGCGGATCTCGCTCGATCAGGCGAAGGCGGTCCTCGACGTCGTGCGCGCGCGGACGGTCCTCGGTCTCGAGGCGGCCGTTGATCGGCTCGGCGGACGGTTCTCGAGCGCCCTCGACGAGGTTCGCGGGGGGCTCGCCGAGGTCCTCGCCGATCTGGAAGTCGAGATCGACTACCCCGATCTGGGCGTCGATGTCGAAGCCATCCTCCCGAGGATCGACGACCTCTCCCGACGCGTCGGTCGGATGCTCGCCGAGAGCGAACAGGGGCGGATCGTTCGCGAGGGGTTGACGGTCGCGATCGTCGGGCGGCCGAACGTCGGCAAGTCGGCACTGTTGAACGCGCTCCTCGCCGAGGCGCGGGCGATCGTGACGCCGATCCCCGGGACGACGCGCGACACCGTCGAGGAGGAGTCCTCGCTCGCGGGGATCCCGGTCCGCTGGATCGACACGGCGGGGCTGCGAGAGCCGGGCGACCCGGTCGAAGCGGAGGGGGTCCTTCGGACCCAGCGGGCGATCGACCGGTCCGATCTGGTCCTCTGCCTCCTCGACCGAAGCGAGCCGCTTGCCCGGGAGGACCGGGAGATCCTCGAGCGGCCGTGGGGCGTCCCGTCGATCCTGGTCGTCAACAAGACCGATCTGCCGGATCGGATCGGTGCCGTCTCGCTCGGCTCGTGGGCCGAACGGGTCGACATCTCGGCGAAGGAGGGCGATGGGATCGACGAGCTCCGGGAGGCGATCCTTCGGTTGCTGATCGGCGGGGAGCTTCCGACGCGCAACTCGGTCCTCCTCCTCGATGCGTGGGAACGCGATTTGATCCGGCGGGTCGGTGAATCGCTCCGTTCCGCCGCGGCGACGGCCCGGGCCGGACACTCGGTCGACATGGTCGCTGAGGACCTTCGCCACGCTTATCGGACGGCCGGCGAGCTGCAGGGGATCGACGTCGGCGAATCGATCCTCGACGCCGTCTTCTCCCGCTTTTGCGTCGGGAAGTAAGGGCGGCCTGCGGCCGCCTTGCGAGAAGGCTTCGTCTTCTCGTGGGTGATGACCGCGCGAAGCCAGGATCTCTGCGGTGTCTCGCGGGATGGATCGGGGCGAGCTCCCGTAAGGGACGGGCGGCCTATTGCGAAGGGCGGTCGGCGACGAGGTCGATCCCCTGGATCTGGACGCTTCCTCGCCAATCGTCGAAGCCGGCGTGACCGACGAGGCCGATCGGACCGGTCCGTTCGAACGCGTCGAGGTGCCTGGCCATGCGGAACCCGATGAACGGGATCGAAGTGCCGTCTTGGGCCACCAGCCCCTTGAGGTGCTGTCTCCGGTTCCCGACCAGCGTCAGCTCCGAGAACGTGCAATCCGACAGGAGGAACCGGGGTCTGGCGTTGCCCGGGCCGAATGGGCCGAGGGACGTCAGGTCGGTGTAGAACCGGAGGTCCACTTCGCCGATGGAGAGCCGCGCGTCGACCTCCTCGGCGGCGAGGCTCGTCAGCTCCTCGCGGTGCGCCGCGACGTACTCGAACAGGCGCTCCTCCAACTCCGGGAGTCGATCGTTGACGACCGAGAACCCGGCGGCCATTCGGTGTCCACCGTACTGGAGCAGGAGATCGCTGTTCGCCTCCAGGCAGGCGCTGATGTCGAATTCCCCAATGCTCCGGCACGAGCCTCGGCTCACACGATCCCCGCGGGAGACGACGATCGACGGGACGCGGAACCGCTCGGCGAGGCTGGAGGCGACGAGCCCGAGGATCCCCTCGTTCCAGTATTTCCCCGCGACGAGGACCAGGCCGTCCTCCTGCGGGTTGAGCGCCTCTTCGCGGATGGTCTCCTCCGCCTGAGCGATCAGGTCATTCTGGGCGATCTCCCGGTCGCGGTTGTAGTCGAGGAGGATCTCGGCGAGGTACTCCGCTTGGTCCGGGATCTCGGTGATCAGCAGGAGGAAGGCGACCTTCGGGTCCCCGGCGCGGTTCGCCGCGTTCAGCTTCGGGGCGACGAGGTAGCCGATGTCCGACGTGCTGATCTTCTTCGGGTTGACCGAGAGCTTGTCGAACAGGACCCTCAGGCCCTGAGACGAGCCTTCCCCCTCGGCGATCAACGAGAACGCCTTGCGGACGAAGGCGCGATTCTCGCTCTCCCCGTCGGACGAGAGCGGCACGAGATCGGCGACCGTTCCGAGTGCGACGAGGTCGAGGAGCTGCGTTGGGGCCGGCCTGCCGAGGCGCTCGTAGAGCGCGCAGACGAGCTTGTACGCGACCCCGACGCCGGCGAGCTGGCGGTTCGGGTACGCTTCCCCCTCGCGATGCGCGTCGATGATCGCGAACGCGCCAAGGGGAGGCGTCGGGGGGATGTGGTGATCCGTTACGACCGTGTCGATCCCCGCGTCCTTCAGTGCGTCGATCTCGGCGTGGTTGGATACGCCGCAGTCGGCGGTGATCACCAGGCCGAAGCCCTCCTCGATGGCGCGGAGGACGAACGGGCGCGAGATGCCGTGTCCGTTCGTCCGGTCCCCGACGTCGACCTTGAGCGTGTTCTGAGGGAGGAGCGGGCGAAGCCCCCGGTAGAGGACGGCGGCCCCCGTCAGCCCGTCGACGTCGAAGTCGCCGTGGATGAAGATCCGCTCCCCAGCGTCGATCGCCTTTACGAGGCGATCGATCGCCCGCTCCATCTCGGAAAAGAGGAACGGGGAGTGGAAGCTGCGGACCCCCGGATCGATCAGGGACTTCCACGACGCGCCTCCACGCAGGGCGAGGAGGACGGCGAACGGGCGAGCACAACCGAGGGTCGTTCGAATGACGTCGACGAGGGCCTCGTCCGGATCGGGAGCGAGCCTCCACTCTCTCCCGTCCCGAAGGGCGGACCTCATCTTCCCTTCTTCGATTTCTTCGATTTGTCCGCCTTGAGGCTCCAGCCGTAGAGAATCGGGTTCGCGATGTACATCGAGGAGTAGGTCCCGACGACGACGCCGATCAACAGGGCGAGGGAGAACCCGCGCAGGACGCTTCCGCCGAACAGGAACAGGATGACGACCGGAATGAAGGTCGTGATCGACGTGTTCAGCGTCCGACTGAGCGACTGGTTGACGCTCAAGTTGATGACCTCGAAGACCGACCGACGACGCTCGACCTTCAAGTTCTCGCGGATCCGGTCGTAGATGACGATCGTGTCGTTCAGCGAGTATCCGACGATCGTCAGGAAGGCGGCGATCGTCGCCAGGTTGACCTCGACCTGAAGGACCGCGAAGACGCCGAGGGCGATGACGACGTCGTGGAGAATCGCCACGACGGCGCCGATCGCGTAGCGCAGGCGGAACCTCCAAGAAATGTAGACGAGGATCGCCACGATGGCGAGCAGGACGGCCTGCCATCCCTTCTGTGCCAGCTCCCGACTCACCTGCTGGCCGATCAGCCGGCGGCTGATGTCCTCGACGGGGAAGTCGGCGCGGAGGGTCGTCTCGATCCGGTCGATCACCCGCTGGTCCTCCTCGACGTTGAGGAGCTGCGTCGTGATCACCTTCGTGTTCCGTTCGGCGACGTCCTGGATCACGCTCTTCGTCAGATCGACGCCTCCGGCGTCGATCGTCCCGAGCGCGGCCCGGATGTCGGCCGTGTCGACCGGCTCGGAGAAGAGGACCGTGAACTCCATTCCTCCGGTGAAGTCGATTCCCCACATCAACCCGCGCACGCCCGGAATCAGGACGATCACGCTGACTGCGACCAGCAGGAGCGAAAGCGGGACGAAGTACTTCGTCTTGCCGAGGAAATCGAAATGCCGCATCGGACGCCTCCTCTAAGCCTGGAGCCTCTTCGTCCACCTCGACTTGATCCGTGCGGCCTTGTTCGCATGGACCGTGTTCCGCTTGGCAGCTTTGTCCGCCGCCCGCGCGAGCTCGGGAAGGAGCGCGCGCGCCGCCTCTCTGTTCCCGGCCTCGAGATGGAGGCGGATCTGTTTCTCCACGCGTTTGATCGCGGCCTTCTTGGCCCGATTCAGCCCCCTGCGCTTGTGGCTCTGTCGCAAGCGCTTGCTTGCGGAAGCGATGTTAGGAATCGCACTCACCTCTCCGAAGTTTCGTCTTCACGTATTGCAGGTCAGAAATGGCGATCGATGTTAGCGGAGCGGAGATCGCGAATCAAGCAGGCCCGTTCTTCTCCCTCCGCCGTTGGGAGTCTGTCTTGCACGAAGGCGGGATCGATCTCGGGGCGAAGTCCGTGATCGATGTCCGATGTCGGTCCGGGAGTGGGTCGTCCCACCGTGCCCATACCGGTTCCGGCGGGTTCGAGCGAATCGCGCCCGATTGTCAGCCCGTTTCCGCGGTGCTAGGATGGGTCCGTTTTTCCCACCGGGTCGGTGGCTCGCATCCGAAAGAGGGGGTTCATGCAGTACATCGTCAAGCGCGATGGTCGGGTCGCTCCGTTCGACGAAGCCAAAATCACGACAGCGATCTGGAAAGCGATGCTTGCCGTCGGCGATCCCGACGAGCAGGCCGCCGCGGCGCTGTGCGAACAGGTCACCCAGGCTCTCGATGCGCGGTTCGTCGGGGAGTACCCGACGGTGGAGGAGATCCAGGACCTCGTCGAGGAGACGCTGATCCATGCGGGAAGAACGCGCACGGCGAAGACGTACATCCTCTATCGAAGACAGCGCGAGGAGCTGAGGGAGATGCGCGGCCTGATGGCCGGGCTCCCGCTGATCGAGGACTACCTCGACGATCGCGACTGGCGGGTCCGCGAGAACAGCAACATGACCTACTCCCTGCAGGGGCTGAACACCCACATCACCGACAAGATCATCTCCCGCTATTGGCTCGGCCGGATCTACCCGGAGGCGATCCGGCGGGCGCACGAATCGGGCGACTTCCACGTCCACGACCTGGGGACGCTCGGCGCGTATTGCGTCGGCTGGGACCTGCGCGACCTCCTCCTCCGGGGGTTCCGCGGCGTGCGGGGGAAGATCGAATCGAGGCCGGCGAAGCATTTCCGCGTCGTCCTGCTACAGATCGTCAACTTCCTCTATACGCTGCAGGGGGAATCGGCCGGGGCGCAGGCGTTCTCCAACGTCGACACGTACCTCGCTCCGTTCATCCGGGCCGACGGCCTCTCGTACGACGAGGTGAAGCAGAACGTCCAGGAGTTCGTCTACAACATGAACGTCCCGACGCGGGTCGGCTTTCAGACGCCGTTCACGAACGTGACGCTCGATCTGAAGGTCCCCCGCCACATGCGGGACGAGCCGGTGATCGTCGGCGGCGCCCTGCAGAAGGCGGCCTACGGGGAGTACCAACCGGAGATGGACCTGCTCAACCGGGCGTTCGCCGTGGTGATGAACGAGGGCGACATGCGCGGCCGCCCATTCACCTTCCCGATCCCGACGTACAACGTCACCGAGGAATTCGACTGGGAGAACCCCGTCCTTGACCCGGTCTGGGAGATGACGGCCAAGTACGGGATCCCCTACTTCTCGAACTTCATCAACAGCGACATGCATCCCGAGGACGCGCGGAGCATGTGCTGTCGTCTGCGGATCGACAACCGCGAGCTGCGGAGCCGGGGCGGCGGCCTGTTCGGGGCGAACCCGCTCACAGGGTCGATCGGCGTCGTCACCCTCAACCTCCCGCGGCTCGGGTACCTGGCCGGCGACGAAGCCGACTTCTTCCGACGGCTCGGGGATCTGATGGACCTCGCCAAGGAGGCGCTCGCCGTCAAGCGGAAGACGCTCGAATCGCTGACCGAGCAGGGGCTCTATCCGTACTCCAGGTTCTATCTGGAGCGGATCATGGAGGCGGAGGGGGGCTACTGGAGGAACCACTTCTCGACGATCGGGCTGATCGGGATGAACGAGGCGCTTCTCAACCTCCTCGGCTGCACGATCGCCGACCCGGAGGGGCGCGAGTTCGCACTCCGGGTGCTCGACTGGATGCGCGATCGGATCGGCGAGTATCAGGTCCAGACGCACGACATCTTCAACCTCGAAGCGACGCCGGCGGAGGGGGCGAGCTATCGGTTGGCCGAGGTCGATCGGAAGCGGTTCCCGGATCTGCGCGTCTACAACCTCGAGGCGTACGGGAGCGAAGTCCCCTATTACACGAATTCGACCCAGCTCCCGGTCGGTTGGACGGACGACCTGTTCGAGGCGCTTGAGCTCCAGGATCCCCTTCAGACCCGCTACACCGGCGGGACGGTCTTTCACGGATTCCTCGGCGAGCGCCTGCCGAACGGCCTGGCGGCGAAGCGCCTCGTCCGAAGGATCGCCGAGACGTTCCGGCTCCCGTACTACACGCTGACCCCGACGTTCTCGGTCTGCCCGCAGCACGGCTACCTCGTCGGCGCGCACGCGGCCTGTCCGATGTGCGGGTCGAAGACCGAGGTCTACTCCCGCGTCGTGGGGTACCTCCGTCCGGTCGATCAGTGGAACGACGGGAAGCAGGCCGAGTTCGCCGACCGGAGGATCTTCGCTCCCGCGTCGGCGTCCGGATGAGATTCCGATGGCGGGGCTCTCCATCGGCGGTGTCCAGTGGACGACGCTGATCGACTATCCGGGAAGGATCGCGGCGACCCTGTTCACGGTCGGGTGCAACTTCCGCTGCCCGTTCTGTCACAACCCCGAGCTGGTCGATCCGGATCGGTTCGCGCCCGTGCTCGATGAGGACGAGGTCCTCGGAAGGCTCCGCGAACGCAGCCGGTTTCTCGACGGCGTGGTGATCGGCGGCGGGGAGCCGACGCTACAGCCCGCCCTCCTCCCGTTCATCGATCGGCTGAAGGGGCTCGGGCTCCTCGTCAAGCTCGACACCAACGGCTCGCGCCCCGATGTGCTGCGCGAGCTCCTCGCGGAGGGGCTCGTGGACTACATCGCGATGGACGTCAAGGGGCCGTTCGATCGCTACGACCGGCTGGCCGGGATCGCCGCCGACGTCGGCGCGATCGAGGCGTCGATCGCGCGGATCGCTCGCGAGGCCCCGGACTACGAGTTCCGGACGACGGTCGCCCCGACGCTCGGCCGCGAGGACGTCCTCCGGATCGCCGAGCGACTGACCGGGGCGAAGCGATACGTCCTTCAGGCATTCCGCGTGCCGGAGAAGGGCCTCCTCGACCCGACGTGGGAGACGAAATCGGCTCTGCCGAAGGAAGAGCTCGACGACCTGTGGAACGAGATCGGAACGCGATTTCCGGACGGCGGCGTGCGCGGCTGAGTGCGCTTCACTCGGTGCCGAGCCCGACCCGCCGTCGCACGTCGGCGATCGTTTCATCGGCGATCGCCCGAGCGCGGCGGGCGCCGCCCCGGAGGATCTCGACGACGTCGCCGGAAGCCTCCAGCTCGCGCTGCCGCCGTTGGATCGGACGGAGGACGGCCATCAGGCGCTCGAACGTCTCGTCCTTCAGACGCGAGTACATCAGCTCGCCCCGTTCGTGGTCCGAGCGGAGCTCGCCGACGATCGACGCGTCCCCGGCCATCTCGGCCGAGAGGTCGAGGATCTCGAACAGGTTCGCCACGCCGGGCGACATCTCGGCCCCGGCCTCGAGCCCGACGTCGGTCACCGCGGAGCGGACCTTCTTCCGGATCGACGCCTCGTCCTCCATCACACCGACGTAATGCTGCTCGCCGGCGCTCTTGCTCATCTTCACGGAGGGATCGGAGAGGGACATGATCCGGGCCCCCTTCCCGACGACCGGCTCCGGCTCCGGGAAACACTCCCCGAACCGGCCGTTGAACCGCCGTGCGATCCGCCGCGACAGCTCCAGGTGCTGGACCTGGTCCTCGCCGACCGGCACGCCGTGCGCCCGGTACAGGAGGATGTCCGCCGCTTGGAGGATTGGATACGTGAACAGGCCGGCGGAGACGAACGCCTTCCCGGCCGACTTCTCCTTGAACTGGGTCATCCGGGTCAGATCCCCGTACGAGGTGACGCAGCCGAGAATCCAAGCGAGCTCCGTGTGCGTTGGCACGTCGGACTGCGCGAACAGGATCGTCCGCTCGGGATCGATCCCGCACGCCATCAGATCGAGCGCCATCGCGCGCGTCGCGCGGCGGAGCTCTTCGGGGTCGACGTCGATGGTGATCGCGTGGTAGTCGACGATCCCGATGATGCAGTCGTACTCGTCCTGCATCGCGACCCAATTCCGGACCGCCCCGAAGTAGTTGCCCACGTGCAGGGTCCCGGTCGGCTGAATGCCGGAAAAGACTCGCTTTTTCATCGTCGACCACCTCCCGATGTCGATTGTCCGTGGCCCCTTCCCACGGACGGTCCGAGTATAAGGCGTGAGGTGCCGTCTGCAAGGGCGCTTTGGCTTGATCGTTGTTCTCCGGGTGGCGTATGATCGTCGGTCGGAGGGAAGGGGCGCAATGAGCGAGAGGCCGTTCGTGGAAGACTCGGAACTCGATCCGATCGCGCGGAAGCGGGTCCTCGATGCGTTACGGGAGAGCGGCGTCGTCGTTCCGGATCCCGATCGGACCTACGTCGGCGAGCACGTCGTCGTCGCGCCCGGGACCGTCCTCTATCCCGGGACGCACCTTCGCGGGGCGACGAAGATCGGAGCGGCCTGTCGGATCGGGCCCGATGCTTGGATCGAGGACACGACGATCGAGGAGGGCTGCACTGTCCGCTACTCCGTCCTCGAAGGCGCCAGGGTCCGCTCCGACTCCAAGGTCGGACCGTACGCCCATCTCCGTCCGGGGGCCGACGTCGGACCGGAGGCCCGCGTCGGCAACTTCGTCGAGGTGAAAGAGGCCCGACTCGGACGGGGCGTCAAGGCCGGGCATCTCGCCTACATCGGGGACGCGGACGTCGGGGAGCGGACGAACATCGGCGCCGGAGCGATTACCTGCAACTACGATGGGGCCGCCAAGCATCGGACGGTGATCGAGAAGGGCGCCTTCGTCGGAAGCAACGCGTCGCTCGTCGCGCCGGTGACGATCGGCGAAGGGGCCGTCGTCGCGGCGGGGTCGACGATCACCGAGGATGTTCCGGCCGGAGGGCTCGCGTTCGGGCGGGCGCGCCAGGTGAACAAGGCGGCCGAGCGGAAGACCGAGGAGGGGACCCAGGATGATCGGTAGAGAACTGAAGCTTCTTTGCGGCAACGCGAACCCGCAGTTGGCGGAGGAGATCTCCGAGGCCCTCGGCATCCGGCTGTGCGACGCCGCGGTGACGCGCTTCGGAGACGGGGAGATCCGCGTCCGGATCCGGGAGACGGTCCGTGGCGCGGACGTTTTCGTCATCCAACCGACCTCTCCCCCCGTCAATGAGCACCTGATGGAATTGCTGATCATGATCGACGCGATCCGCCGTGCGTCGGCTCGACAGGTCGTCGCGGTGGTCCCCTACTACGGGTACGCGCGTCAGGATCGGAAGCACACCGGGCGGGTCCCGATCTCGGCGCGGTTGGTCGCCAACCTGATCGAGGTTGCGGGCGCGGACCGCGTCCTCACGATGGACCTCCACGCCGGCCAGATCCAAGGGTTCTTCAACATCCCGGTCGACAACCTCCGGACCGACTGGATCTTCGCCGACCACATCGAGGCGACGTTCGATCGATTGGACAACGCGGTCATCGTCTCCCCGGACGCGGGCGGCACGGTCCGCGCGCGGATGGTCGCCGAGCGCCTCGACAGGCCGCTGGCGATCCTGGAGAAGCGACGTTCTCAGGACGGCTCGGACGTCCAGGTGATGAACGTCATCGGCGAGGTCTCCGGAAAGCGGGCGATCCTGGTCGATGACATCCTCTCCTCCGGCGGGACGATGGCGAAAGCGGCCAACACGCTCCTCTCCCACGGCGCGGAGGAGGTATCGGCCTACTGCACGCACGGGACGCTCTCCGGCGACGCGCTGGAGCTGGTGGCGGAATCCCCCTTGAAACGCGTGGTTCTGACCAATACCATTTTCAACAAGCGCGCGAACGAAAGCGGGATCGTCGACTATATCCATGTGGGCGAGCATCTCGCGAAGACGATTCACCGGATCTTCGAGTACAAGTCGGTGAGTCATCTGTTCCCGCATTACTAGCCGAAATCCAAAGGGATGACTGGGTGAACGAGGATGCATACGCTGGAAGTGAAGGAGAGGACGGTCGGGAAGGCGAACGCCCTCCGGCGGAACGGGATGGTGCCGGGGGTCGTCTACGGCCCTTCGATCGAGACGGTCTCGATCGCCATCGAGCGGAGGGACCTTCAGTCCCTCTTTTCGGAGATCACGCGAAGCTCGCGGATCAACCTGTCGATCGCCGGGGAAAACGGTGCGAAGGAGATGGACGTCTTCCTGAAGGAGGTCGACTACGACCTGGTGACCGACGAGCCGGAGCACGTCGATTTCTACCACCCGGACGTCGGACATCCGCTGAAGCTGCACGTCCCGGTCAAAATCGTCGGAGAGGCTCCGGGCGTGAAGTCCGGTGGGATTTTGAGCGCCCTGTTCGGCGCGATTCGCGTCCACGGCCTTCCCAAGGACATCCCCCATTTGATCACGATCGACGTCTCCGGTCTCGACCTCGGTGAGTCGATCCACGTCCGGGACATCGACTTCGGGGACGTCGAACCGATGCTCCCCCCCGAGCGGACCCTGGTGACCGTCAGCGCTCCGCGCGGCATGGAGATCGAAGAGGAAGAGGCCGAGCTCGAAGAGGGCGAGATCGAGGGCGAAGAGGGCGCCGTTGAAGAAGAGGAAGCGCAGGCAGAGGGCGGAGAGGAGACCGCTGCCGAAGAGGCCTAATTGAAGGCGGTCTTCGGGCTCGGGAACCCCGGCCGGGCCTATGCGCTGGCGCGCCACAACGTGGGCTTCGAGGTCATCGACCTGTACCGGCAGGTCCATCGGCTTCGCAGGCGAGGGCGGATCGAGGGCTCCGCCCTTGTCTATTCGGCCGGTGACCTGCTGCTGGTGAAGCCGACGACGTTCATGAACGACAGTGGGACGGCCGTCCGTGCCGTGCTGTCGAAACGCGGCGTCTCGCCGACCGACGCGCTCGTCGTGTACGACGATCTCGATCTCCCGTTGGGGCGGATCAAGGTCCTCGGTTCCGGCGGCGCCGGGACGCACAAGGGGATGGCTTCGATCCTGAACGCGCTTGGGACGAAGGGGATTCCTCGCCTACGGATCGGGATCGAGGTCGGCGAGCGGACGGAGGCCGGACGCGACTTCGTCCTCGATCGGTTCACGCCCGAGGAGTGGACGCGCGTCCTTCCGGCGCTGGAGAACGCCGTCGACGCGATCGACCTCTTCCGGCGGGCGAGCATCGACGCCGTGATGGCGCGGTTCAACCGGCGGGACGGGTTCCTTGCCGAGGGGTAGAGGCCCAGTATACTCGTGCCGTCCGCGCGGGCTCGCCCAGGCGGGCCCGCGGAGGAGGCGAAGATGTACGATCGATTCTCGCGGGAGTCGATGGAGATCATCGCGATCGCGCAGGAGGAGGCCGAAGGCTGGCGGCACAGTTACGTCGGCACGGAGCACCTCCTCCTCGCGTTCCTCAAGATTACCGACAGCGAGGTCTATCGCTTCCTCACGTCGAACGGCGTGACCTACGACAAGGTCGGCACCCTTCTCGAAGAGGAGAAGGAACGCGGCGAGGTGCGGCTCTCCGCCGACGACCTGGAACCGACTCCGCGGCTGAAGCGGGTCATGAAGATCAGCTTCGAGGAGGCGCGTCGGGCGGGGTTGAACACGATCCGGCCGGAACACCTCCTGATGGGGTTGCTTCGCGAAGGGGAAGGGACCGGCGCAGTGCTCCTCCATCACTTCGGCATCGATCTGAACAAGGCGCGCGGGTACTTCCTCCCCCCGGGCGGGATCGGGATGGCGGTCCGGACGGCCCGTCGAGGGTCCCAACGGAAGGGGGACGTGTCCGAGTTCGGACGCAACCTGGTCGAGGAGGCGATGGCCGGGAACCTCGACCCGGTGATCGGCCGCGAGGAGGAGATGGAGCGGATCATCCAAACCCTCACCCGTCGGCGGAAGAACAACCCCGCGTTGATCGGCGAGTCGGGTGTCGGGAAGACCGCCGTCGTCGAGGGACTCGCCCAGCGAATCGCGAATGGAGACGTGCCGGCCCTCCTCCGGTCGAAGGAGATCATCGAACTCGATATGGCGTCGGTCGTCGCGGGAACGAAGTACCGCGGCGAGTTCGAGCAGCGGCTGAAGGCGCTGATCAACAAGGTCGCCGAAGAGGACAACGTGATCCTGTTCATCGACGAGCTCCAGACCGTGGTCGGTGCCGGGGGTGCGGAGGGGGCGATCGACGCGTCGTCGATCCTCAAGCCGCCCCTCGCCTCCGGCGCGATCCAATGTATCGGGACGGCGACCCTCGACGAGTATCGGAAGTCGGTCGAGAAGGACCCGGCCTTGAAGCGCCGGTTCAAGACGATCTACGTCGAAGAGCCGACAGTCGAGGAGACCGTGAAGATCTTGAAAGGGCTTCGTCCGCAATACGAGCGGCACCACGGCGTCAAGGTGACCGACGACGCGCTCCAGCAGGCGGCGCGCCTGTCCGACCGCTACGTCACCGACCAGTTCCTCCCCGACAAGGCGATCGACCTGATCGACGAGACGGCGGCCCGGATCAAGCTCCAACGGGCCCGTGTCCCCGACGAGGCGCGAGAGCTGATGGAAGAAGTCGACGGCCTCGACGAGCAGGAACGGGACGCGGTCTCCGCGCAGGACTACGAGACGGCGGCCCGCCTCCGCGATCGCAAGACGGAACTGGTCACGCGGATCGAGGAGCTGAGCGAGACCGCGTACCAGGGGAACGAGCTTCAGGTGACCGGCCGGGAGATCGCGCAGATGGTCGCGATGTGGACCGGCGTCCCGATCGGACACGTCCAGGAGGAGGAGACCGCCCGGATGGTCAGCATGGAGGAGAAGGTCCACGAGCGGCTGATCGCGCAGGACGAGGCGGTCCGCGCCGTCTCCCGCTCGATCCGCCGCGCCTACGCCGGGGTGAAGAACCCGAGGCGTCCGGTCGGGGTGTTCATGTTCCTCGGGCCGACCGGCGTGGGGAAGACCGAGCTCTCGAAGACGCTGGCCGAGTTCCTGTTCGGCGACGAGGACGCCCTGATCCGCGTCGACATGTCCGAGTACATGGAGCGGTTCTCCGTCTCCCGCCTGACCGGCGCCCCGCCGGGCTACGTCGGGTACGAGGAGGCGGGGGAATTGACGGAGAAGGTCCGTCATCGACCGTACTCGGTTGTCCTGTTCGACGAGATCGAGAAGGCGCACCGCGACGTGTTCAACATCCTCCTCCAGGTGATGGAGGACGGGATCCTCACCGATTCGCAGGGGCGACGCGTCGACTTCCGGAACACGGTTCTCATCATGACGTCGAACGTCGGCAGCGAGCTGATCACCGATCGCGGGACGCTCGGGTTCAGCGATCAGGACGAGACCTCCGAGGAGTCGTACCAGGACATGAAGTCCCGGGTGACCGGCGAGGTGCGGAAGGTCTTCCGTCCCGAGTTTCTCAACCGTCTCGACGACATCATCGTCTTCCATCAGCTGAACCGCGATCAGGTCCGCGAGATCGCCGATCTGATGGTCCGCGAGCTGGCGCAGCGGCTCGTGGAAGAGCGCGAGATCGCGCTCGCCCTCGACGACTCGGCGTGGAAGCTGCTGATCGAGCAGGGGTACGACCCGAAGTACGGGGCGCGCCCGATGCGCCGCACGATCGAGCGGTTGATCGAGAACCCGATCTCCGAAAAGATCCTCCTCGGCAACTTCCCGTCCGGCTCCACGGTCACGGCGACCGCCGACGGGGAGGAGTTCCGGTTCGAAGAGACCGGTTGACATGCCGTTCCTCTGCTCCGAGTGCGGGTATCGATCGATCAAGTGGTTCGGCCGATGCCCGAGCTGCGGCGCGTGGGACTCCTTCTCCGAAGACCGGCCGTCGAGCGATGAGCCGGTTGAGGCCGCGTCCTGGCTCGGCGAGGAGCTCCGATCGATCGACCGGGTCGACCTGACCGACATCGAGCGCCTGACGACCGGAATGGAGGAGTTCGACCGGCTCCTCGGCGGCGGACTGATCCCCGGCGGCGTGATCCTGTTCGGCGGCGAACCGGGAATCGGGAAGTCGACCCTCCTGCTGCAGATCGCGGAGCTCGTCGCCCGCCGCTACGGGAACGTGCTCTACGCCTCCGGCGAGGAATCGGAGGGTCAGGTCAAGCTCCGGGCGAGCCGAATCGGCGTCGACAGCGAGCGCCTGTACGTCCTGTCCGAGCAGTCCCTGGCGCGGATCACCGCCGCGGTCGAGCGGATCTCTCCGATCGTGACGATCGTCGATTCGATCCAGACGACCGTCGACGAGCGGGCCGCGGGAGAGGCGGGGAGCCTTCGGCAGCTCCGCGAGGCGTCGAGCGAGCTGATCCGGCGGGCCAAGTCGAGGAGGATGGCGACGTTCCTCGTCGGGCACATCACCAAGGGGGGCGCGTTCGCCGGGCCGAAGTCGGTCGAGCACCTCGTCGATGTCGCCGTCTACCTGGAGGGGAGCCGCGGGGAGGACATCCGGATCCTTCGCTCGGTGAAGAACCGGTTCGGCGCGACGAACGAGGTCGCCGTCTTCCGGATGACCCCCGAAGGGCTGACCGAGATCGCGGACCCGTCCCGGTTCTTCCTCGACGGCATGGAGAAGGAGCCGAGGCCGGGGACGGCCGTCGTACCGATCCTCGAGGGGACGCGGCCGATCCTCGTCGAGATGCAGGCCCTCGTCTCGCCGACCGGGGGGTACGGGATCCCCCAGCGGCGCTGCACGGGCCTCGACGTGAACCGGGTCCTTCTCCTGCTCGCGGTGATGGAGAAGCACCTGGGGATCCAGGTCGGAGGGGCCGACGTCTACCTGAGCCTTGCCGGGGGATTGGAGGCGAGGGAGCGCGGGACCGATCTCGGCGTCGTCGCGTCCATTTGTTCGAGCCTCCGCGACCGTCCGCTACCGGCGCGAACGGCGATCGCCGGCGAGGTCGGGCTGTCGGGAGAGGTTCGCTCCGTCCGGAGGCTGGGCGAGCGGATCCGCGAGGCGGAGAAGATGGGAATGGAGCGAATCCTCGTCCCCGGCGTTTCCCGCCCTGCGAAGAAGGGCGGGATCGACGTCGTCGGCGTCGATCGAATCGATCGAGCGATCGAGGAGATCGGACTGAGGTAGGAGGGGTCGATGGCCGACAGGCGATGGGAGAGGCTGAGCGAAGCCGCCGCGGCCCTGCGGGATCGGCTCGAGGAGACGCCCGACGTGGCGATCACGCTCGGATCGGGCCTGTCCAAGGTGCTCGGGGATCCCGAGGACGGACGGGTCATCCGCGCGGAGGAGATCCCGCACTACCCGCGTCCGACGGTCGTGGGCCACGCGGGCGAGCTCTGGGCCGGGCGGATCGAGGGGACGTCGGTTCTCGTCCAGCGAGGCCGGGCACACTTCTACGAAGGCCGCTCCCCCGATGAGATCGTGTTCGCCACGAGGCTGTTCGCCCTGCTGGGAATCAAGACGCTGATCGTGACCAACGCGTCCGGGGCCGTCCGTCCCGACTTCCGCGCCGGGGACCTCGTCGTGATCACCGATCACATCAACATGCTCGGCGTCAACCCGCTCCACGGGCCGAACCTCGATCGGCTCGGTCCGCGCTTCCCCGACATGTCGGCCGCCTACACGCCGCGCCTCCGCCGGTTGGCGGCGGAAGTCGCCGACGCGGAGGGGATCGAGCTGAAAGAGGGCGTCTACGCGGCCGCCCTCGGGCCATCGTACGAGACGCCGGCCGAGATCCGCGCGTTCCGGGCGATGGGAGCCGATCTGGTCGGGATGTCGACCGTCCCCGAGGTGATCGCCGCGGCGCACGCGGGGATGGAGATTCTCGGGATCTCGATCGCCACCAACCTGGCGGCCGGCGTCGATCCGGACGCGACGCTGACCCACGACGAAGTCATCGAGACGACCGATCGAAAGGGGTCGGAGATGCGGCGCCTTCTGCTCGGCATCATCGCACGACTCTGACGGGATCCGGCGGAAGCCCGTCTACTCCAGGACCGCGAGGTCGGGGAGGACCTTCCCGGCGGTCGCCCGCTGAACACTGGGGATCTTGAGCGCCTCGTCGCGCTGCTCGGTCGAGAAGAGGACGCGTGCGTCTCCACCGCATCGGGAGATGATCCGGAGTGCGGTCACGTTGATCTCCTTCTCGGCGAGCTTGACCAGGAACTCCGCCAGGCCGCCGGGGCGATCCGGCACCACGGCGAGCAGGCATCCGTCGATGGCGATCATCTTCTCGCCGCAGGCCTTGCAGACGGCTTCGTCGTTCGGACCGACGGCGACCTCGCAGCATGCGGGGCAGAGGAACTTCTTCATCTCTCGACCTCCTGGCACGAAGGTATCCCACCGGGCAGTCCCCGTCAAACGACGCCGATCGTCGATTGAGCACCGCGTTCCGGCGGCCTCTCTTCTCGCCTTCGTCGCGAGAAGTTGTCTTAATATTTGAGACAATTTCTCGCCCAGAACCACACCTTGAGACTCCTCAGTCCGGCTGCTAAAGTCTCGTGGGCGCGAAAGGCGCCCGCAGATTTAGCGAAACCTCTCAAGCAGGAGGACAGAATGACCCTATCCAGGCCGAACGCAAGTGCGGCAACGCAGACGCGACGGCGTGTGGAGAGCTACTCTCCGATGAGCGGCCTCTGCGCCACATGTATCGACGGATGTCCCGGTCTCTGCGAAGTCGGGATGTCGTCCTACCGCGGCACCGAGGTGATCTACCCCCAACCGTTCGGGAAGGTCACTGCGGGCGCGGAAAAGCAGTACCCATACGACTTCTCGTACATCAACATCATGGGGACCGCCGTCGGGGCCGTCGGGATCGAGGCCGACAGCGACGTGGCCGTCTTTCCGAACGTTGATCTCGAGACGAGGATCGGCCGCGATGGCTCGATCAAGATGCGCCTCCCATGGCTCGTTGCCGGACTCGGCTCGACCAAGGTCGCCAAGAACAACTGGGACGGCCTCGCGATCGGAACGGCGATCAGCGGGGTCCCCCTGACGATCGGTGAGAACGTCTGCGGGATGGACCCCGAGTCGACGATCGAGAACGGCAAGGTCGTCCGATCGCCCGACATGGAGTACCGCGTCAAGACCTATCAGAAGTGGCAGAGCGAGGGGTACGGCGCGGTCATCGTTCAGGCGAACGTCGAGGACACGCGGCTCGGCGTGCAGGAGTACGCGATCCGCGAGCTCGGCGTCGAAGCCGTCGAGCTCAAATGGGGTCAGGGGGCGAAGGACATCGGCGGTGAGGTCAAGCTGGACACCCTCGAGCGCGCGCTCCAGCTCTACGAGCGCGGCTACGTCGTCGTCCCGAACCCGACCGAACCGACTGTCCAGGCCGCGTTCAAGGCGGGCGCCATCTGCGAGTTCGAGCGCCATTCCCGGCTCGGCATGGTGGACCGGGATTCGTTCTTCGCTCGCGTCCAGGAGCTCCGCGACGCCGGCGCGAAGTACGTCTCGCTGAAGACGGGTGCCTATCGACCGGCCGACCTCGCGCGGGCCGTCCGCTGGGCCTGCGAGGCCGAAGTCGACCTCCTCACGGTCGATGGAGCCGGCGGCGGGACGGGGATGAGCCCGTGGCCGATGATGAATGAGTGGGGGATTCCGACCCTCGAGATCGAGACCCTCCTGTTCCGGTACCTCGAAAAGATGAAGGCCAAGGGGGTGTACATCCCGCCCGCGGCTATCGCCGGCGGGTTCTCGCTCGAGGACCACGTCTTCAAGGGGCTCGCCCTCGGCGCTCCCTACGTCAAGGCCGTCGCCCAGGCCCGATCGCCGCTGACCGCCTGCATGGTAGGCAAGACGGTCGGCGGGATGATCAAAGCCGGCAAGGGAAAAATCGTCGAGACGTACGGCAAGGCCGTCGAGGAGGTCTTCATCCTCGCCGAGGAGCTGAAGGCCAAGTACGGCAATGAGACGTTCAAGGAGATCCCGACGAGCGCGATCGGTCTGTACACGTACTACCAGCGCGTCGCTCAGGGGCTCCGTCAACTGATGGCCGGTCAGCGCAAGTTTGCGCTCGAGCACGTCACGCGCGACGACATCGCGGCCCTCACGCCCGAGGTTGCCGAGCTGACGGGCATCAACTACATCATGGACGTCGACAGGGAAGAGGTCGAGAAGATCCTCGGTTAGCCTTTCCGAAGCGTACCTTCGAGCGGGTCGCGCTGGCCTCCCGGTTTCCGCGCGCGGAGGGGGAACTCCGGGGCCTCGATCGGAGCTCGATTCCGACGCGCAGGGCCTTCATTCCGCTGTCGTTGCGGCCCAAGCGCAGCCTGGTATAATGGCCCCGCCGTTCGGCAGCGACTTCGGTCGCGGCAAGGCCGAATGGCCTATTTCTAGGGCACTTGGAGGCAACGCAGATGGCCGGCGAATCGATGCTGAACCCGTTTGAGATCTCACAGCGCCAGCTGGACAAGGCGGCGAAAAAGCTCCAGCTCGACCCGCAGATCCACGAGCTCCTGCGCGAGCCGATGCGGACCCTCGAGGTCCGATTCCCGGTTCGAATGGACGACGGCACCGTGAAGACCTTCACCGGATTCCGCGTGCAGTACAACGATGCGCGTGGGCCGACCAAGGGCGGCCTCCGCTTCCACCCCGACGAGACGATCGACACAGTGAAGGCCCTCGCCGCGTGGATGACGTGGAAGTGCGCCGTCGTCGACATCCCGTACGGCGGAGGGAAGGGCGGCGTGATCTGCAACCCGAAGGAGCTGTCGCAAGGAGAACTCGAGCGGATTTCACGGGGCTTCGTCCGCGCTCTCGGTCGGTTCATCGGCCCGGAGAGGGACGTCCCCGCTCCGGATGTGTACACGAACCCGCAGACGATGGCCTGGATGATGGACGAGTATTCGGCCATCGTCGGACACAACGCTCCCGGCGTGATCACCGGGAAGCCGATCCCGCTCGGCGGATCGCTCGGGCGAGGCGACGCGACGGCCCGCGGCACGGTGTACTGCGTCATCGAAGCGGCGAAGGTCCTCGGGATCGACCTCGAGGGCGCGAAGGTCGCGATCCAGGGCTACGGAAACGCCGGCTACTTCTGCGGCACGCTGATGGGAGAGCTGGCCGGGAGCAGGATCGTCGCGGTGACCGATTCACGCGGCGGCGTCTACGACCCCAATGGAATCGATCCCGAGGCCGCCAACGCGCACAAGCGGGCCACCGGGTCGGTCGCGGGGTTCAACGGCCTCGAGGCGATCACCAACGAGGAGGTCCTCGAGCTCGACGTCGACGTCCTGATCCCCGCGGCGATCGAGAACGTAATCACCGCTGCGAACGCCGGGAACGTCCGAGCGAGGATCATCGCCGAGGCGGCGAACGGGCCGACGACGCCGGAGGCCGACGAGATCCTGCACGAGAACGGCAAGTACGTGATCCCGGATTTCCTTTGCAATGCCGGCGGAGTGACCGTTTCGTACTTCGAGTGGGTCCAGAACATCAGCGGCTTCTACTGGACGATCGAGGACGTCCACGCGCGTCTCAAGGAGAGGATGGTCAAGGCGTTCCGCGAGACGCACGAGATGGCGACGCAGCACGACGTCGACAACCGGATTGGCGCGTACATGGTCGCGATCGCGCGCGTCGCGGAGGCGATCCGCCTGCGCGGTTGGGTGTAGATCGACGCGGATGCCCCCTCGAAGGGAGCGCCGCATCCCTTCGGTCGGTGGCGGACCCAGGTGACACCGGCTAGGCTTGGCTCCGTGACCGGCGACTCGACGAACGTTCTCGCACCGTTTCACACGGCCGAGCACATCCTCTCGGCGGTGATGCAGCGCGACTTCGGCTCGGGGCGAAGCCTCGAGACGCACCTCGGGGTGAAGAAGTCGAAGTGCGACTACTTCGTGCGGCGTCCTCTCGACGAGGACGATCTTCGGAAGATCGAGGCCGCCGTCAACGCCGAGATCGCCAGGGATCTCGCAGTGACATCGTTCGTCGTATCGCGCGATGAAGCCGAGGGGCGTTACGACATGGGGAAGGTGCCGCCCGGCGTGGAGGCGATCCGCATCGTGAAGATCGGCGACCTCGATACCATGCCGTGCATCGGGCCGCACGTCGGACACACGCGTCAGATCGGCCGCTTCGTCGTTCGCAGCGCGACGATGAAAGGGGCGAACGTCGTCAGGATCCGCTACGCCCTGACGGACGAAGGGGCGTGAACGCGCGCCTGCTTGCCGGTCGGGCGCTCGCGGGAGGCCGGCCTAGCCCTCCATGAGGGACGGCTTCGCGAACAGCGACTCGTAGTGCGCGCGGAGGCGTTCAACGATCTGCTCCACGCTCGAGGAGGGGGACGCGACTTCGCTCAGCGGGATCGGATCGGCGAACGTGATCCGGACCGGGTCGCGGTAGAGGATCGACCATTTGAGGTGCGCCAGCGGCCCCTCCATGAGCTGAGCGTACACGCGCTTGTTGGTGCAGTTCTCTTCCCGGAGCGGGATCAGGTAGGCCGCGCGATCGCCCGGGTTCCGTTGAAGCCTCTTGATCAACGAACCGATTCCCGGATACCAGCGGCGGTCCCGTTTGCCGCCGCCACCCGGAAAAATCAGCACGCTTCCACCCTGTCTGACGTGATTCGATCCGAGCTCGAGGCTCAGACGATTGATCGCCTTGGTCGCATCGAGGTCCGGCGGATCGTGCACCATGGACAACAACCGGTACGCGAGCACCCGCTTCCATCCGCCGCGCCGCCATTCGGTCCACGAACGCGTCAGCGGAACCTCCATCGGGTAGGAAACGCCGCCGAGGCTCGGAATCAGGTGGCAGAGGTAGCTGGCCGAGAAGTAGCGAAGATCCTGGCGACCGAGGCTCGCCGCGACCAGGAACGGGGTCAGCAGCGAGGGGTGATTCCCGTAGAAGATGGCGGGCTGCGTCTCCGCGATCGCCCGGCAGGAGTCCGGGAGGACGTGTTCCCAATCGGTCGCGATGTCCTGAAGGAATCGACAGCAGCCTTCGTGAAGTCCGCGGTCGGCGATGACGCGATCCAGCCGCGACGCGAGCTCGAGGAACGTCCCCAACGGATAGAAGCGCTCCACCAGTCGGATCGCGACGCGCAGGAGGTTTGAATTCCGCGCCGTCTGCTCATACGCCCGGACGAGCGCCACGGCGTCCCCCGCAGCGTACGCGCCCCGTATGCGCTCGAGCGCCACGCGCGCGGATCGTAGCCCCATCCCGTCCGTCATGATCCCCCTCTCGCTGCGGCCGTGGGATCGTGGACGAAAACCGGGCTGGATGCAACCGCGTGAGTCGACGTGAATGAACCGATTGCGTCGTGCGCCGCCTCACGGCGAAGGGGAACGGGTCGCTCTGCTCGTGCGGGGGGTGTGAGCTAGCCGGTGTGCACGGAGGCAGCGGGCTTGACGTTTCGTCCAGCGGTCACTTCATACCTCAGTTTTACTCGAGTCACGTCACACGATGTGACTTGGATGCCGACCGAGCGTAGTGGGTCACCGGGGGACTGTCAAGGGAG
>CAZGXU010000023.1:0-32514 GCA_964530075.1 uncultured Thermotogae bacterium
CGGGCTGTACGGCGCGAGCCTCCTCGGCGCCCGGGAGTACCGCCCGATCCTCTAGGCCCGCGCGGCGCATCCGCCGGGCGAGGGTCGTCGCTCCCTCACGGTCGTTGTTCCTGTTCGAGAGACGAGCGAGCCCTCTCGGAAGGACTTCTCCGCCCGATCCGCGCGATCCCCTGCTGGGCCAGGTAGTAGAGCCCGATGGCGACGAGGATCGATTCGGCGAACTTGAATATCAGCGAGAAAGCGACGGCGCCCTGGTTGGAGACCGACGGCGCGACGAGGTGGAAGATGCCGATGATCGCCGCCTCTCCGGTACCGATCCCTCCCGGGGTGATCCACAGGAAGAACGACAGGAGGATGACCGTGAGGGTGAACAGGAGGGACAGCTGGGGGAACGTGAAGACCTGGCCGGACGCGTAGTAGAAGAAGACCTGAGGGCGCATGTACACGAAGAAGGTCGCCACGAGCTGCACCAGGAAGGCGAGCACCGTCCCCTTCCAATGCTTGGTGAACGCGAAGTGGATCTCGTCCTCGGTCTCCGAGACCTTGTCCGCCGCCCGTCCGAGCGGCCCTCGCCAGCGGCGGAAGAGGGCGCCGATCAGACGGACCGCCCGGCTGATCCACTTCAGGTTCCAGGCGAAGTCGACCAGGCCGACGAGGATCCAGAACGTGACGAACCCGACTCCGGAGATCAGCAGTCGCTTCTCCGACCACGGGAGCGTGGGGGAGCTGATCGCGAAGAAGCTCCCGATCAGGATGAAGAGGATCATGCTCATCCCGCCGAGGAGCCGCTCGAGGAAGACCGTCGCGAAGACCCGCGTCGTCGGCGCGTCGGTCTTCCCGGTCACCATCAGGGCGCGGACTGGCTCACCCCCGAAGTAGAGCGTCGGCGTGAGGTAGCTGACCGCGTAGCCGCTCAACCGGGCGCCGATCACCTCCGTCAGGCGGAGTCGAATCCCGTACGAGTGGAGGATGATCCACCACGAGAGCGTCCAGGCGGCCATCGCCAGCAAGACGCTCCCCACGATGCCGGTGATCCCCGGAACCCCGAGGTCTCTCATCTCCGCGAAGATCCGCCGCCAGCCGACGTAGTAGAGGACCCCCCCGAGGAGTCCGAGGCCGATGACGATCGAGAGGGCGTACTTCCACCTGTTCTTCGCGGGTCGGCGCATTTCACGGATGCTAGCACAGGATCTGCAAACCGATCAAGGACAGGTGCTGCACCGCGATCGAGCGGGCGAGCTGGGCGGAGCGGCTCCGCCCTTCGTGCTCAGCCATCCGCCAGGAGGTCGAGGGCCATCTCCAGGGCGGCGTCGATCGCTCGTTGACGAACGTGCTCGCGGTCCCCGGAGAATCGAAAGCGCTCCGTCCGCGTTTCACTCCGGCTGGAGGCGGAGACGTATACCGTTCCGACCGGCCTTTCCGGCGTTCCTCCGCCGGGGCCCGCGATCCCGGTGATGGCGAGGCAGAGGTCGGTATCGAACTGCGCCCTGCCGGTCTCGGACATCGCGCCGGCCGCCTCGGGACTGACGGCGCCGTGCTGCTCGAAGATCCGCTTGGGGACCCCGACCCACTCGACCTTTATCCGGTTGTCGTACGCGACGACGCCTCCGAGGAAGTAGCCCGATGCCCCGGGAACCTCCGTGATCCGGTACGCCAGGCCCCCAGCGGTGCAGGATTCGACGGTCGAGATCGTCCAACGACGCCGCGCGAGGGCTTCTCCGAGGCGCTCGGCGAGGGTCATCGCGGACCTCCTGGACCCGATTCGAACGGCGAGTTCCGGGACGCCCAGTCGCACTCGGCTCGGATCGGGCAGTTCGGGCAATCCGGCCTCCGCGGGTGGCAGATCTCGCGTCCGAGGCGGATTGTCAGCAGGTGCAGCGTGGCCATCAGGGCCGGATCCCGGGGAAGGAGGGTGTTCGCCTGCTCGTGGGGGTCGCCCTTCGGGCCGATCAGCCCGACTCGGGTGAAGACGCGGCGGATGTGCGTGTCGACCGGGAAGTACGGTCTCCCGAACGAGAAGAGCATCACGATCCCCGCCGTCTTCCGACCGACGCCGGGGGAGGCGAGGAGCCAATCCATCGCGGCGTCGAGATCCCACTCCCCGAGGGAGGAGAGGTCCAATCGTCCTCGCTCGCGGTGGATCCGGTTGAGGACCTGACGGATCCGCTTCGACTTCTGTCGATGGAGCCCACCGACGCGGATGGCGCGGCCGATCGTGTCGACGCGCGCCGTGCGGACCGCGTCGAGCGTCCCGAACCTCTCGAGAAGCGACGCGTAGGCGCGGTCGCGGTTCGCGTCGTTCGTGTTCTGGGAGAGGATGGTCCGCACGAGCGACTCGACCGGGTCCGACGGTGCGACGTCCGGCGCTCCGTAGCGGCCGGTGAGTCGATCGGCGATCCACACGGCCTTATCGCACGGTTCCATAGGGTGAGGATAGGGCGCGACCGACGGGGGCGCAACTGGTACCCGGAAGCGGACGCAGGTACGATGGCCGCACGATGATCGAAGCGAGAACGGAACGAGAGGCGGTCGTACGGATGGCGGACGGTGAGGATCTGATCGCCGGGCTGAAGGGTCTGGCGGTCGAGTCGGCGCTCGTCGTCGGCGGGATCGGGATGCTGCGGGAGATCGAGCTCGGGTACTGGAACGGAGAACGTTACGAGAAGCATCGGTTCGAACCGCCGGTCGAGCTCGTCTCCGTTCAAGGGAACATCGCGCGGTTCGGCGATGAGCGGATCGTCCACGCGCACGCGTGCGTCGCGAAGCGCGACGGCTCGACGCTCGGTGGCCACCTGTTCGCCGGCACGGTGCACAACACGGCGGAGATCGCCTTCGTCCTGCCCCGGGGGATCGCCCTCGAGCGGAGGGAGGAGGAGACGGGCCTGACCGGCCTGTACCCGCGGACTACCTGAAGCTCGCCGGGCCGTGGAGGCCGTGGAGGAAGTCGGTCCCGCGGATCCGCGGACGGCCCTCGCGCTGGATCTCGACGATCTCGATCAGCCGATCCCCTGTCCCGACGAGGAGGCGATCGGTCTCGCGGAGGCCGATCTCTCCGGGGGAGATCGGCCCGCGGTCGATCTCGGTCATCGACGTGCGATGGACTTTGACCCGTTCCTCACCGAGGAACGTCCACGCACCCGGCCAGGAGCTCGTCCCGCGAACAAGGTCGTGGACCCGCTGAGCGGCCGATCCCCAATCGATCCGCCCGTCGTCCCGCGACAGCTGCGGCGCCATCGAGACGCCGTCCTCCGGCTGAGGCCGGGGAGTCAGGGTCCCGTCCCGGAGGCCCTCGAGGGTCTCGACGATGGCCTCGGCCCCCAGGCGGGCGAGCCGTTCCTCGAGCCGGCCGGCGGTCTCGTCCGGCTCGATGTCGATCGCTCGCTGCAGGAGGAGGTCGCCGGTGTCCATCCCCGCGTCGATCAGGAAGGTCGTGATCCCGGTCGTCTTCTCCCCGCGGATGATCGCCCAGTTGACCGGAGCGGCACCCCGGTAGGCCGGCAGCAGGGAGGCGTGGATGTTGATCGTCCCCAGCGGGGCGAGGGTGAAGACGCCCGGCTTCAGGAGCTGACCGTAGGACGCGACGACGATTGCCTCCGGCGCGGCGGCGCGGAGCCGCTCGAGCGAGTCGCCGACGTTGATCCGTTCGGGCTGGAAGACCGGCAGGCCGAGCCGGAGGGCCTCCTCCTTCATGGGAGGAGGGCCGACGACTGCGTGGCGGCCGACCGGGCGGTCGGGTTGCGTCACCACGAGGGAGATCTCGTGTCGATCGGCGAGGTCGACGAGCGCGGGACGGGCGAACTCCGACGTCCCGAGAAAGACGAGCCTCACGACGACTCCTCGCGCTGTCGCCGCTGGTACTCCTTCAGAAGGCTCTGTCTGCGGGCGGGGCTGAGGTGGTCGAGGAAGAAGCTCCCGTTCAGGTGGTCCATCTCGTGCTGGATCGCCCGTGCAAGGAGTCCCTCGCCTTCGATGCGGACCGTCTTCCCGTCGAGCGTCGTCCCCTCGATGACGGCCCGGGTCGCCCGTTCGACCGGGGCGTCGACCCCGGGGACGCTCAGACACCCTTCCTGGAACTGGTCGACCTCGCCGGAGGTCTCGATCAGCTCGGGATTGATGAGCACGTGGAACTCACCGTCGACGTCGAGAACGATGATTCGCTTGGAAATTCCGATCTGCGGGGCCGCGAGTCCGGCGCCGTTGGCGCGGAGCATCGCCTCGACCATCCGCTCGCAGATCGCCCGGATCACGTCGTCGATCGTCCCGACCGGCTCGGCGCGTCGGCGAAGGGTCGGATCTCCGTAGGTTCGAATCTCCATGACTCTCCTCTTGCGTACCGAAACGCCGCATTATAAAGTGGGCGTCGGTATGCCACAAGAGAACAGCGATTGGGAGCATCGCCTCGAGAAGATCCTCCGTCTGGAGCGCTCGACGGGATACAAGGACGAGGCGGTGACCTGCGGCCTGGAGGCGTTCGTTCGGGCGAACGTCCCCGACGCGGCGTCGATCGCCGGTGGGTATGGAGACGCGGGCCGGTCGGAGCGCCGGCGGATCGTCGATCACCTCCTCGCGCACGTCGGGAGAGGCACGAACCGTGTCCCGTCGCCCGGCCGGAGCGCCGAGTTGACGGCTCCCGTGACGCGGGCGAGGGGCGTCGGGCCGAAGCGCGCCGCGCTGCTGGCGAAGCTGGGGATCGAGACGATCGAGGACCTGTTGCTCTACTTCCCGCGCCGGCTGGAGGACCGTTCGACGATCGTCCCGATCGGGTCGGTCCACGCCGGCGAGGAGGTGAGCGTCCGCGGGGAGGTCCACGCTGTCAGCGAGCGCCGGGTGAGCCGGAAGATGACGGTCTTCAAGGCGGCGGTCGGAGACGGGACGGGCTTCCTCTACGCGGTCTGGTTCAATCAGCCATGGGTCGCCGATCGGCTGAAGCGGGGAGACCGCATCGACCTGTACGGGAGGGTCGAGCGGAGCTACGGCGAGCTCCAGATGCGATCACCGACCTGGGAGGCGGAGGGCGCCGGCCTCGAGACGGGGCGCTGGGTCCCCGTCTATCCGGCGACGGAGGGCGTCTCGGATCGCTATCTCCGGTCGCTCATCAACCGGAACCTCGACGCGTTCCTCCCGAGGATCGACGACGTTCTCCCGTCCTTCGTCCGTGACGCGCACGGGCTACCACCGAGGCGGACCGCGGTCGAGGCGATCCACCGGCCTGCCGATCCGGAGGCGTTCGAGCGGGCGCGCCGGGCGCTCGCGTTCGAGGAACTCCTCCTTCTTCAGGTGGGCATGGCGCCGACGGAGCGAGCCGTCCCCGGGAGGGCGCTCCGCCCGACCTCCGGCCTCCTCGACTCGTTCCTCGCCGGCCTCCCCTTCCGGCTCACGACGCCGCAGCGGACGGCGCTGAACGAGATCTCATCGGACCTGAGGCGTCCGATCCGGATGATGCGGCTCCTCCAGGGGGAGGTCGGTTCGGGGAAGACGCTCGTGGCCGTCGCCGCAGCTCTCCTTGCCATCGACGCCGGGTGCCAGGTCGCGTTCATGGCTCCGACCGAGATCCTCACCGAGCAGCACGCCTTCAACCTCCGCCATCTTCTCACCGACCTGCCGGTGAGCGTCGAGGTCCTCACCGGCGCGACGCGCGGGAAGGGCGCGGTGCGGGCTGCGGTCGAGGCGGGGGACGTGGACCTGCTCGTCGGGACCCACGCGTTGATCCAGGAGGACGTCGCGTTTCGCGAACTGGGTCTAGTGATCATCGACGAGCAGCATCGTTTCGGGGTCGTCCAGCGCTCGTTGATCGAGGAGAAGGGGGAGGACGTCGACGTCCTGGTGATGAGCGCGACGCCGATCCCGCGGACGATCACGCTGACGCTGTACGGCGAGTTCGACGTCTCGATCCTCGACGAGCTACCGCTCGGGACGCGATCGATCGAAACGCACTGGGTGCCTGAAGGAGACCGGAGAACCGTCTACCATGAAGTGGGACGCTTCCTCGAGGAAGGGCGGAGGGGGTACGTCGTCCTTCCCCTTGTCGAGGAGTCGGAGAAGGTGACGGCGAAGGCGGCCGTGCAGGTCGCCGAGGAGATGGCCGACCGCTTCCCGGGCGCGGGGGTCGGCCTGATCCACGGGCGGCTCTCCGCGTCGGAGAAGGGCGAGGCGATGGAGCGGTTCCGCCGCGGAGACGTACGGCTGCTGGTGGCGACGACCGTGATCGAGTTGGGGATCGACGTTCTCGACGCCGATTTCATGGTCATCGAGCACGCAGATCGCTTCGGGCTGTCGCAGCTCCATCAGCTGCGCGGCCGGATCGGACGCTCCGGGCAGGCGGCCGATTGCTACGCGATCTCTGACGCCAAGACGGATGAAGCGAAGGCACGGTTGACGGCGTTCGCCGCCTACGACGACGGCTTCGCCATCGCCGAGGAGGACCTGCGAATCCGGGGGCCGGGCGATCTGCTCGGCACGCAGCAACACGGCTTCTTCACCAAGCTACGCGCGGTGAACCTGTTCGGCGATCTCGATCTGATGCGGGAGGCGCGCGACGCGGCGCGTCGTCTTCGCGAGGAGGGGATCCCGGAAGGGTTGATCGACGCGGCCGGCCGGAGGTTCGGCGACGTGCTGAAGTGGGTGCGTGTCTGAGGGGCGCAAAGCGCCCCTCAGACACATGAGCGGGAGGAGCACCGTGCGCTCCTGACATTCGTGGATTCGCGAAAGCTAGTGGATTCGGGTCCCGACCCGCGTCCCCGAGGCGAGCGAGGCGAGCGCGTCCGGCTCGTTCAGGTCGAAGACCTCGATCGGGAGCCGGTGCTCGCGGCAGATCTCGACGGCGACCTGGTCCATCACCCCGTACCGACGCGCGAGGTACTCGTCGAACGTCAGATCGCCGATCAACCGGGCCCGTTCGTCTTCCGAGGGATCGGCGCTGTAGACACCGGCGACGTTCGATCCCTTGGCGAGGAGGTCGGCCCCGATCGACACGGCCCGAATGGCGGCGGCTGTGTCGGTCGTGACGAGCGGGCTTCCGGTCCCGCCGGCGAAGAGGACGATCGCGCCGTCCTGCAAGGCACGCCGCGCGGCCCGGGGGGAGATCGGCTCGGTCAGTCCGGTATCGATCGCCGATTGGATCAGGACCGCCCGGCCGCTCGATTCGAGATAGCTTCGGAGGGCGAGCGCATTGAGCACGGTGGCGAGCATCCCGAGCGTGTCGGCCTCGACGCGGTCGAGCCAGGGGCTCCGCGCGCCGCGAATGACGTTTCCCCCTCCGACGACGATCGCGAACTCGGTCGAGGTGAGCGGCGCGATGCCCTCCGCGATCCGCGTCAATGCTTCAGGAGAAAACACGCCTTCGGAACCCTTGAACGCTTCGCCGGAGAGCTTCAGGAGAATGCGAGAAGGGGGTCCGGACATCCGCTGACCTCGATGGCGAATCGCGCGAAGCGTCTGACGTAGATGTTTTCTCCGGTCTTGGTCCGGAGATCGGCGAGCATGGCCTCGATCGTGACGTCCGGGTCCTTGACGAACGCCTGTTTCGTCAGGCAGTTGTCCTGGTAGAAGCGGCTCAACCGGCCCTCGGCCGCCTTGTCGATGATCTCGTCCGGCTTCCCTTGCTCCCTCAGCCGCTGCCGAAACTCGGCCTGCTCCTTCTCGATGTCCTCTGCCGGGACGTCTTCCGGCGAGATGTAAAGCGGGTTCTCGGCGGCGATGTGCATCGCCACGTCGTTGGCGAACCGGAGGAACTCGGCGCTGTTGGCGGCGAAGTCGGTGTTGCAGGCGATCTCGACGAGCACGCCGACCTTCCCGGTGTGATGGACGTAGGCGACGACGCGCCCCTCCAGGGCCTCGCGGCCGATCTGCTCCATCAGTTCGAGCCCCTGTTCGCGGAGGATCTCCTTCGCGCGCTCGATGTCCCCGTTCGCCTCGGTCAGCGCGCGCTTGCAGTCCATCATCCCGATGCCGGTCTCCCCGCGCAGCCGCTTGATGTCTTCGACCCTAATCTTCGTCATCGTCGGTCTCGTCCTCGCGCTCCTCTTCGACTTCGTCCTCGCTCGCCTCTTCGTTCTCGTCTTCCGGCACCTCGCCCGCCTTGCCGGGCTTCGCTTCCTCTTCCTCCACGGGCCCGGTCTCTTCGGCGGCCCCTTCGCCCGGTTCGACGGGCTCCTCGGACTCTTCAGCGGCCGGCTCGGCTCGTTCGGCTCCGGTGGCCTCCGTCTCCTGCCGTCCCTCCCGCCCCTCGAGGACCGCGTCGGCGATCCGCGCGGTGATCAGCTTGGTCGCCTTGATCGCGTCGTCGTTGCCGGGGATCAGGAAGTCGATCGGATCCGGATTGCAATTCGTATCGACGATCGCGATCACCGGGATGCCGACGAGATTCGCCTCGTGGACGGCGTTCGCCTCGACATCGGGGTCGATGACGTAGAGGAGATCGGGTTTGCGGTCGAGATGCCGCAGGCCGTCCAGGTTTCGCTGCAGCTTGGCGAGCTCGCGGCGCAGCCGGCTCGCCTCCTTGTTCGGCATGTGGTCGACCGTCCCGTCCTCGATCATCGTCTCGAGCTTCTTCATCCGCTCGATGCTCTGCTTGATCGTACCGAAGTTGGTCAGCGTGCCGCCGAGCCAACGCCGGTTGACGTAGTGAGCGCCACAGCGCTGCGCCTCCTCGACGATCGTCGACTGAACCTGCTTTTTCGTTCCAACGAAAAGAATCTCCCCGCCCGCACCGACGCAGTCGCGAGCGTAGTAATAGGCCTTCTTAAAAAGGTCGACCGTCTGCTCAAGGTCGATGATGTGGATCCCCTTGCGCTCGGTGAAGATATAGCGCGCCATCTTCGGGTTCCACTTGCGTGTCCGATGCCCGAAATGCACCCCGGTCTCGAGCAGTTCCTTCATCGTTAGGACTTCCACATCGCCCTCCCACTGAAGTCGCGGTTGTATGTCGCCGGAGTATAGCGAACGACCGTGGAAACCGCAATCCAGGCGCTCGGCGGGCGACGACGCAGTTGTCCGACTCCCCTCCACGGAGCGATAATGGAGGGGAAGGTGGACGATGAAACGCACGGACATATCCCCGGTCGACCGCGACTCGGTGCGTGAGCTCCCGAAGAACGTCGAGGCCGAACAGGTCGTCCTCGGCTCCGCCATTCTTGAGCCCGAAGGGACGATCCCGATTCTCGTTGAGAGGCTGCTTCCGGAGTACTTCTACCAGCGACGCCATCGCGTCATCTTCCGAACGATCCGCGAGTTGTTCGACCGCGGCGAGCCGTCCGACATCGTCTCCTTGGCCAACCGCCTCGAAGAGCGGGGGGAGATGGAACGGGCCGGTGGGCGGATGTATCTGAACGAGCTGATCGACCGCGTCGCGACGACGGCAAGCCTCGAGTACTACGCCGAGATCGTCAAGAAGAAGGCGACGCTTCGGTCGCTGATTGAGGCTGGTGGGCGGATCAGCGAGCTCGGCTACGACGAGGTGAGCGAGACGGACGAGGTGCTGGACCGGGCCGAATCGCTCATCTTCGACATCTCCAGCCGCGATTCGGCGGGTTCGTACTTCCTCGTCAGCGACTTCCTCTACGAGCACATCGACACGCTGGAGGAACTACATCGCGACCCGAACCGGCACACCGTCACGGGTTTCTCGACCGGGTTCCCGCGACTCGACGAGATGACCTCGGGTCTGCAGCGCTCCGACCTGGTCGTCGTCGCCGGCCGGCCCGGGACGGGGAAGACGAGCTTCGTCCTGTCCCTTGCCCGGCACGCCGCGATCCGCGAGAAGGCCGGGATCGGGGTCTTCTCGCTCGAGATGGCCAAGGAGCAGCTCCTCGAACGGCTCCTCTGTGGGGAGGGGAAGGTCAGCCTCCACCGCCTCCGCGGTGGGTACATCCCGAGCGCCAAGTGGCGCGACCTCGCGATGGCGGCGAGCAAACTGCAGAAGGCGACGATCGTCATCGACGACACGCCGGGCGCCTCGATCCTCGAGATTCGCGCCAAGGCGCGTCGGATGGCGTCCCAGCACAAGATTGATATGATCATCGTCGACTATCTCCAGCTCGTCGAAGGGGCCATCCGGTCGGACATCCGGGAGCAGGAGATCGCGCACATCTCGCGGTCGCTGAAGCGGCTGGCGCGGGAGCTGAACGTCTCGGTGGTCGCCGTCTCGCAGCTCAATCGGGCCGTCGAACAGCGCGAGAAGAAGTACCCTCGCCTGGCCGACCTGCGCGAGAGCGGCGCGATCGAGCAGGACGCGGACGTCGTCATGTTCATCTACCGCGAGGACTACTACCGCCAGCCGGAAGAGGAGCCGCCGGCCGGCGGGGCGGCCTCCGAGGCGGAGATCATCATCGCCAAGCAGCGGAACGGCCCCCTCGGTCGGGTGGCGGTGAACTTCCACAAGGCCTACGCCAGCTTCTATCCGATGGTGTGGGACGACAGCGCGGGGCCTCCGTTCTAGGCCGTTTTCGCGGCTGGGACCGAAGCGTGCGACTTCGGTATAATCGGCGGCGAATCCTCGGACCCGTCAGGAGGGGCCATGGCTTATCCGGTCGAGTACCGCTACACGAAGGACCACGAATGGGTCGCCGTCGAAGGGAACCGCGCGCGGGTCGGGATCACCGATCACGCGCAGAGCGAGCTCGGTGACATTGTGTTCGTCGAGCTTCCGTCGATCGGTGACACCGTCGGAGCGGGGGAGATTCTCGCGACGGTGGAATCGGTGAAGGCCGTCGGGGACGTCTTCGCTCCGCTCGACGGCACGGTGATCGAAGTCAACAGGGCGCTCGAATCCTCACCGGAGACGATCAACCGATCGCCGCACGGCGAGGGATGGATCGCGGTGGTCGAATTCGCCGATGCGGGGGCGATCGACGGGCTGCTCGACGCCGCGAGCTACGAGAACCTCATCGCGGAAGGGTAGGCGGAGATGCGCTACCTTCCTCATTCGGCCGCCGACCGACGAGCGATGCTCGCGTCGATCGGCCTTTCGACGGTCGACGGGCTGTTCGCCGACATCCCGCAGGCGGTCGCGGAGTCCTTCCGGCCTCTCGGCCTCTCCCCCCGGAGCGAGCAGGAGATCGTCGCTGAGGTGACCCGCCTGTCGGCCCGGAACACGGCGATCGGCAAGGTCTGCTTCGTGGGAGGCGGGATCTACGATCACTACATCCCGAGCCTCGTCCATCACGTCCTGTCGCGCTCCGAGTTCTATACGGCCTATACCCCGTATCAGCCGGAGCTCAGCCAGGGGACGCTGACGGCGATGTTTGAGTTCCAGACGTTGGTCTGTGAGCTGACGGGAATGGACGTCGCGAACGCCTCGCTCTACGACGGGGGGACCGCTCTGGCCGAAGCCGCGCTGATGGCCGAGCGCGTGAGATCCCGCGGCAAGATTGCCGTTGCTCGGTCCCTGTTCTCGAACGTGCGCCGGGTGCTCGACACGTACTGCTGGGCCGGCGGGATCGAGATCGTGGAACTTCCGTATCGACCGTCCGGGGAGTGCGACCTCTCCGACCTGCCTGCCGACGTCTCGGCGGTCGTCCTGCAGTCGCCGAACGCGTTCGGCGTGATCGAGCCCCTCGACGGGGTGAAGGATCGGATCGGGGACGCGTTGCTGATCGTGTCGGTCCATCCGATCTCGCTCGGCGTGCTCGCCCCTCCGGGGGACTTCGGGGCGGACGTCGTCGTCGGTGAAGGACAGCCGCTCGGGCTGCCGATGTCGTTTGGGGGGCCGCTGCTCGGCCTGTTCGCCACGAGGGGGGAATACCTCCGGCAGATGCCGGGGCGGGTCTCCGGTCGAACCGTCGATGCGGACGGGAACGTCGGATACACGATGGCCGCTCAGACGCGCGAGCAGCACATCCGGCGGGAACGGGCGACGTCGAACGTCTGCACGAACTCGGCGCTCTGCGCCCTCGCCGCGACGGTCTACCTCGCCACGGTGGGGGCGGACGGACTGCGCCGGGTCGCCGAGTTGAACGCCGGGAAGGCGCACTACCTGGCCGATCGGATCGCCGCGATCGACGGGTTCGAGAGGATCTTCTCCGGACCGTTCTTCAACGAGTTCGTCGTCCGCGTCCCGGGTGAGGCGGACGATCTTCATCGCCGCCTGCTCGACGCGGGGTACCTGGTGGATTCGCCGGGATCCCTCCGCCCGTACGGCCTGGGGGACGCCCTGCGGATCGCCGTGACGGAGAAGCGGACCCGGGAGGACCTCGATCGGTTTGCCGAAGCGCTCGGAGGGTCCCGATGAGAACGATCTTCGATCACCCCCAGCGCGACGGCGGAGACGGCCTCTTCCCGGAGCTCGACGTACCGGCGGCGGGTCTCGACCGGCTGATCGATCGGGCACTCCTCCGTTCGGACCGACCGCGCATTCCGAACCTGAGCGAGCCGACAGTGGCGCGCCATTACACGGCGCTGTCGAAGCTGAACTACGGCGTCGACGACGGGCTCTATCCTCTCGGCAGCTGCACGATGAAGCACAACCCGAAGGTCAACGAGGACCTGTCGAGGCTCCCGGGCCTGGCGAACGTCCACCCGCTGGCCGATCCCGGTTTGGTCCAGGGGACCCTGGCGTTCCTCTACGAACTGTCCGAACTGCTCGGCCGGATCGCCGGCCTGCCCGCCGTCTGCCTCCAGCCGGCCGCCGGTGCCCACGGGGAGCTGACGGGGATGTTCCTGTTCAGACGGTACTTCGAGGAACGAGGCGAGGAGGACCGGCGGCGGATCCTTCTCCCTGACTCGGCGCACGGGACGAACCCCGCCTCCGCGGCCGTCGCCGGGTTCGACGTGACGGAGATCGCGTCGAACGACGCGGGGATGGTTGACCTCGACGCGCTCGACGCCGAACTCGACGAAACGGTCGCCGGGATCATGCTGACCGTCCCGAACACGCTCGGAATCTTCGAGGAGGGAATCCTCGAGGTCGCGGCGAGGGTCCACGCTGCCGGAGGGTTGTGCTACTTCGACGGCGCGAACCTGAACGCGTTTCTCGGGCGAGCGCGACCGGGGGACATGGGGGCCGACGTCTTCCACTACAACCTGCACAAGACCCTCTCGTCCCCCCACGGTGGGGGCGGACCGGGCGCCGGGCCGGTCGCGGTCTCCGAGCCGTTGATCGACTTCCTCCCTGTCCCGCGGATCGATCGGGAAGGGTCGACGTACTCGCTCGACTGGAATCATCCCCGCTCGATCGGGAGCGTCCACTCGTTCTACGGGAACGTCCTCGTCGGAGTCAGGGCGTACGCGTACCTCCTCCAGCTCGGCGACGAGGGATTGCGAGCGGTCAGCGAGGACGCGGTACTGAACGCGAATTACCTCCAGGAGCGTCTGAAGCGGACCTACCCTCTTCCCTACGATCGGCTGTGCAAGCACGAGTTCGTCCTGTCCGGGAAGGGGCTCGCCGACGGGATCAGCACGCTCGACATCGCCAAGCGTCTGATCGACTACGGGTTCCATCCTCCGACGATCTACTTCCCCCTGATCGTCCGCGAGGCGCTGATGATCGAGCCGACGGAGACCGAGGGAAAGGAAGGACTCGACCGGTTCGCCGAGGCGATGGAGCGGATCGCTTTCGAGGCGCGGGAGCATCCGGAGCTCCTTCACGAGGCGCCGCATCGGGCGCCGGTCCGCCGTCTCGATCAGACGCGCGCGGCGAGGGATCCCGTGCTGACGTACCCGTTCGACGAGCGCGCGGAGGGACGAGGGGCGTAGCCCGGATCGCTAGGTCTCGGCGGCGCGGAGCGCCCCTTCGATCGCGTCGGCAATCCGCTCGCACTCCGCCCTGTCGCTCGCCTCGACCAGGATCCGGACGAGCGATTGCGTCCCGGACGCTCGCACGAGGACCTGACCGTTCGCGCCGAGCCGTTCTCGCGCCCGCGCGATCGCGTCTCGGACGCGTACGTCCTCCATCAGCTCCGCAGGCGACGCGCAAGGGATGTTGCGAAGGATCTGCGGGTAGAGAGGGATCGAGCGGGCGAGCGTCCCGAGATCGATCCCTTGCCGATGTGCGATTTCGAGGAGCTTCACCGCGGTCAGGATCCCGTCTCCGGTCGGCGAGTGCTCCGAGAAGACGATGTGCCCGGAGGGCTCGCCGCCGAGAAGCGCGGCGACGTCGCACATCTCCTGTGAGACGTAGCGGTCGCCGACGGGGGTTCGAATGACCTCGATGCCGTGACCGGCGAGGCACGTCTCGAGTCCGAGGTTGCTCATGACCGTCGTCACGATGACGGGCGGAGAGAGGGTCCCGGTCCCGGCCATGTGGAGCGCCGCGATCCCGATCATATGGTCTCCGCCGATCGTCTCCCCGTCCGAATCGATAAGAAGGACGCGATCCCCATCGCCGTCGAACGCGATCCCGAGGTCGGCCTCGTGCTCGTGCACGGCGCGGCGGAGCGGAGCGAGACAGGTCGAGCCGCAATCCTGGTTGATCCGGTTTCCGTTGAAGTCGTCATGCAACGCGACGACGCGCGCACCGAGGCGGCGGAGGACGTGCGGGGCGATCCTCGCGGTGGCGCCGTACGCGCAATCGACGACGATCGTCGTCCCGGAGAAATCGACGCGTTCCACGTCGATGACGCCGGCGAGAAAGGCGGCGTATCTCGTGCCCGCGGCGTCGAGCGGGGCGATCGTCCCGATCCGGGCGGCCGGCGGAGGCCCATCGTCGATGACCGCCTCGATCGCCTCCTCTTCCCCGATGTCGAGCTTCATCCCGCGCCGGTTGAAGAACTTGATCCCGTTGTCTTCCGGCGGATTGTGGGAGGCGGAGATGACGGCGCCCAGGTCGGCGCGCTCGTCCTTGATCAGGAACGAGATCGCCGGGGTGGGAATGATCCCGGCGAGTCGGACGTCCGCGCCGGCGGAAGCGAATCCTGAGGCGAGTGCCGCCTCGAGCATCGGACCGCTGACCCGCGTGTCGCGCCCGATGATGACCCGACCGCCTCCCGGGAGAATCCGAGTCGCCGCGGCTCGGGCGAGAGCGACGGCGAGTTCGGGCGTCAGGAGGTCGTTCGCCCGGCCGCGCACCCCGTCGGTGCCGAAGAGAGGAGTCATCGGAGCGACCGCGCTCCGGAGAGGGTGAACATCGGCATCGGGAAGGCGAGGGGGTAGATCGCTTCGCCGGAGAAGGCGGGAAGGCACAGACAGGCGACGACGGTGAGGACCACGATCGCGAGAACGGTTCTCCGGCTCATCGCGCGCGAGTCTATCCAACCGGGGCGGCGAATGCGAGCTACGGGACGCCGCGGACGACGTCTCCGATGATCGGCACGAAATCACCGGTGGGCACAGCGTAGGAGACCTGTTCGCGAGCCTCGCTGACGGTGATCTCCCCCTTCACCGAAAGGACGTCGTAGGCCAGGATCTCGCTCGTCTTCGGGTCGAGGACGAGGTTCTTCACTTCGAGGACCTCGAAGACGTCGCCCTCCGTCACGCCGGAGGACGCGCCGAGGTTGATCGCGATCCTACCGTCGGGAAGGATCGCCGCGATCTGCCCCGCCCGCGGGGCGAACGTCGCCCCGGCGGCCAACGGCGCCGCCCGGTCGAGGAGCACCGCCGGCGCAAGGTCCTCCATGGAGAGAAGGAGCGCGGAGGCCAGGCGGTCGATCGCCTGATTCATCGCCGTGCCGACGACGGTCTCGTCGAACCCCGGGCTGCCCACGGTGATCTCCTCGGCCGCGGGAATCGACAGGCTGATCCCCGGCCGGATCTGGAACCCCACCGAGTCGATGTGCGATGTCCCGTCCCACAGCTTCGCCGTGTAAATTCCCGGGCTCATCGGAAGGCCGGACGCGATTCGTTGATCCCAGGACCACGTTTCGCACTCGTCGGTATCGATGAACCGCCACCCGAGCCACTTCAGGAACGCGCCCGTCGACGAATAGATCTCGACACCCAACCATCCCGGCACCCCGTCGTTGTGGTACCCGAGGAGGACAGTCTGCCCGGAGTTGTACCAAGCGCGGTCGGCCTGCAGACCGCCGGCGCAGACCTCGGAGGATCCCGTGGTGAGAAACGAGAGCAGCTGGCCGAGGTCGATCGAGAAGCCGGTCGTTCCCTCATGGTGACCCTCCGCCGACGCGAAGGACAGGCCCTGCGCGCTGTAGACATCGAGGATCTGCGCGGACAGGAGGACGTCCGCGGAGGCGTTGTCGACGCGGAGGAACCCAAGGCTGAGCGACCGCTCTTCCGCCCCCACGCCGACGACCGATCCGAGGACGAGGAGGTCGGCTCCGATGAGCCGGCCCGCCAAGGCGACGTCGGCCGGCAACGCGGGATTGAGCCCATTCGTTTGCATCACCGCATCCAGCTCGGCGCGATCGAGAACCCTCAACCCGCTCACTGTGAAGCGATCGATCAACTCGTCGGCGACGCCTTCCCCGACGTTGACAAACCCCGCGTCGCTCGTGTCGTCGAATCGGGCGACGGCGATCTTCAACGGCGCCAGGGCGGCCAAGGCCTCTTCGCCGAGCCGGACGTTTACCTGCAGGGATCGCGTGTTGTTCAGCTCGTCGGCCTCTTCGACGCGGTCGAACGGCCCGTCGACCTCTACGGACAGAACGTGCGGGCCGGCCGCCGCCGTCCACGTCGTCGTGAGGTTCTTGGTCCGGCCGCTGCCGAGGGGGGTGAGCGAGACGAGGTCGATCTCTCGGTCGTCGACGCTGAACCGGACGAAGAACGGATCTTCCACGTCGCTGTTGCCGGTGTTTTCGATGGTGGTCGTCAACGTCACGAGGGCGCCGTCCGTCGGGGCCGCGGGCGAGATCTCCAAGCGGGAGACGACGAGATCGGGAAGGGCGAGCGCGATCTGCCCAAGACATACCACCGCCACGGCCACACACGCGAGAACGCGTTTCGTCATCATCTGCTCCGAGGGTACCTCGCAACCACGTACACAGCCCCTCCGCGAAGGTTTCGCGTCGATCCGCTCCCGCGTGAGGATCTCCGGTCGCGCTCGGTGCTCCATCGCTAGATCTGACTCCAATCGTGTCCCGACGCCACCTTGACGGACAGGGGAACGCGGAGGGGGAGTACCCCCTCCATCTTCTCCGCGATGACCGCCGTCGCCTCATCGAGGGTCTCCTCCTCGATCTCGAAGACGAGCTCGTCGTGAATTTGAAGGATCATCTTGACGGCGATGCGCCGATCCTCGATCCACCGATCGATCTCGATCATCGCCAGCTTGATCAGGTCGGCCGCGCTCCCCTGAATCGGGGTGTTGATCGCGTTCCGGCGGTCGAAGTTGCGGCGTGCGACGTTCCGCGACGTGAGGTTGGCGAGGGCCCTCCGGCGGCCGAGGATCGTCTCGACGTAGCCCGCCTCGGTCGCTCGCTCGATCATCCGGTCGATGTACGCCTTGGCACCGGGGTACGCCGAGAAGAAGCGGTCGATGTACCCCTTCGCCTCCGACTGCGGGATTCCCAGATCCCGCGCCAGTCCGAACGGGCTGATCCCGTAGAGGATCCCGAAGTTGATCCGCTTGGCCGCATCGCGCAGTCGATCTGGGACCTGTCCCTCCGGGAGGCCGAACACGACGCTCGCCGTCAGCCGATGGAGGTCGAGTCCGGCGTGGAACGCTTCGATCAAACGCTCGTCCTCGGAGAAGTGGGCCAGCAAGCAAAGCTCGATCTGCGAGTAGTCGGCGGCGACGAGTGCCGACCCCTCGGGAGCGACGAACGCGGCCCGGATCCGGCCGCCGATCTCGCTTCGGGTCGGGATGTTCTGTAGGTTGGGCTCGGACGAGGAGAGTCGTCCCGTGGCGGTCGCTGTCTGGTGGAAGCTCGTGTGGATCCGCCCGGTCGACGGGTGGATGGCCTTCGGGAGCTGGTCGATGTAGGTCGTCAAGAGCTTCTGCAGCTCTCGGTGCGCGAGGAGCTTCCCCGCGAACGGGTGCTGCTCCGCGAGGATGGAAAGGACCCGAGCGCTCGTCGAGGGGCCGGTTTTCGTCCGATCGATGACCGGCAGCCCGAATCGCTCGAACAGGATCTCGCCGACCTGCTTCGGGGAATTGGGATTGAACGGCCCGCCGGCGAGATCCATCAGGTCTGCCTCGACGATCTGGAGCTCGGTCCGGATCTCGTCGCCCTGCGCGCTGAGAACGTCGCTGTCGATGAGGATGCCGTGCTCCTCCATCCGCGCGAGGACCGGGATCAGCGGGATCTCGACCTCGCGGAACAGCCGCGTCAGGTTCCTCTCCTCGAGATCTCGCGTCAGCGGAGGGTAGAGCCGTTGGACAATCTCGGCGTCCTCGGCGGCGTACTCCGTCGCCCGATCGATCGGGACCGCGGCGAACGGGCCGTCCTTCCCGGCGACCTCCTCGTACGTAAGCATCGCGTGACCGAGGTAGCTCGCGGCGATCTGCTCGAGGTTGTGCCGGCGCTCTTCGGGGTGGACCAGGTGCGAGGCGATCATCGAATCGAACGAGATCCCGCGCGGATTCACGCCGTGTCGGCGGAGGACGATCAGGTCGTACTTGAGATTCTGCCCGATGATCGGCGGGGCCTCTCCTTCGATGATCGGCCGGAGGGCGTCGAGAACCACGGAAAGCGAGAGCTGAACCGGAGCGCCGAGCCCCTCATGCCCGATCGGGACGTAGTAGCCGACGTACGGCTCCAGCGAGAGCGCGACCCCGACGATCCGCGCCTCCATCGGATCGAGGCTCGTCGTCTCCAGATCGAGCGATACGAGCTCCGCCTTCCCCATCTCCCCGACGAGCGCGACGAGGGCATCGCGGTCGAGGACCTTGTGATACGCAACGGGCCGTGTCGGCTCGGGCGGCGGGCGATCGACCGTTGCGGCCGGCTCGAGGCCCAACTCGCTCAGGGCGGTGGCGAACTCCAATTCGGTCAAGACGCGAGCCAGTCCGTCGAGGTCGATCCCGCGCAAGCGGCAGGTTTCGGGGATGTCGCTGATCTCGATGTCGGATCGTAAGCGGATCAGCCGGCAGGCGAGTTCGGCGTCCTCTCTGTGATTCGCGAGCCCCGCGGCGACGCGCCGGTTCTTCACCCGGTCGGCCGCATCGAGCGCGGCCTCCAGGGAGCCGAACTGTTGGAGGAGACGCGCAGCCGTCTTGTCGCCGACCCCGGGGACCCCGGGGACGTTGTCCGACGTGTCGCCGACCAGCGAGAGGAAATCGACGATCCGCTCGGGTGGGACGCCGTACTTCGCCTCGACGCCCGCCGGATCGAGAAGCTGTTGCGCGGCGTCGACGCCGCGCCCCCCCGGCCGGAGGAGAAAGATCCGATCGGAGACGACTTGCGCCATGTCCTTGTCGGATGTGGCGATCAGACAGGTCAGATCGCGCTCCGCCGCTCGCACGGAGATCGACGCGAGGACGTCGTCGGCCTCGACGCCGGGGACGGAGAGCGTCGGGATGCCGAGCGCGGCGAGGAGACGTTCGATCCACGGCAGCTGCGTCGCCAGCTCTTCGGGCATCGGCTTTCGGTTCGCCTTGTACTCAGAGTAGAGCTCGTGACGGAAAGTCACCCCGCCCGCGTCGAAGACGACGGCGGCGTAGGCCGAAGGGTAGTCGCGAAGCGTGCGGAGGAGGATCCGCCAGAATCCGTAGACGGCGTTGACCGGCTGTCCGGCGCGGGTCGTCAGATCCGGGATCCCGTAGAAGGCTCGATAGACGTGCGAGTGGCCGTCGAACAACAGGGCACGCTTCTCGTCGAGCCGATCGGGGATACGAAGGATCTCCTCATAGGTAGGCATCTTCCGTCGATTGCACTCCTTGTCGGTCGAGCAGGTAGCAGAGCGCCAGGGCCAGCCCGTCGGCCATGTCGTCCGGCTTCGGGATCTCCGGCAGCCGGAGGAGGCGCTGGACCATCGCCTGAACCTGCGACTTCGGCGCCTTCCCGTAGCCGGCGATCCGCTTCTTGACTTGCAGCGGCGTATAGCCGCGGATCGAGAGGTCCGCGGAGGCCATCAGGAGGACGCCGCGGGTCTCCGCTGTGCGCATGGCAGTCCGCGCGTTCGTCGCCAGGAAGATCTCCTCGATCGCAACGCCGTCCGGACGGTACGCCTCGATCAAGGCGCGCGCCTCCCGGTAGATCGCGTACAGCCGATCGGCTCGGGAGATCCCCTTCTCCGTCTCGATCACCCCGCCGGCGACGACCTCCCACCCGTTGCCGGCGGTGCGGACGATCCCGTAGCCGGTCGTTGCCAAGCCGGGGTCGAAGCCGAGCGCGACGAACTTCCCCGTCATGTCAGGAGATCCCTCAACGTCGTCCGCTTGCTTTCATCCGATTCGCAGACGTGGTCCGGGTGCCGGTTGAGGTCGATCCCGCAGGCGGGACAGAGGCCGCGGCAGTCGTCGCGGCAGAGGACGTTCGGCTCGTGGGCGGAGAGGACGAGGCGGAGGGCGATCGGCAACAGGTCGACCGACTCGGCGTTCGGCGGGATCGGCACCTCGAACGGTTCGTCGAGCTCCAGCGTCGTCTTGACCGGCTCGAGGCAGCGCCGACAGGGTTGGATCAGCCTCGCGCGGAGGGTCACCTCGAGGTACAGGGTCGCCAGCTGGGCGAACGCCTCGCCTGTGAGCTCGATCGATTCGACCGAGCACAGGCTCTCGGGGTCGTGGCCGCCTCTCAGCGTGATCGCGATCGGGAAACGGCGCCCGGGGCTCGCCAGGAACTCAGTCACTCGCAGCGACATGGCTTCGAAGGCGGGTTGCAACGTCGGCCGTCCGCCTTCCCTCCTTTGCGTCATGAACCCGGATGATCGACGCTCCGTTAAGGATCGCAACGGTGTTGGCGGCGATCGTCCCTTCGACCCGTTCGTCCGGCGGGGCGTCCAGGATCGCCCCGAGGAACGCTTTGTGCGACAGGCCGACGAGGATCGGTCGACCGAGGGCGGCCAGGCTCGTGAGGTCACGGAGGAGGGTGAGATTGTGGTCGAGGGTCTTGCCGAAACCGATCCCCGGATCGACGAAGATCCTCCCCTCGGCGATTCCCGCCTCGGCCGCGGCCCGGATCCTCTCGGCGAGGAACGAGCGGACCTCCTCGACGACGTCCCTGTAAGTCGGCTTCTGTTGCATCGTCTCCGGGCTCCCCTGCATGTGCACCAGGACGACGAACGAGCCTGCGCGCGCGGCGACCGCGGCCATCCGCTCGTCGGATCGGAGAGCGCTGACGTCGTTGACGATCCCGGCCCCGAGTGAGACCGCCTCTGCAGCGACGTCCGCCTTGGTCGTGTCAATGGAGATGTGAACCGGGCTTCGCGCCCGAATCCCCTCCACGATGGGGAGGACGCGGTCCATCTCCTCCTCGACGGAGATCGGCCGGGACCCGGGCCGCGTCGATTCCCCACCGACGTCGACGATGTCGGCCCCCTCGTCGACCATCCGCAGGGCGTGCGCGATTGCATCCCCAGAGCAAATGAAACGGCCGCCGTCGTAGAACGAATCCGGGGTCGCATTGACGATTCCCATCACCAGCACCCGATCGCGCCGGCCCACCCACTCCTTCAGATCGATCATCGGTTGACAGTATACCATCGGCCCCGCATGCCGGCAGAGGCGCGGTTTGACGAAGAGATGCGGGGTTTCTACAATCACGCGGTACGGGAACCGGGGTGATTACGATTGCGAAGGTACTGCTGACAACGACCGTCGAGCGGCTGGGCCACGTCGGCGAGATCGTCAACGTGGCCGACGGCTATGCGCGGAACTACCTGCTCCCTCGCGGGCTCGCCGTCCCGCCGACGGAGCACAACGTGGCCCGTTTCGCGAAGGAGAGGGTGGCCCACGAGGCCGAACTCCTTCAGCGGGAGGAGAAGGCCCGGATTCTGCGTGACAAACTGGCCGATCGGACGCTCCGCTTCGAGCGGAAGGCACACGACGACGACCGCCTGTACGGTTCGGTGCGCGCGGAGGACATCGCCGGACAGGTCGAGGAGTTGTTGGGCGAGCCCATCGAGGCGTCGCGGGTTTGGCTCGAGCATCCGATCGAGACGCTCGGTCCGCACGCCGTGACGATCAACCTGTACAAGGACCTCTCGGTCGAGGTCCGAATACAGGTGGACGAGGAGGGCGCAAAGGAGGAGTAGCCCTCGATGAGACGCGGGGTGGTCGGGGGGATCGCTGTCTGCTTCCTCCTCGTCGTTTCGTGCTCGACCTGCGTGATCGCGGTCTCCATTTCCGTCGACGATTCGCCCGTCGCGTTGACTCAGCCGATCCTCGCGGAGGGCGGATCGATCCTCGTTCCGATCGAGGAGTTCGGGCTCGCCGTCGGGATCGAAACGTCGGTCGTCGACGGGCGGCTCGTCCTTCGCTGGCGCGACGGTCGGCGGGACCTGGACGCCGATCGGTACGCGGTTCGGAACGGGATTCCGTACGCGACGCTCGAGTGGATGGTCGGGCTCGTCGGCGGCGAGATCCATCGCGTCGGAGAGACGTGGTACGTGGAGACGGTCACCGCGATGCTGGAGGACGTCGAGGCGACGGCGGAGCGCGTCGTCCTCCGCTTCGACGGGTTCGTTCCGATCGCGATCGATGAGTCCGACGACGGGACCGAGGTTCTGCTCAAGATCCATCACTGCCGCTCGCAGGTCCAACCCCGGTTGATCGTGCTCGGGGACGAGGGGGTCGAGAGCCTTCGCCTCCGGTTCGGGACTCCGAGCTGCGTCGACGTCTGGATCACGCTCCAGGAGGAGGCGACCGTCCGTACGCAGACGTACGAGTGCTCGGGCTTCTACTCCTTCTGCCTCGAGATGGCCGACCGGCCCGAGACGGAGGCGATCACTCAGATCGGCGAGGGGCTGGTCTTGCACGAGTTGGCGACCGTGGGGTCGACCGGGAGGGTGCATGCGGACTGGATCTACGTCGAAGCGTGGAGAGACCGATACCGACTCGTTCCTTCGTTCCCCTCGACGGCGTTCGGCACCCTCGCCTCGATCGAGGAACTCGCCCGTTCCTCGGACGCCGTCGCGGCGATCAACCTCGGCTGTCCGCGCACGCCGCTCCCGGTCGACTTGCTGGTCATCGAGGGGACGCCGTACGCCGTCGACGGCGAGGCGCACGACGGACTGGGGCTCGACCTGTTCGGCTGGTGGACGTACTTCTCCGCCGGTGCGACGATCTACGCGAAGCACGGAGGGAGACGGATTCCGATCGACGACGTCAACCGCCCGCTCCTGTACGGCGAAGTGATCGCCTACCCGACCGGTTACGTCGGGACGATCGCCCGCGGGGTGCCCGGGTCGTTCATCGTCGTCAAAGTGCGAAGCGGTCGGGTCGTCTCCGTCTACGAAGGTCCGTTCGTGACGGCCGATCCGACGGCGACGCTCCTCGTGGCGAGCGGCGAGGCCAAAGCCCGCCTGTCGCTCGTCCGGTTGGGAGACGCGCTCTCCCTGGAGTGCGGCGTCGGTCCGGAGGGAGCCGTCTTCGCCCACGCCTTTTCGGCCGGTCCGGTCCTGGTCGATTCCGGCGTCCCCACCGCAGCGCCGGAGCCCTCTTCGGCGGACGCCCGGGGCGGCTGGGCCGTTCTCGCGACGGACTGGCACGGTGGACTGACGCTCCTCAACTTCGTCAGCGAGTCGGGGAGCGAAGGGGAGATTCCCGGGGACCTGATCTCGTTCCTGACGTCGATGTCGGCTCCGATTCGGGACGCGATCGTGCTCAGCCAGTGCGGCGAGAACGCGCTCATCGTCCGAGATTCGTCCTCGGTCTACCGGCTGGGGTCCGGGGACCTGTACGGACTAGCCCTCTGCCTCGTCCCGCTCTCTCCATGAGGCGGCTCGCCCGCGACGTCTTGATGATGGCGCTCGCGACCGGCATCTCGCGCCTGTTGGGCTTGCTGCGGGACGTGGCGATCGCGGATCGCTTCGGGGCGAGCGGCGCCTACGACGCGTTCCTGATCGCGTTCTTTGTTCCACACTTCCTGCGCCAGCTTCTCGCCGAGGGGGCGTTATCGACGGCGTTCGTTCCCCTCTACACGGGGCTGGGAGTCTCCGGCGAAGACGCCGACCGATTCGCGAGCGGGCTTCTCTCTTGGTTGATCCTTCTGTTCGCTGCGGTCGTCGGCCTCGGGGTCTGGCTCGCTCCGACGTACGTCCCGTTCTTGGCCAGCGGGTTCGGTCCGGAGAAGCTGTCGCTCGCCGTCGGTCTGACGCGGATCGTCTTCCCGTTCATCGCGTTGGTCGGATTCGCCGCGGTTTTCATGGGGATCCTCAACTCGCATCGCCGCTTCTTCGCGGCGTCTCTGGCGCCGGTTTGGTTCAACGTGGGGATGATCCTCGGGGTCCTCCTCCTCGCGCCGCGGTTCTCCCAACAACCGGTCCTCGGCCTCGCAGTGGGGGCGCTGATCGGAGGGGCCGGGCAGCTTCTCGCGCAGCTTCCGTCCCTCTTCCGCGTTGGCTTTCGGTTCCGCCTCACGTTCTGGCCGATCCACCCGGAGATCCGCCGGTTGATCCGCCTGATGGCTCCGGCGGTCCTGACCTTGACCGTCACGCAGGTCAACCTGTTGGTCGACAACAAGTTGGCCTCCTATCTCGGCGACGGGGGGATCGCGTCGCTCCAGTACGGGATGCGGCTCTTCCAGCTCCCGCTCGGCGTGTTCGCCGTAAGCGTCGCCACCGCGCTCCTTCCGAGGTTCTCCGAGGCGTGGGCGCGGGAGGACGCCCCGCGGTTCTCTTCCTACCTGAGCGAGGGGATCGCGCTCAGCGCGCTCGTCTTGCTCCCGGCGATGGTCGGACTGCTTGTGATCGGAGCGGACGTCGTCCGACTCCTGTTCGAGCACGGGTCGTTCACGCCGGAGGACACGCTCCGGACGGCCCGCGTTCTCTCCTTCTACCTGATCGGTCTTTTCCCGTACGGCCTGGTCTATCTCTTCTCCCGGGCGTTCTACGCGCTGAAGCGCACGCGCCTTCCGCTCCTCGCCGCCGTCGCCGCTGTTGGGACGAACGTGGCTCTCGACCTGCTGCTCGTATCGACGATGCGGGAGGCCGGTCTGGCGTTTGCGACGGCGATCTCCGGCGTCGTGAACGGAGCGATGCTCGGGCTCTTCCTGATCCCTCGAATGAGGCTGCCGGGAGGGCATCTCGCCCTCATCTCGCTCGGAGCCGGGCTCCTTTACGGGCTCACGTGGGTGACCCGTCGGCTGCTCGTCGGAGGCGGGCCGATCGCCGTCTTCGTGCCGGTCGTCGTGGGCGTCGGTGCCTACGCTGCGTACGTTCGCTTCACGCCGCTTTGGGCATTGCTCACGCGGTTCCGAGGGGAGGAGGCCAAAGGGACGCCCTCGGAGGACTAGCCCTCGTAGCCGAGCGACTCCTTGGCCGCCTCCGACAGGCGGGCGAGAGTCCACGGAGGATCGAAGACGAGGCTCACCTCGACATCGTCGATTTCCTCGAACGCCGCGCGCACGGCTTGCTCGACCTCCGCGGCGATCATCCCGACCATCGGACAGCCGGGATTCGTCAACGTCATGTCGACCTCGATCCGGTTCTCTCCGATGCGGATCCCGTAGATCAGGCCGAGATCGACGATGTTGATTCCCAGCTCCGGGTCGATGACGGATTCGAGGCAGGATCGGACCCGTTCGGGCGTGATGCGCGTCGAGTCCATCATCCCGCTGCCGGAGAGGGGACGAGCGATCGGAAGAGGGACTCCAGCTCAGCGCCGGCGATCACCTCACGATCGAGGAGCTCGCTCGCCAGGCGATCGAGGACCGACCGGTTGCTCTTCAAAAGGCCCTTCGCCTTCTCGTAGGAGCGGCCGATCAGTGAGCGGATCTCCCCGTCGACGAGCGCCGACAGCTCCTCGGAGTGCTCGTCGCTCTTGACGATCTCCTCACCGAGGAAGACATCGACGCGCTCGCGAGCGAGGCTGATCGGACCGAGTTTGTCGCTCATCCCGTACTCGACGATCATCCGCTTGGCGAGGTCGGTCGCCTTCTTCAGGTCGTCGTGCGCGCCGGTCGTCAGCTCGTCGAAGACGATCTCCTCCGCCGCTCGGCCGCCGAAGAGGGTGACGAGGGTGTCCCTCAGCTCGTCCTCGGAGACGATGTACTTGTCCTCGAGAGGGAGCTGCAGCGTGAAGCCGAGCGCGCCGTCGCCACGGGGGATGATCGAAATCTTGTGGACCGGATAAGCGTGCGGTAGGAGCCAGCCGACGAGCGCGTGTCCCGACTCGTGGTAGGCGATCCGCTCGCGCACGTCCGGACCGAGGACGATCCCCTTGCGGCGGACGCCAGCGATCACCCGGTCGGTCGCCTCTTCGAAGTCGGCCATCTCGACCGCCTCCTTGTCGTTGCGAGCTGCGAGGAGGGCGGCCTCATTGCATAGATTGCGCAGGTCCGCGCCGACGAACCCGGGGGTCCGTCGGGCGAGAATGGCGGTGTCGACGTCCTCGGCGACCTTCTTGTTCCGCAAGTGCACTTTCAGGATCTCCTCGCGCCCCTTCAGATCGGGCCGCGGCGCGGTGATTCGGCGGTCGAATCGCCCCGGTCGCAGGAGGGCCGGATCGAGGACGTCCGGACGGTTCGTCGCAGCGATGAGGATGATCCCCTTGTTCGGCTGAAACCCGTCCATCTCGGCCAACAGCTGGTTCAGCGTCTGTTCGCGTTCGTCGTGGCCGCCGCCGAGCCCGGCGCCGCGCTTCCGTCCAACGGCGTCGATCTCGTCGATGAAGATGATGCACGGCGCGCTCGCCTTCGCCTTCTCGAACATGTCGCGGACCCGCGCCGCTCCGACGCCGACGAACATCTCGACGAAGTCCGAGCCGCTGATCGAGAAGAACGGGACCTTCGCCTCACCGGCGATCGCCTTCGCGAGGAGCGTCTTCCCCGTTCCCGGTGCCCCGACGAGGAGGACGCCCTTGGGGACCTCGGCGCCGAGCTTCCCGAATCGCTTGGGATCCTTCAGATAGTCGACGATCTCCTCGACCTCTTCCTTGACCTCGTCGATCCCCGCGACGTCGGCGAACGTGACCTCGGTCGATTCAGGGCGAACGAGCTTCGCCTTCGACTGTCCGAACGACAGGGCCCCTCCGCCGGCCTGGGTCCTCCGCATGATGTAGACCCAGACGGCGATCAGCAGGACGATCGGTAGCATCGAGATGAGGATCGACGTCCAGATGCTGCCGCTCGACGGGGGCTCGTAGGTGATGTCCGGAACGTTGTCGTCCAGGAGCTTGGAGTAGAGCGTCACGTCCTCGGGGAGCTGCGCCGTCAGGGTACTCCCGTCGACGAGCACCGCCTGGGCGATGTTGTCCTTGATCGTGACCTGAGCGACCTGCCCGGTCTCGACGAAGTTGCGGAACAGGCTCCAACTGATCTCGTTCTGCCCGCTGTCCCGACCGAACCAGGACTGAAGCAGGATCAGGCCGAGGATCACGACGATCGTGATGAAGGCGATGTTGCGGAGATTCCGGTTTCGCATCTCACGCAGCGGGTCCTTTTCCATCTCATCTCCTTGGCCGAGAGCCGGCCCGATTGTAGCACCCCGCCCGAATCGCGTCAAACACAGTACAGTACGGCAATATCGGGTGCGCGGTGTGGTCCCGTCAGCGGAGGAGGCGCTTCCAGAGCTGCAGGCGGGGGAACGAGCGCTCCTCGCCCTTCAGGAGGCGGACGATGTTGGTTCGGTGGGTGTAGAGGATGAACACCGCCAGGCCGCCGGTCAACCCGATCAGCAGCGGAGGATACCCGAGATCCGTGAACAGGTCGAGCAACAGCGCGGAGACGGGGATCGTCCATGCCGCGAGGATCGAGCCGACGGAGACCCTACCGGACAGGAAGAGCGCGATGAGGAAGACGCCAAGCGCACAGCCGACGGGGACCGGCGCGGTCGCGATCAGCATTCCACCGGCCGTCGCGACCCCCTTCCCACCGCGAAATCCGGTGTAGACCGGGAAGACGTGCCCCAGCACCGCGGCGAGACCGCACAGGATGGCGACGACCTCGAGGCTCAATGGAAGAGGACCGAGCGGAAGACGGACGATCCCGACGGCCGCGACGGCTCCCTTGGCGACATCGATGAACGCCACCGGGAGCCCTCCCCGCCAACCGAGGACGCGCCATGCGTTCGTGGCTCCGGCGTTGCCGCTTCCGTGACGACGGACGTCGATCCCTCCCATGAGGCGACCGACGACGACGGCGGACGGGAATGCGCCGATCAAGTACGAGAGGACGAACATCGCGGCGAGGGTCACGATCCGCTCCTGACTTCGATCGCCCGGTCGATGGGACCCGCGTCCGTGACGGCGATGGCGACGCCGCCGGGGCCGGCGTGGCTCCCGATGGCCGGCGCGGTGTCGGTGACCCACACGCGTGGGTCGCCCGCGCTGAGAAGGAGCCGGGCGCGATACGCCTCGGCCAACGCCGGAGCCGCCGAATGGCTGACGACGAACATCGGCCGATCCATCCTGCGCGCCAGCCGCAGGACCTCTCGAAGGACGCGTCGTCGCGCCGCCCGCTTACCGAATGCCTTCCCGGCCGGCGCGATGCCCCCGTCCGCGCCCGCGAGGACCGGGCACATGTGCAAAAGCCTCGCGAGTCGCCCTTTGAACGGAGCGAGCCGCCCGCCGCGGACGAAGTACTCGACCGTGGGGACGTAGACATAGATGCGGGTGTTACGCGCTGTCTCTCGCGCGATCTCGGCGCAATCGACGAGCGTGCACCCCGCTTCGATCGCCCTTGACGCCGCCCAGATGACGAGCCCCTCGGCGCCCGAGGCGGAACGGCAGTCGACGACCTCGATCGGCACACCGCTCTCCTCACTGACTTGTGTCGCCGCGGACTGCGCGCCCTGCCACGTTCCGGAGAGTTCGGCCGAGAGGTGGACCGAGACGATCCCTTCGTGCGTCCGCGTCAGGTATCGGTAGAGCAGGAGGAAGTCGGTCGGGCGGGGTTGTGACGTCTTGGGAAGGGCGGGGCACGTCCTCAGTCGGGCGTAGAACTCAGCCGGTGTGATGTCGACGCGGTCGAGAAGGACGTCGTCTCCGAACGAGAGCCGGACCGGAACGACGTGGATCCTCCGCTCCGTGAGAAACTCCATCGGGAGGTCGCAGGCCGAGTCGGTGACGAGCGCGATCCCGCTGCGGGATTGAGCCGCCGGCTCACCGGCGACCACGGCGAGCATGTCCTCCACTGCGGGGTTCCGCACGTCTCCGTGCTCCGCGAGCACGGCGAGGACGTACGCCGGCACGTTGCTGTGGACGTGGGCGTGGATCTCGGTGTCGGTCGCAGCGACGACGACCGAGTCGCCCAGGGTCGATAGACGCTCGATTATCTCCCTCTGAGGGATCCGCTCGCCGCGGACGACCGCTTCGACGCAGTACCGAAAGTCGAGCCGGTGGGGGGCGGGACTCGGAGGCGGAACGGAGGGCTCATCCGCCGTCGGGACGGGGACCTCTTCCGGGCCGCGATGGAGGAAATCCCGGATCCCTTCGAGGAAGTGAACGAAGCCGAGCGCCCCCGCGTCGACGACCCCGGCCTGCTTCAGCGCCGCGAGGCGGTCCGTCGTCCCGGCGAGCGACTCCCTGGCGACGCGGAGCCCCTCGTCCAACAGGGCCCTGAAGTCGGGGAGTCGCTCCGCTTGCCTGGAAAGGTGCTCGGCGACGTCGCTGATCACCGTCAGGATCGTTCCCTCGCGCGGCTGGGCGAGCGCCTCGCGCGCCCGCGTCGACGCGCGGCGGAAGGCCTCGACGAATCGGCGCACCGACACCTGAACCGAATCGCTGAACCCTTCGCGCAACCCCTGAAAGAACTGAGCGAAGATCACCCCGGAGTTTCCCTGGGCGCCGTCCAGCGCGCTGGAGGCGATCGACGAACTGACGGCGGCGAGGGAGGGAAGCGGCCGCTTCAGTCCGTCGACGATCGCGGTCATGGTCAGGGCGAGGTTCGTCCCCGTGTCTCGGTCGGGCACCGGGAAGACGTTGATCCGGTCGAGGTGATCCCGATGGGCGATGACGCGGCGAGCGCCGGCGATGACCGACTGCCGCAGGAACTCGCGCGTGAGAGTTCGGGTCGAACGATCGGGCGTCTGTGACATCACGGCGGGATCATACGGGAGGGGGCGCGGGGCGGACAACCGGGACAAAGGAGAGGCTCCGATCGGGGTCGATCGGAGCCTCCGTCCTGTTGGTCGTCGGTTTCGCTAACGGATGGTGAGCGGGACGAGGACGGTCTCCCCTTCGCCGTAGACGGCCCAGACGAAGTAGTCGCCCGGCGGGAGTCCGGCCGTGTCGATCCCGAGTAGGTAGAGACCGTTGTCGTAGCGGCTGGTGAACGAGTAGACCGGTTCGATCCCTCCGCCGGCACCGGCGACGCCGCCGGAAGCGACCGTCGTCGGCTGGCTGACGCGGATCCACGGCCAACCCGTCTGCACCCGCTCGCTTCGCGGCAGGTCGAGCCCGATTTCCACCAGCTGTCCGGCCATCGTGAGCGACGGCTGGAAGTTGGCGAAGAGGTCCATCTCCTCCAGCGTCTGGGAGTTGACGACATCGGCGGTGGCGACGAGCGGCCTTTCGTTCGCGTCGACCCCGCGGGTGACGATCCCGAGGTTGGTGTGCCAGTTGTCCGGCTCATCGGGACCGAGCGGGTCGGTCCGCTCCATCGTTGCGAAGGTTCGCGCGTCCCCGGCCGGCCAGCCGCCGGTGAGCGAATCGAACGCGTTCGCCGTGTCGACCACCTGCCCGTCGGCGTCGAGCAGCTCGATGATGTCGCCCTCGTCGGCGAGCTCCATCTCGTAGGGCTCGATGTCGTCGTAGACGATGTCGGCGTCGATGTTGCGGACCGTCATGTCGCTGCCGCGCTCGAGGAGATAGTAGCTCTCATCGATGTCGATCGGCTTTGCGATCACCATCCACGATAGACCGTCGTCGCGTTTGATGAATTCGATCGACGGGGTCGGCTCGAGTTCGGCGAGTTCGCAGGCCGACTGCGCGGGCGGTGCGAGGACGCCGGTGAGCGGGACGACCTTCCAGCGGTAATCGTCGGCCGTCACGGGCTCCTTCTTCCGCCATCGCAGCAACCAGCCGGTCAAGTCGATCGGCTCGCTCCCGATGTTGCGAAGCTCGATCCACTCATCGTCCGGGCTGGCGGCCGTGCCGGCCCACGCGACCTCATTGATGATCACCTTGTCCTCACACTCGATCGCACCACCGCCGCCGGCGACGCCTTCGCCGACGGTGATTTCGGCGCTGTCCTCGTCGTTCGCCGAATTCGGGTCTGGAAGATCCGATTCCGTGACCGAGGCGATGTTGACGATCGTCTGCCCGGCCGTTCCCGGGTCGGTCTCCGCAGTGATGTGAAGCGTGCGCGACCCGGCGACGGGAAGGAGCCCGATCGTCCAGTCGCCGGAGGTCTCGCTGTAGGTTCCGGCGCCGTCGTCGGAGACGTACGTGAGACCGTCGGGGAGAATGTCGGAGACCACAACGCCGGTCGCGTCGTCGGGCCCGTTGTTCAGCACGGTGATCGTCCATTCGACTGTATCGCCCTCTGCCGGAGTCGGGTTGTCGACGGTCTTGACCACCGCAAGGTCCGCAGCGACGACCGTAACGTCGGCCGAGTCCTCGTTGTTCGACTCGTCCGGATCCTCGACATCGGTTTCGATGACGAGGGCGGTGTTGGTGATCGTCGTCCCGAGCGTCCCCTCCTCGACGAGGGCCGAGATCTGCAGCGACGCCGAAGCACCGACGGTCAGCGTGCCGATCTGCCACCGGTTGGTGACCTCGCTGTAGTCGCCGCCGCCGTTGTCGGAGACGTACTGCAGCCCCAGCGGAAGAACGTCCTGAAGGGCAACCCCGGTCGCGGTGTCGGGCCCGTCGTTGGTCACAGTGATGGTGAACGTGACGGTTTCCCCTTCGCTGGTGATGGGGTCATCGACCGACTTGTCGACGACCAGATCGGCGAGCGGGGTCCTGATCTCGACGGTATGATCGTCACTGACCGGGTCGGTCTCGTCGCTGTCGGCGGTTGCTGTGTTCACGACCGGTCCAGGCAGATCTGACTCGCTGGTGACGTAGGTCGGAGCCGGGGTGAGCGTGACGCTTGCGCCGGGTCCCAATGTGCCGAGGTTGATGTTGAGCCCAAGCTTGGCATCGTTGACGACGACGTTGTGTAGGGTGACACCGCTTGTGTTGGTCACGGTGATGCTATACGTGATGGTCTCGCCGACGAGCACGGAAGTGGGCCCGGTCTTGACGATGTTCAACCCCGGCTTCAACCAGGTCTTGTCGGTGAGATCCGATCTGGAGAGCGAAGTTCCGAGGACCGTCCCCTCCCACGATGCTCGCACGACGGTAACACCGGGCTCGGTGGAGGTGAGGGTGACTAGGACTTCACCATTGATGTCGGTCGTGTAGTAGGTAGGGGGGGAACCGGGCGGAGTCAATGAGCCAGGGCCGGATATAATCACGATGTTGATTGTCTCACCCTCTGCATCCTGCCAGCCGCTGCCGTCGTTGATCTCCAGGTGAGCAGTGAATAGGTGTGGATCACCGACTTGGTTTGTCTCGCCATCGGGACCGAAAGTCAGCCTGGCGTCAACGTAGGCCTTGACCGCGTTGTCGGAGCTCTCCCCCGTGCCGGTGGTGGCGGTGAC